>JBJMHP010000083.1:0-27441 GCA_045807325.1 Actinomycetes bacterium | reverse complement strand
CGTGCTCGTGTACGGCGAGCAGGGGTGGGCCGGCAACGCGCTCATCTCAGAGGGCATACGCGTGATCTTCTCCGTACCGGGGATCGTGCTGGCGACGATGTTCGTGTCGCTGCCGTTCGTGGTGCGCGAGGTTGCGCCGGTGCTGCGCGAGATCGGCACCGAGCAGGAGGAGGCGGCGCAAACGCTCGGCGCAAGCGGTTGGCAGACCTTCTGGCGCGTGACGCTGCCCGCGATCCGGCCCGCCGTCGCCTACGGCGTGGTGCTGACGACCGCGCGGGCGCTCGGCGAGTTCGGTGCCGTTGCGGTGGTGTCGGGTCACCTGCAGGGCCAGACCGAGACGCTGACCCTGTACGTGCAGAACCGCTTCGAAGGCTTCGACGTGCAGGGGGCGTACGCGATCGCGGTGCTCCTGGCCGTGTTCGCGATGAGCGCCCTGCTCGGCATGACGTATCTGGACCGACGGAGAGCAAGGAGGACCTGATGGCAATCGAGGCACACAACATCACCAAGCGCTTCGGCGACTTCACCGCGCTCGAGGACGTGTCGGTGGCGGTGCCATCCGGCTCGCTGACCGCGCTGCTCGGCCCGAGCGGCGGCGGCAAGTCGACGCTGCTGCGCATCATCGCCGGCCTCGAGTCGCCCGACTCCGGTCAGGTCTGCATCGAAGGACGCGACATGACAGGCGTGACGCCGCAGGACCGCGGCGTCGGCTTCGTGTTCCAGCACTACGCCGCGTTCAAGCACATGAGCGTGCGGGAGAACGTCGCCTTCGGCCTGCGCATCCGCAAGCGCCCGAAGGCCGACATCGAGCGCCGCGTCGACGAGCTGCTCGGGCTCGTGCAGCTGAGCCAGTTCGGCAAGCGCTACCCGAGCGAGCTCTCGGGAGGCCAGCGCCAGCGCATGGCGCTGGCGCGCGCACTCGCGGTCGAGCCGTCGGTGCTGCTGCTGGACGAGCCCTTCGGTGCGCTCGACGCGAACGTTCGCGAGGAGCTGCGCGCATGGCTGCGCCGGCTCCATCAGGAGATGCCCGTTACTACGTTGTTCGTGACCCACGACCAGGAGGAGGCCATGGAGGTGGCCGACCGGATCGTGGTCATGCACCACGGCCGGGTCGAGCAGGTCGGCGGCCCCCGCGACCTGTACGAGCACCCGACCAACGCCTTCGTGATGGGCTTCGTCGGCCCCGTCACCCGCCTGGGCGAGCACTTCCTCCGCCCCCACGACGTCCAGGTGCGGCGCGAGCCCAACGGCACCACCTCCGAGGCCATGGTCGAGCGCCTGGTCCACCTGGGCTTCGAGGTCCGGGCCCACCTGCTGCTGGGCGACGGCCAGCGCCTCCAGGCCCAGCTGTCGCGCGAGGACGCCGAGGAGCTGGAGCTGGCCCAGGGCGAGATCGTGTACGTCCGCCCCAGCCGCACCCGCCAGTTCGCCGACGCCACCCCCGGGCCGCCCGGGGCCTAGCCGCAACCACCCCGATGGCTTAGCATTCCCTGCTCAGCCCGAACTGCCCGAAAGGTTTGCCGCCGTCAGCTGGCACTGGTACTTCAGCGCGCTCGCCCTGGCAGGCGGCATCTGTCTGGCCGGCTACACCCTCTACGTCTGGCGGCACCGGCGGGCGTCGGCCGGGGCCAGCCTGGCCGTCATGCTGGCCGCCGCCGGCTGGTGGGGGCTGGCCTACGCCATCGAGCTGGGGGCGACCCGGCTGTCGGCCCGGCTGTTCTGGGGCGACGCCAAGTGGCTGGGCATCGCCCTGCTGCCCCCGGCCTTCTACGCCTTCGTGATGCAGTACACCGGCCGGGAGCGGTGGGTGAACCGGCGGACCATGGCCGCCCTGGCCGTGGTCCCCCTGGCCACCATCGCCCTGCTGGCCGTCCCGGCCACCCACGACCTGGTCCGCTACTACCCGCCCGAGGCGGCCGCCGACCCGGCCGACGCCATCGCCCAGGTGGGCCCCCTGTTCTGGCCGTTCCTGGTCTACGCCAACGCCGTCGTCTGGGGCTCCACGGCCCTGTTCGTCTGGACCCTGACCCGGCTGTCGCGGCTCTACTGGCGCCAGAGCCTGCTGCTGATCGTGGCCGTCCTGCTGCCCAGCGTCGCCAACGTGGCCCACAACCTCAACCTGGGCCCGTTCCGGCACGTCGAGCCGACCCCGTTCCTGTTCATCCTCACCGGGGCGGTGCTGGTCTGGGGGCTGTTCCGGTTCCGGCTGCTCGACCTGGCCCCGATCGCCACCAGCTCGGTGTTCGAGACCATGCTGGACGGGGTGCTGGTCCTCGATCCGTACCGGCGGGTGGTCAAGCTCAACCCGGCCGCCGAGCGGGCCCTCGGGGTGCCGGCCGCCCAGGCCGTCGGGCTCCCGGTCTCCGAGCTGCTCGGGGTCGAGCCGTCGCTGGTGGAGCGGGCCGACGACCCGGTCCTGCCCGAGGAGGTGGAGCTGGCCGGCCGCCGCCACGAGCTGTCCACCACCCCCCTGTGTGACAGGGAGGGCCGGCTCACCGGCCGGGTGGTGGTGCTGCGCGACGTCACCGAGCGCCACCAGGCCCACGAGCGCCTGGTCCGCCTGGACGAGCAGCGCCGCCGGCTGCTCGGGCGGGTGGTCTGGGCCCAGGAGGAGGAGCGGCGGCGCATCGCCGGCGAGGTCCACGACGACGCCATCCAGACCATCGCCGCCGCCCGGCTCATGCTGACCACCTTCCGCGACCACCTCACCGACGACGGCCAGCGCCAGCTCCTGGACCACCTCGAGGAGGCGGTGTCGTCCAGCCTGCGCCGGCTCCGGACGCTGGTGTTCGACCTGCGCCCGGCCCAGCTGGACGACGACGGGCTGGCCGCGGCCCTGTGTGAGTACCTGACCGAGACGGCCACCCAGGGCGGCTTCGTCGCCGAGCTCCGCGACGACCTGGAGCACGAGCCGCCGGCCGAGGTCCGGGTGATCGCCTACCGCATCTGCCAGGAGGCGCTCACCAACGTCCGGATGCACGCCGCCGCCACCCGGGTGGCCGTCCGGCTGGAGGAGTCCCAGGGCGGGCTGCTGGTGACCATCGGCGACGACGGCGCCGGCTTCGACCCGGACCGGGTCAAGGCGACCCCGCGGCCCGGCCACGTCGGCCTGACCAGCATGTCGGAGCGGGCGACCATGGCCGACGGCTGGTGCCGGGTCGACAGCCACCCCGGGAGCGGCACCATGGTGCGGTTCTGGCTGCCCACCAAGGAGCCGGGCTAGCCTGGCCCCACCATCGACAGGGGAGGGCACACCGCATGCCGCACGTGGACGCGCACAAGCCCGGCACGATCAACTGGGTGGACATGGTCTCCACCAATCTGGAGGCGGCCAGCGCCTTCTACGTCGGCCTGTTCGGCTGGGAGCCCGAGGACATGGCCATGCCCGGCGGGGACGGGACCTACCGGTTCTTCCGCCTGGGGGGCGCGACGCGGCCGCGGCCGGGACGATGCCGGCCGAGATGGCCGCCCAGGGCATCCCCAGCCACTGGAACGTCTGGGTCGCCGGCAACGCCGACGAGGCCACCGACAAGGCGGCGGCCGCCGGCGGGCAGGTGCTGATGGCGCCCACGACCCTGGGGCCGTCGGGCCGCCTGGCCATGGTCGCCGACCCGGGCGGCGCGGCCATCGGGGTGTGGCAGGCCGATCAGCACATCGGCGCCGGCGTGGTCCACGAGCCGGGCGCCATGACCTGGTGGGAGGTCAACACCCGGGCCTTCGAGGACTGCCGGCGCTTCTACGGCCAGATGTTCGGCTGGGACGCCGAGCCCCTGGACGACCCCGACGTGAACTACGTGACCTGGAAGCTGGACGGCCAGACGGTGGCCGGCATGCTGGAGATGAACGAGCAGTGGGGCGAGATCCCCGCCCACTGGATGACGTACTTCGCCGTCGCCGGCACCGACGAGGCGGCCAAGCGGGCCACCGAGCTCGGCGGCTCGGTCGGGGCCCCGCCGTTCGACACCCCGTACGGCCGCATCGCCGTCCTGGCCGACCCCTCCGGCGGCCACTTCTCGGTCGTCACCCCGACCCAGCCCCCGGCCGAGGCTTAGCGGGGGACCAGGGCCAGGACGCGGGTGGGGCTGCCGGAGCCGCCGACGATCTTGAGGGGGGCGGCGATCACCAGAGCCCCGGTGGGTGGGAGGCGGTCGAGGTTGGCCAGCTGGGTGAGGCCGTACCTGCCGGCGCCGAGCAGGAAGTTGTGGAGGGGGAAGGGGGGGTCGAAGCTGTGGGCGGCGCCGGCGTCGATGCCGACGGTCTCCACGCCGATGCCCAGGATGGGGCGGTCGGCCAGCCAGCGGGCGCAGGCGACGTCGATGCCGGGGGTGTGGGGGCCGGTGTCGTCGGCGTTGAGGAAGGCGGCCTCGTCGTCGGCCCTGGCGTCCCAGCCGGTGCGGTACAGCAGCCAGCCGCCCTCGGGCAGGGGGCCGTGGTCGGCCTCGAACGCCTCCACGTCCTCGACCGTGAGGAGGTGGTCGGGGTCGGCGGCGGCCCGGTCGGCGTGGTCGATGACCACCGCCGGGCCGATCAGCCGGGACGGCGGGACCTGGCTGACGTCGTCCTGGTCCTTGCCGGTGGCCCAGTGGATGGGGGCGTCGAAGTGGGTACCCGTGTGCTCGCCCCCCTCCAGGGCGTTCCAGTACCAGGCGGGGCCGCGCTCGTCGAAGCGGGACAGCTCCCGCAGCCGGAACTTGGGCGTGTTGGCGAACGGCTCGGGCAGCGGCAGGGTCGGGGTCTGCTCCGACAGCGGCTGGGTCAGGTCGACCACCTCGACCTGCCCGGAGGCGAGGGCGGCGGCCAGGGTCTGGACGGCGTCGGTCACGAGGGGGCTCCTTGGGGGTCGGCGGGGTCGGGTCGCAGGGCGCGCTGGAACTCGAAGCGGTTCTCGAGCATGTGCAGGTCCATGTGGAAGCTCTTGGGCCCGACCGGCTCGACCTTGGCGACCAGGCAGGCCAGCTCGGGGCCGCGGATGGCCTCGACGGCGGCCGCCGTGAACGCCTCCAGGTCGGTCAGGGTCCGGGCGTTGGCGATGCCGGCCGCCCGGGCGATGCCGGCCAGGTCCGAGCCGGTGGCGGTGGCCGTCGGGAACCCGCCCACGCTGAGCAGGCTCTGGTTGTCGAAGATGATGTGGGTGAGGTTCCCGGGGGCATACCGGGCCAGGGTGGTCAGCCCGCCCAGGTTCATCAGCACCGACCCGTCGCCGTCGAGCACGACCACCTTGCGCTCGGGCTGGGACAGGGCGATGCCCAGGCCCATCGACGAGGCCAGCCCCATGGCGTGCTCCAGGTAGAAGAAGTTGGGCCGGTGGCCAAGTGAGTACAGCTCGACCGCGACCGCCCCCATGATGGTGACGACCGCGCAGTCGGCCAGCTCGTCGTAGATCGCCTCCAGGCAGCGGATCCGCTCCATCAGGCAAGGGCCTCCCACATCAGGTCGCGGGTGAGCAGCAGGGCCACCGGCGACAGCGACGCCTGGGCCAGGGTCATGGCCCTGGCCACCTGGAGCTGGACGGTGGCCGGGTCGCGCAGCTCGTCGGTGACGATCCCCAGGGCGTCCAGGATCGGCCGGGTCGTCTTGCCGCCCTCGGTCTGCCAGGGGTCGGGCTCGCCCAGGTGGCCGCGGTCGCTGATCAGCAGCAGCAGCGGGATCTTGTACAGCTGGGTCAGCGAGACGATGCCGTTGACCGACTGGAGCAGGCCGTGGTTCTGGAGCAGCATGGCCGACCGGCGCCCGGCCAGATGGGCCCCGGCCGAGATGCCGACCCCCTCCTCCTCCTTGGCCAGGCGGACCAGGATCATGCCGGGGTCGTCCTCGGCAAGGCGGATGAGGTGGACCAGCCAGGTCTCGGGCAGGGCCGAGACGACCTCGACCCCGGCCGCGGCCAGGGCGTCGTAGACCAGCTTGGAGTGGCGCTCGGAGACGGGCATGGTCAGGCGCCCAGGTCGAGCAGCTGCTCGGAGGTGAGGGCGAGGTCGTTGACGGCGTTCCAGAGTCCCACGGTGGCCACCCGGGCCCCGGCCCGGACACAGGGGGCCAGGTCGTCGCGGCCCAGCAGGGCCTTGCAGCGGCCGTACAGCTCCAGCAGCTCGTCCTCGACCTCGGTGGTGGGCCGGCCGAGCAGGTCGGTGGTGGGCATGGTCAGCCTCCGATCGGGGTGTCGCGCCGGTCGACGGTCCGCCGGGCCTTGAGCTCGAAGCGGGGCAGCTCCCCGGGAGCGGCCCGCTCGACCTCGAAGCGCAGCCCCTCGTGGGCCTCGGCCAGGGCCTTGGCCAGCCGGTCGGCCATGTCGGCCCAGGCCTCGTCGGAGACGTCGGGGGCGGGCTCGACGCGCAGCGCGATCCGGTCGAAGTGGCCCTCGCGGGTCAGCAGGAGCTGGAACTCCTCCACGCCCGGGAACTCGCGGACGATCCCCTCGACGGCCCGCGGGTAGACGTTGGTGCCCCTGACCAGCTTCATGTCGTCGACCCGGCCGAGGATGCCGCCCTCGTACAGGTCGAAGCCGCGCCCGCAGCTGCAGCGGGAGGCCGGGACCCTGGTGACCAGGTCGGCGGTGCGGTAGCGGACCAGCGGGATGATGCCGCGGCCGAAGGAGGTCACCACCCGCTCCCCCGCCTCGCCGTAGCCGACGGGCTCGCCGCTGGCCGGGTCGACGACCTCCTCGATGTAGTGGTCCTCGATGATGTGGGTGCCGCCCGGCTGGTGGCTGCACTCGAAGATCATGATGGTGCCGATCTCGGTCATGCCGGCGGTGTCGCCCGCCCTGGCCCCCCAGAGCCGCTCGATCAGGGCCTTGGTCTGGGGGATGGACCCGGCCGGCTCGCCGGACAGGATCAGCCGCTGGACGGGGCTGGCGGCCAGGTCGACGCCGAGCCGCTCGGCCTCCTGGGCCAGGCGCAGGGCGTAGGTGGGGGTGGAGGCGACCACCGTGGCCCCGAAGTCGACCAGCTGCCTGACCCGGCCCTCGGTGGTCTGGGCGCCGCCGGGGACGTTCAGCACGCCCATCTTCTCCATGCCGTAGTGCAGCCCCCAGAAGCCGATGAACGAGCCGTAGCCGAAGGCCACATAGGCGGTGTCCGCCGGCCGGACCCCGAACCCCCACAGGCCGTAGCACCACATCTCGGCCTGCCAGGCCCAGTCCTTGGCGCTGTCCAGGACCCGGATGGGCTCACGGCCGGTGGTGCCCGAGGTGGTGTGCCAGCGGATGGCCGCCTCCCTGCCGGCCACCGGCAGCCGCCCGAACGGCGGCAGCTCGCCCTGGGAGGCCATCCACTCCTCCCGGGTCAGCATGGGCAGCCGGCGCAGGTCGTCCAGGGTCCTGAGCTGGCCGGGGTCGAACCCCGCCTCCCGGAAGGACCGCTGGTAGAAGGGGCTGCGGGCGGCGGCCCACTCGCACAGCCGGCGCAGCTTGGCCAGCTGCAGGGCGGTCAGCTCGTCGCGCCCCAGGGTCTCGGTCTTGGGGTTCCAGTACTCCCCGGCAGCCATGTTCCGGCCTCCTCCGCTTCGTCGCGAGGTCGAGCCTGGCTGCTCCGGAGCATACCGGGAACCCGATCGGCGGCGGCACCCCCGGCGGGCCTTTACCCGGGCTTGAGCCACCCCCCTGGTACCCTTGACCGGGACGGCGAATGGGGGTGTGGGCCCGGGTGGAACCGTTGCTGCAGGTGCTGGCCCGGGCGGTCCGGCGCGGCGGGGTGTTCCTGGTCGGGATGACCCTGTTGGTCGCCGGGGCCGCCATGCTGGTGCTGCCCGGCCCCGGGATCGCCGTCATCCTCCTCGGCCTGGTCGTGCTGTCGGCCGAGTTCCAGTGGGCCCAGCGGGCCCTGGCCTGGCTGCGTGAGCGGGCCTCGAACCTCAAGGACCAGGCCCAGGCCCGCCTGCCCGGCGCCGACCGGCGCCCGCCCGGCGGCCCCCCGACCCGCGACCGCCCCGACCGGGCCGCCTGACGCCTCAGCCTCGCCGGACGCGGGTCGAGGTCGGGCGGGCGACCACGGCCACCAGGGCCAGGGTGGCGGTGGCGGCGACCACGCCCACGGCCAGGCGGGCCAGGCCGCCGCCGGCCGGGACGGCCGCGGCCAGCAGGACCAGCACCCCGAGGGCGAGGGCGGCCACGGTGCTGGCCGCGACCACGGTCGCCCTGGCGGCCAGCACCGGGCGTTCGTCGCGGACCCGGGGGCGGGCCTCCCTGGCCCAGCTGGCCAGCTCGGCGTACAGCAGCAGGCCGGCCCCGACCAGGGGGGCGGCGGCGTGGACGCGGTCGCCCTGGCGGACCAGGGCCACCGTGTACTCGGCCAGCAGCACGAGCAGGGCCGGGGCGACCAGCGAGGTCTGGCGCAGGGCGGCCCCGGCGGCCAGCAGCAGGCCGGCCGCGGCCAGCCAGGCCAGGGCCTGGCGCAGCGGCCCCTCGACCGAGGCCAGGGGGGCCAGGGCGAGCACGGCCGCGACCGCGGTGGCGGCCAGGCCGCAGGCTAGCCGGGTGCGAGCCCGGCGCGGCGCCGGCATGCCTCCACCTCCAGGAGCACCTGCTGGAGGTGCATGGCGTCGCGCCACTCGACCACGGCCGCGCCCAGGCGCTGGTAGCGGTGGCGCAGGGTCTCGCGCTCCAGGGCCCACAGGCGCCGGGCCAGCTCGTCCCACTCGCCGGTGGCCCGGCCGGCATGGGTCAGGGGAGAGATGTCGACCACGGCCAGGTCGTAGCCCCGGGCCAGCAGGTCGAACAGGGCGGCCACCCCGCGCTCGTCGACCAGCGGGGTCAGGGCGACGATCAGGGCCTTGGCCGGCAGGGTCTGCGACGGCAGGTGCCGGATCCCCTTCCAGGCCGCGGTGGCGAACACCTGGGTCTCCATCAGGGTGTCGAGCAGCCGGTAGAGGGCGGCCTGGCCGCCGCCGGGCTGGAGCCACTGCACGAACCCGCCGAAGCTGACCAGCCCCACCCGGTCCCGCTGGCGCAGGTAGGCCGCGGCCAGCGAGGCGGCGGCGCCCACGGCCCGGTCCAGGGTGCTGCCGGTGGGGCCGCGGACGTCCAGGAAGCTGTCCAGGAACAGGACCACCTCGGTGGCCCGCTCGGGGTGGCGCTGGTTGACCATGAGGTCGCCGCGGCGGGCGGTGGCCCGCCAGTTGATGGAGCGGGGCCGGTCGCCGGGCAGGAACGGGCGCAGGTCGGCGAACTCGATGCCGTCGCCTCGCTGGGCGGCCACGTGGCTGCCGGTGGAGACCTGGGTCTCGAAGGGGCGGACCAGGGCCCGCAGGGCGTCGGGGACGGGGAACACCTTGAGGACGGCCTGGCCGTCCAGCTGCCGCTCCCAGGTGAACAGCCGGAACCGGTCGTGGGCCCGCAGGTGGACCTGGCCGAGCCGGTAGGCGCCCCAGCGGCGGCAGGTGAGCGGGACGGCCAGGGTCCGCTCCTCCCCGGCGGCCAGGCGCACCGCCACCGCCCAGCCTCCGGCCGCCCCGTCCGGCCCCTCCATGCCCGGGGGGACGACCACCAGCACCTCCAGGCGCTCCACCGGGTCCGCCGACCGGAGTGTCAGCTCGAGGGTGACCTGGTCGTCGACCAGGGCCCGTTCCCGGTCGACGGTGACCTCGGCGGCCAGCTCGGGGTCGCGGACGCCGGCCAGGCCGGCCACCACCAGCACGGCCAGCGGGGCCGCGACCGCCGCCAGCTCGGGGCGGCCAAGGGCCAGCCCGGCCAGCAGGGCCAGCGCGGCCACCCCGACGTAGGCGGCGATCCTGGCGCTGGGCCGGCGGGTCACGGCTGCCCGTCAGCCGCCGGGGTGGGAGCGGACCGGGGCCGGCTCGGCCTCGGGGGGCGGGGTCGGGACCTGCTCGAGCAGCTCGGCCACCACGTCCTCGGTGCGGACCCGGCGCACCCACAGCTCGGGGCGCAGGATCAGCCGGTGGGCCAGGGCGGGCACGGCCACCGCCTTGACGTCCTCGGGGGTGACGAAGTCGCGGCCGGCCAGGGCGGCCCTGGCCCTGGCCACCTTGAGCAGGGCAAGGGTGCCCCTGGGGCTGGCCCCGACCTGGACCCTCGGGCTGGCCCGGGTCGCGCCGACCAGCTCGACGATGTAGCGGCCGACGCTCTCGGCCACGTGCACCTCCTCGACCGCCCGCTGCATGGCCAGCACATCGGCCGGGGTCGCGACCTTGGTCAGCTCGACCTCGTCGGCGGTGCGCTCCAGGCGCCGCTCCAGCATCCGCCACTCGGCCTCGGCCGAGGGGTAGCCGAGCGACAGCCGCAACAGGAACCGGTCCAGCTGGGCCTCGGGCAGCGGGTAGGTGCCCTCGAACTCGATCGGGTTCTGGGTGGCCACGACCAGGAACGGGTGCTCCAGGGCCCTGGTGGTGCCGTCGACGGTCACCTGCCGCTCCTGCATCGCCTCGAGCAGGGCGGCCTGGGTCTTGGGCGGGGAGCGGTTGATCTCGTCGCCGAGCAGCAGGTTGGTGAACACCGGGCCGGGCCGGAACTCGAAGTCGCCCAGGCGCTGGCTGTAGATCGAGGAGCCGGTCACGTCCGAGGGCATCAGGTCGGGGGTGAACTGCACACGGGCGAAGCGCAGCGAGGTCACGTGCGCGAAGGACCGGGCGATCAGGGTCTTGGCCAGGCCCGGGTAGTCGTCCAGGAGCACGTGGCCGTCGGCCAGCAGCCCGAGCAGGACCAGCTCGAGGGCGTCGCGCTTGCCGACCACGGCCCGCTCGACCTCGTCAAGGACCCGCCCGGCGAGCCGGCGGAGCTCGCCCAGGCCGTCGGCCGTGGCTCCCTGGGTCACCGGGGCACCCCCCGCGGGCCGGGGCCGTCGTCGCCGTCGCCGATGCGTTCCAGGTTGCCGATCAGCTCGGCCAGGGCGGCCGGGGGCAGGCCGGGCGCCTCCCGGGAGGGCAGGTCGCGCTGGTCGCGGGCGAGCAGGGCCCAGCCGGCCTCGCCGAGGGCGGCCCTGGCGGCCGCCGGGTCGGCGTCCAGGTCCACGGCCAGGGCCCAGCGCAGCCGGTCGGCGGCGACCGGCCGCAGCTCCGACCGCAGCCGGGTGTGGGCGTGCAGCGCGCTGGCCGAGGACAGGGCGAGCAGCCGGGCCAGCCGGTCCAGCTCGGCCGGCGGCCTGGGCGCGGCCGGCCTGGCCGCCAGGGCGGCGTCGAACGGCGACGCCGGCGGCGGCGGGTAGGTGAGCCGCAGCCAGGTGACCAGCAGGTGCACCACGACGGCGGCCATGACCAGCAGGTAGACGCCGATGGCCAGCGGCCGCTGGGTCGGGGCGAGCTGCACGACCCCGGCCAGGGTGATGGTGGCGATCACCGCCACCAGGACCGCCCTGGCGATCGGCCAGCTCATCGGCCCGCCCCGCGGCCCGCCGCTCCCCCGCCGACACCCGCCGCGGCGGCCGCCTCGGCCTGGGCGGCGGCCTCGGCCAGCTCCCGGCGGACGGTCCGCAGGGCGTCGATGGCCTGGTCGCGGTCGTCCTGGCCGACGGGATGCCGGCTGAACTTGGCCCGCTCGAACAGCCCAGTGAGCCGGTGCACCGACGCCGACCGGAGGGGTCCGGGGAACCCCGAGGGGGTGCCCCGGTCGGTCGGGAGGGGTCTGGGGAACCCCGAGGGGGTGCCCCGGTGGATCGGGGCCAGGGCCGACTCCAGGACCCGGGCGGCGTACTCGAAGGGGGCCTCGGCCGGGTGCCGCGGCAGGCCGGCGGCGGCCAGCCCGCGTTCCATCCGGGCCCAGGCCGCGATCACCGCCCGGCGCGGGTCGGGCTCCCGCTCCAGATCCTCCAGAGTGTCGTCGAGCAGCTCGACCAGCCGCTCGGCCGGGCTCCGGGGCGGCCCACGGCGACGCCGCTCGGCCACCAGCTGGGCGACCGCGATCCCGACCATGACGGCCAGGGCGACCCCGGCCACGACCAGGGGCACCATCCCCGGAGTGTCCGGCGAGGTCGGCACCTCCAGCGTGCTCGGCGGGGCGAGGGTGCTGGTCGGCGGGTCCTCCTGGCGGCCGCCCAGCCCGAGCACGTCCCGCAGCAGCCACAGGGCCACCACGGCGGCCATGGGCAGGATCAGGCCGAAGCTGCCCGCCCGCCGACGCCGCTGCCGAAGCAGGTGCCGGTCCGGCCACAGCGACCAGACGGCGAGCACGCCGGCCGCCACCATGGCCAGGAACAGCAGCAGCAGGAGGCTGTCGATCAGGTCGGCCGGATACCGGGGCCGGCCGCGACCGGTCCCCAGCGGTCCGTGCAGGCTGCCCGCGGCGACCAGCGCCAGCAGCACGACGGCGCTCACGGCCGGGAGCAGCCCCCGCCGACCCCGGCCGCTCGGGCCGTGGCCGGGCGACCCCCGCCGCTCCGGCTGCATGTCCTGCCCCACGCGCTCCCTCGCCGCCTGGTCCCACCCCCGGCCGCCCTATGGTCCCACAGGTTCGCGACCCTCCGCCCCTGCGGGGTTGGCCTGTGGGGTGCGCGGCCCCCGGCGCTCCCCCTCAGGCCCCCCGCTCTCCGAAGCCACCGCCTCCACCGCCGTGGTCGTCAGCTCCACCATCTCGTCGATCTCAGCATCCGTCGCGACCAGCGGTGGCCCGAGCATGACCAGGTCGCCGTTGACGCCGTCGGCACAGCCCGTGGACGAGTAGAGCAGCAGCCCCCGGTCGCGGGCGGCGGCCACGGTCCGCTCGGTGACCCGGAGGGCGCGGGGGAACGGTGCCTTGGTGGCGCGGTCGGCGACCAGCTCGACGGCCACCATCAGGCCGAGGCCGCGGATGTCGCCGACGTGCCGGTGGCCGCCCAGGCGGGCCTCGAGGCCGGCCTGGAGGCGCTTGCCCTGGGTCGCGGACGCCTCGACCAGGTGCCGCTGGCGCAGCACCCGGAGCACGGCCCGGCCGGCGGCGGCCCCGACCACGTGGTGGGAGTAGGTGAGGCCGTGGGTGAAGCCGCCCGCCCCGATGATGTCGTGGACCGCGTCGGAGGCGACGGCCAGCCCCAGCGGCCAGTAGCCGGCGGCGGCCCCCTTGGCAAGGACCAGGATGTCGGGCCGCAGCCCCCAGTGGTCGCTGGCGAACCATCTGCCGGTCCGGCCGAAGCCGGTCATGACCTCGTCGGCGATGACCAGCACCCCGTGGCGGCGGCAGACCTCGGTCACCGCCGGCCAGTAGTCGTCGGGGGGCACGGCCGCGCCCAGGCCGGCCCCGGCGACCGGCTCGGCCACGAACGCGGCCACCGTGGCCGGCGGCGACGCCTGGATCTCGCGCTCCAGGGCCTCGGCGTAGCGGGCCCCGCAGCCGGTCGGGTGGGTGTCTCCGAATGGGCAGCGGTACTCGTAGGCGGCCAGGGTGTGGCTGGCCGGGCCGAGCCAGGGCAGGTACGGCCGGCGCAGCGGGTCGCGGCCGCCGACGTCCAGCGCCCCCCTGGTGTTGCCGTGGTAGCTGCCCCGGCGGCCGATCACCCGGGCGCGGTCCTCGCCCCGGGCCAGGTGGTAGGCGCGGGCCATCTTCAGGGCGGTCTCGACCGCCTCGCTGCCCCCCGACACCGGGTACAGCCGCGGGCCCTCCATGGGCAGCAGCGGGGCCAGCTCGTCGGCGTAGGCCTCCAGCTGCTCGGAGGCGAACATGGTGGCGTGGGCGTAGGCGACCCTGGCCGCCTGGTCGGCGATGGCCTCGGCCACCGACGCCTCGCCGTGGCCGATCCCGACCACGATCGCCCCCCCGGCCCCGTCCAGGTAGCGGCGGCCGTCGGTGTCCCACAGCTGGCAGCCCACGGCCCGGGCCACCGTGGGCAGGCCGCTCCCCCGGGCGAAGACGTGGCTCACTTCACGTACACGCCCTCGGGGTCGAGCTCCTCGCGGATGAGCCGCAGCTCCTCGGGGGTGGGGTCGGGGGTGACCTGGAGGTCGTCGGCGACCCGGAGGTCCCAGCCGGTGGCGGCGCGGACGTCGTCGGCGCTCACGCCGGGGTGGACGGCGGCCAGGACCATCTCGCCGGTGGCGGGGTCGAAGCCGTAGCGGCCGAGGTCGGTGACCACCACCGAGGGGCCGCGGCCCTGCCAGCCCTGGGCGGCCCGCAGGGCGGCCCCGCCCAGGTTGCCCGGGCTGGTCCGGAAGTCGATGCGCTCCACGAACGAGCGGGCCGACTGGCGCATGAGCACGAACACCTCGCGGGCGTTGATGGCGATCTCGCACGCCCCGCCGGACCCGGGCAGCCGCACCTTGGGTCGCTCGTAGTCGCCGATCACGGTGGTGTTGATGTTGCCGAACCGGTCCAGCTGGGCCGCGCCCAGGAAGCCGACGTCGATCAGCCCGCCCTGGAGGTAGTAGCTGAACAGCTCGACCATGCTCATGGCCGCGGTCGCCCCGGTGACCAGGCAGGGGTCGCCGATGGACAGGGGCAGCCGGGCCGGCCTGGCCCCATAGACCCCGGACTCGTAGACCAGCTCGATCTCGGGGGCGACGGTCCGCTGGGCCAGGGCGACGGCGATGTTGGGCAGGCCGATGCCGACAAAGCACACCCGCCGTCCGGCCAGGGCTCGGGCCCCGGCCACGACCAGCATCTCCGACTTCGACCATTGACTCACCGGGGCACCCCCTCGGGGTTCCCCGGACCCCTCCGGCTCACCGGTAGTCCCCGTAGTCGACCGACCCGGACAGGGCCGGGGCCGGGGTCAGCTCGGCCCAGCGCTCGGCCCCCAGCTTGGCCACGTACTCGCCATGGTCGCTGGTGCCGTGGACCCACTCGTCCAGCCAGGCCGACAGCGCCTCGGGGTCACGGCTGATCCGGTCCCATTCCAGGTAGAAGCGGTTGTCGCGGTCGTAGTAGCCCTGGGCGTAGGAGGGGTGGGCGCCGCGCGGGCAGACCACCACCGCGTCCACCTTGATCCCGGGGATGAGGGTCCGGTTGGGGTCGGCCCGCACGACCTCCTCGTCGACCAGCTCCTCGACCACCACCAGCACCCGCTCGGCCGCGAACGCCGCCTCCTTCTGGCAGCCGGTCAGCCCCCAGATCTGGGTGTCGCCGGCCGCATCGGCCCGCTGGGCGTGCACGATGGCCACATCCGGGCGCAGCGGCGGTACCGCGAACACCGGCTCGCCCCCGAACGGGGAGGTGACCGGGCGGATGTTGGGGTTGACCTGTGGCAGGTCGGTCTCGAAGTAGGACCGCAGGGGCCAGAAGGGCAGGTTGGCCGCGCCGGCGGCATAGCGCCCGACCATCCCGAAGTGGCTGTACTCCTCCAGCTCCAACGGCGCCGGGTCGTGGTGCTCGACCCGGCGCCGGATGGCGTGCAGCGACCCCACCCCAGGGTTGCCCAGCCAGGAGAAGACCAGCTTGCGGGCCACCCCGGCCCCGATCATCTGGTCGTAGACGACGTCGGGGGTGAGCCGGCACAGGGTCAGGTCGCGCCGGCGCTGGCGGATCACCTCGTGCCCGGCCGCGAAGCCGATGAGGTGGGTGAACCCCTCGATGGCCAGGGTGTCGCCGTCGCGGACCAGCTCGGCCACGGCGTCGCGCATGCTGGCGACCTTGTCCTCAGCCACCGACCACCTCGGTGGGGGCGTCGGCCTCCTCGGGCAGGGGGAGGCTGGCGGCGACCTCCTCGACCGCCTCGGTGAACAGGCGCAGGGCGGTGCGGCACTGGTCGGCGGTGACGACCAGGGGCGGGGACAGGCGCACGGCGCTCTCGCCGGCCTCGAGGACCAGCAGGCCGCGGCGGAAGCAGGCCAGCTGGACCTCCTCGGCCAGCTTCCCCGACGGGAGCTCGACCCCCAGCATGAGCCCGGTTCCGCGAACGTCCTCGACCAGCCAGGCGAAGCGCCGGCGCAGCCGCTCCAGCCCCTCGACCAGCAGCCGGCCCATGGCGGTGGCGTTGGCCGGCAGCTCCTCGGAGCGCATGACCTCCAGGGTGGCCAGGCCGGCCGCGCACGGCACCGGGCTGCCGCCGTAGGTGGATCCGTGGGCGCCCTTGGGCCAGCGCCACAGCTCGTCGCGGGCCATGAACGCCCCAAGGGGCAGCCCGGAGGCGATCCCCTTGGCCGCGATCAGCACGTCCGGCTCGACCCCGCTGTGCTCGATGGCCCACATGCGTCCGGTGCGGCCCATGCCCGACTGGACCTCGTCGGCCACGAACAGGATGCCGTGGCGCTGGCACAGGGCCTTGAGCTTGGCCAGCCAGCCCGGCGGCGGGGGGATGTAGCCGCCCTCGCCCTGGATGGGCTCGACGAACACGGCCGCGACCTCGCCCGGGTCGACCTCGTAGCGGAACAGCGTGTCCTCCAGCCAGTCCACGGTGGCGTGGCCGCACTCGGGGAAGGTGAGGTTGAGCGGGCAGCGGTGGCAGTAGCCGTAGGGGGCGTGCAGCACCCCCGGGAGCAGCGGACCGAACCCGGCGTGATACCTGGCCTTGGAGGCGGTCAGGCTGACCGACCCGTAGCTGCGGCCGTGGAAGGCGCCGTAGAAGCTGATCGCGTACTGGCGGCCGGTGGCCGCCCGAGCCAGCTTGAGCGCCCCCTCCACGGCCTCGGTCCCCGAGTTGGTCAGGAACGCCCGCACCGGCCCGGCCATGGGGGCGGTGGCGGCCAGGGCCTGGGCGTACTCGGAGTAGATGGGCAGGTAGAAGTCGCTGGCCGAGTAGTGCAGGAGCTCGGCCGCCTGGGCGGCCACGGCCTCGACGACCCGCGGGTGGGCGTGGCCGGTCGAGCAGACGGCGATGCCGGCGTTGAAGTCGAGGAACAGGTTGCCGTCGACGTCCTCGATCACGGCGCCGCGGCCGCGCCGGGGCACCATCGGGTAGGCCCGGGGCAGCGACGGGCTGGTCACCGCCGCGTCCCGTTCCAGCACCTTGCGGCCCTGCGGCCCCGGGACCGCGGTCCTGAGGTCGGGCACCGGCCGGGCCGGGTCCAGCCACTTATCCACCGGGGCACCCCCTCGGGGTTCCCCGGACCCCTCCCGACCGACCGGGGCACCCCCTCGGGGTTCCCCGGACCCCTCCGGTCGGCGCCCCCGCCTCGGTCAACTGATCACCGTCTGGGACTGCTCGCGCATGAACTGCTGGACGTAGTACAGGCCGCCGCCGGCCTTGCCGGATGAGCCCGACCCCTTCCAGCCGCCGAACGGCTGCACCCCCGGCCAGGCGCCGGTGGTGGCGCCGGCCATGCGGTTCACGTAGACGACCCCGGCCTCGATCCGGTCCAGGAACCGGTCGACCTCGGCCTGGTCGCCGGAGTAGAAGCCGGCCGTCAGGCCGTACTCGGTGTCGTTGGCCAGCTCGAGGGCCTCCTCCAGGTTCTCGACCGGGGCCACGGCCACGAAGGGCACGAACAGCTCGTCCTTGAACAGCCGGTGGTCGACCGGCAGGTCGGCGACCACCGTCGGGGCGACATAGTTCCCCTCGGGCACCCCGTCGGAGAGGACCTCGCCGCCGGCCAGGACCCGGCCCTCCTTGCGGGCCTCCTTGACCGCCTCCTTGAACCGCTTGACGGCCTCGGCGTCGATCACCGGGCCCATGTAGACCTCGCGGTCCAGGGGGTCGCCGACCCGCAGCTGGGCCGCCCGGTCGGCCAGCCTGCCGGCGAACTCGTTGACCACCGACCGGTCCACGTACACCCGCGAGCAGGCCGAGCACTTCTGCCCGGAGAAGCCGAAGGCCGAGCGGAGCACACCCTCGGCGGCCAGGTCCAGGTCGGCCCTGGCCGAGACGATGGCCGGGTTCTTGCCGCCCATCTCGCACACCGCCGGCCGGGGCACGCCCTTGGCGAACTGCTTGTAGATCTTCATCCCGACCGCGTAGCTGCCGGTGAAGGTGACGCCGTCCACGCCCTTGTGGTCCACGACCAGCTGGCCGACCTCGTCCCCGCCGGGCAGGAAGTGGAACACCCCGGCGGGCAGGCCGGCGTCGCGCAGGCACTCGTACAGCTTGTAGCCGGTGAACGAGCCCTGGGGGGAGGGCTTGAGGACCACGGTGTTGCCGGCGACCAGGGCGCCCCCGGCCGGCCCTGCGGCCAGGGCCATGGGGAAGTTGAACGGGCTGATGACCGCCCACACCCCGTACGGCTTGAGGACCGAGCGGGTGTGCTCGTTGGCCGACAGCTGGCCCATCTTGTGGACGAAGCCCTCGTTGTCCTCCAGCTGCTGGCAGTAGTAGCGGATCAGGTCGGCCGACTCCTCGACGTCGCCAAGGGCCTCCAGCCGGTTCTTGCCGACCTCCATGGTCATGAGGGCGGCCAGCTCGTTGGAGCGCTCGCTGATGAGGTCGGCGGCCCGGCGCGCCACGGCCACCCGCTCCGCCCAGGGCACCGCCGCCCACGCCGGGAAGGCTGCCTGGGCGGCGGTGACGGCGTCGTCGACGTCGCGCTCGGTGGCCGGGTGGACGGTGGCCAGCTCCAGCTTGTCGTCGTTGGGGCTGCCCAGGGTGAAGGGCTCGCCGTCGGTGCGGGGCTCGCCGTTGACCACCGTGGGGATGGTCTGGCCGACCCAGGACCTGGCCGTGCGCACGCCCTCCTCGTAGGCGGCGTGGAGCTCCTCGTTGTCGGCCGAGAGGGTGGCGTAGGTGACACGGAACTTCGCCATTGGGGGGCTCCCTTCGTTGGAACGTGCGCCCTGCAGGTGGTCTTGTAGACGAGTCTACCTGGGGCTTCAGGTCCACCCGCCGAAGCTCAGCTGCCGGCCGGGACCTCCAGCTCGTCGGGCCCGTGGGCCAGGCGGCCGGCGACCATGGTGAAGATGGCCTCGCCGCCCTCCAGCTCCGAGGGGTCGGCGGCCAGCACGTCGCCGGCGAAGGCGGTCAGGTCGGCCCGCTGGCCGGGCTCGATGGTGCCGCTGACCCGCTCCTGGCGGGCCAGGATCCTGCCCCCCAGGGTGAACACCTCCAGGGCCACCGGCAGGCCCAGGCGCTGGCTGGGCCGGTGGTGGTGGACGGCCGCGGCCACCCCATGCCAGGGATCCAGGGGGGTGACGTGGGCGTCGGAGGAGCCGCCGGTGGGCACGCCGCGGCGCCACAGGTCGGCGAAGGGGTTCATGCTCTTGGCCCGGCGGGGCCCGAGCCGGCGGGCGTACATGCCGTCGGGGCCGCCCCAGGCGGCGTCGAAGCCCGGCTGGACGCTGGCCGCCAGCCCCAGCTCGGCCATCCGGTCGGCGCCGTCGGCGCCGAGCAGCTCGACGTGCTCGACCCGGTGCCGGCAGCCCCGGAACGCGGTCGGCCCGACCGCCTTCACGGCCCGGCGGGCGCAGCGCAGGGCCTGGCCGATGGCCACGTCGCCGATGGCGTGCACGCCGACCTGGATGCCGGCCTGGCTGGCCCGCACGTACAGCTCGGTCAGCTCGGCGTCGTCGTGGTACAGCACCCCGGAGGTGTCGGGCCGGTCGTCGTAGGCGGTGGAGAGGGCGGCGGTGTGGGAGCCCAGCGACCCGTCCAGGAACAGGTCCCCGCCGACCTGGGCCAGCTTGCGGTCGGTGGCGTACTCGAGGTCCAGGTCGCCCCAGTAGCCGACCACCTCGATGGGCAGGGTCTCGACCCGGTCCAGCAGCAGCTCGAAGTCGCGCCGGCCGGCGATGTCGGGACCGCCCATCTCGTGCACGCAGGCCACCCCGCGGCTGGCCGCCTGGGCCAGGGCGGCGTCCTGGGCGGCCCACAGCCTGTCCGCGGGCAGGCTGTCCAGGGCGTGGCGGCGGGCCAGGTGGTTGGCCTCGCCCCTGGTCGCCCCGGTGGGGACGCCGGCCGGGTCGCGGTCGCAGCCGGGCGCCTCCAGCGCCCCGGAGTCGCCGAGGACGTCCAGGGTGGCCAGGCCCTGGTGGCCGTCGACCCGCGACAGGTACACCGGGCGGCCGCCGGCCGCCTCGGCCAGCTCGGCCGGCGACGGCAGCTCAGGGGTGTCGAAGCGGGTCTCGTCCCAGCCGTCGCCCCACACCAGCCCCATCGGTGCGGCCGAGGCGGCCGCCCGGACCCGGTCCAGCAGCTCGGCCACCGAGCGGGCCTGGCGCAGGTCGGGGCCGTGGTCGGCCAGGCCGGTGGCCGACAGGTGCACGTGGGCGTCGACGAACCCGGGCATCAGGGTGGCATCCCCCAGGTCGACCACCCGGTCCGCCCCCAGGGCGGCCGCCTCGGCGGCCGGCACGACCGCGGTGATGCGCCCGCTCTCCACGGCCACGGCCAGGTCCAGCCGACGGCCGAGGGCGTCGCCGAGACGGTTGCGAGGATCGTGGAGACTGGACCCGGCCGCCCCCCAGACGGTGTGGGCGATGACCGCAAGGCCGGGCACGGGCGAAGCAACCTCCTTGGGGGTGGTCAGGCTGGCAGTCTAGGCGCTGTCCCCCGCGTACGGCCAGAGGGTGACCCCCCGCGCTATAGCGGTATCGGGGGCCTGGGGTCATACTCGTAGGCAATGTGAGCAGGCCCGTTGGCATGAGCAGGCGGCAGGAAGGCGGGGGTCCGTGAGTCAGCCACTCCGATACACGATCAGGAAGACCCTGCGGCTGCTGCTCATCGCGGCCATCCTGTATGCCCTGCTCATCCCCGTCATGTACATGATGTACCGGTCCAACCGCGGCCTGGACTGGTGGGACGTCCTGGGCGGCGACCCCCGGGTGTCGCCCGAGTTCCGCGGCTACCTGATCAAGACCAACCACCCGCTGGCCCCCGAGTTCAACCTCTGGAAGGCCACCTTGGCGCTGCCGCTCGCGATCATGGGGATGGCCATGTACCTGGTCTTCCTCATGTCCGTGATGATCCTGCAGTTCGTGGCCATCTTCTGGTTCCTGGCCCGCGGCCAGACCTACGTCATCTACCCGCGCGAGTACGACGTCAGCTTCGACGACGTCCGCGGCCAGCCCGAGATCGTCGAGTCGACCAAGGAAGCCCTCACCCTGTTCCAGGGGTTCAAACGGTTCCGCGACGCCGGCGGCTACCCACCCCACGGGATCCTGTTCGAGGGGCCGCCGGGCACGGGCAAGACCCTGCTCGGCAAGGCGATCGCCGGCTCGGCCAGGGTCCCGTTCGTGTACGCCTCGGGCACCAGCTTCAACAACATGTTCATGGGCGTGGGCAACCTGCGCATCATGCGGCTGTTCAAGAAGGCCCGGAAGCTGGCCCGCAAGTACGGCGGGGCCGTGATCTTCCTGGACGAGCTGGACGCCGTCGGCGGCAGCCGCGGCGCCGTCTCCACGGCCAGCTCCCCGGCCGACACCGGCCGCCACCGCTGGGCCAGGGGGCCGCTGCGGATCATCATGGCCCCGGGCATGGGCGGCGGCATGGGCGGCATGTACGTCAACGAGCTGCTGATCCAGATGGACGGCATGATCATGCCCAAGGGGCTGTGGCGCCACGTCAAGCGGGTCCTGCACCTCGGCAAGCCCAAGGTCCCCCAGTTCAACGTGATGGTGATCGGGGCCACCAACCAGGCCGCGACCCTGGACCCGGCCCTGCTGCGGCCCGGCCGCTTCGACCGCAAGCTGCACGTCGGCCTGCCGTCGGGGCCGGGCCGTGAGGACATCATCCAGTACTACCTGGACAAGGTGCCCCACGAGCCGGTCGACATCCCCCGCCTGGGCAGGGCGACCTACGGGTTCAGCCCGGCCCAGATCAAGAACCTGGTCAACGAGGCGCTGATCTTCGCCCTGGTCGACGGGCGCGACAAGCTCCGCTTCGACGACCTGTGGACGGCCAAGGTGACCGAGGAGATCGGCCTCAAGGAGCCGACCAAGACCTCGGCCCGGGACCGCCAGATGACCGCCTTCCACGAGGCCGGCCACGCCGTGCTGGCCTACATCCTGGAGCTGGACGACCAGATCCAGGTGGCCTCGATCATCAAGCGGCGCGACACCCTGGGCGTGGTCTACCGGACGCCGCTGGAGGAGCGCCATACCGAGCTGCGCGAGGACATGCGCCGCGACATCGTGGTCGCCCTGGGCGGGCTGGCCGCCGAGGAGATCTGGTTCGGCGAGACCACCACCGGCCCCAGCTCGGACCTGCGCCACGCCACCAGCCAGGCCGCCATCATGCTGGGGCTGCTCGGCATGGGCGAGAACCTCATCTCCTACGGGGTCCTGCCCCAGGGCGGCTTCAACGACGGCCCGCTGGGGGCCATCCTCGGCAACCCCGACAACCGCAAGGCCATCGGCGACCTGCTGGCCGAGGCCAAGCAGCAGGCGGTGGAGCTGCTGCGGGCCAACGAGCCGGCCGTGCGCGCCCTGTCGGAGCGGCTGCTGGAGAAGGACGAGGTCGGTGGCGAGGAGCTCGAGGAGCTGATGCAGTCCAAGGCCGTGGCCCGGGCCACCCCGGCCTGGCGGCCGGTCCTGGAGCTGGTCGGCGACAGCTGGCACACCCCGGCCCTGCTGGAGGCCTCCCCCCGCGACAGCGGTCCCGGCACCGTCCCGCCCGCCCCCCGCCCCAGCCCGCCCCCGGGCACCGGCACGGGCAGCCCGAGCACCCGGGCCCCGGCCGACGGCGAGTTCGAGTGGTGACCCGCCCGGACTAGCCGCGGGCGGCCAGGCCGGCGGCGGCCAGGCCGGCCCAGACCAGCTCGGGGTGGAAGATGTCGGAGTGGGCGCCGGCCGGGGGGCCGCCGCGGTTGATGACGGCGTTGCCGTCGAGGTTGACGAAGCGGCCCCGCTGGAACGGGTAGGCGGTGCCGACCGGGCCCAGGGTGGTCACGGTGGCCTCGACCGCCTGGGCGCCGTCGTGGCCGATCCCGCCCCAGCGGAACAGCCGGTCCTCCAGCCCGGCCGCGTCGTCCCGGGAGCTGAGCGAGGCCAGCGGGTACAGCTTGCCCACGGCCATGTCGTGGACCGAGAACGAGGCCACCAGGGGGCCGTCGACCCTGGCCGCCATGCCCTTGAGGGCGCCGCCGCGTGACCGGTCCATGGGCAGGGCGTCGGCGAACGCGAAGTGCGAGAACGCGCCCTGGAGCAGGTACAGCGACTTGACCGGCGACCTGGCCGGGTCGGGCAGGCCGGCCAGGGCGAAGGAGACCAGCCGGGCCCCGAAGCTGTGGCCGAGCAGATGGATGCGGACCTCGGGGTCGGCCTGGTGGATGCGGCCCAGCAGCGGGCCAAGGCCCTGCCGGCCGACCACCCCGGCCCGCTTCTTCATCTCGAAGTAGGTGAGCTGGCGCAGCGCCTCCTTGGCCCCGTTCCACAGCCGCCCGAAGGCGTCGCCGAGGCCGGCCGCGCCGCCCTCGCCGGTCCGGGGCACGGCGTCGGCGAAGCGGCCGAACACCTCCTCGGGGGTGTCCTCCAGCAGGGCCGTCTCGCCCTGGTCCTCGCCGGCCGGGTCCGCGTCGGGGGTGGTGGCCAGCTCCCCCATCAGGGTCTGGAACCGGGCCAGGGCGGCCGGGTCCTCGGGCCGCTCGGCCAGCAGCCGGGCCAGCTCGTCCAGGGCCCGGCGCTGGTCGTCGCCCGGGAAGACGTCCTTGAGGTCCTCGACCAGGGCCGGGTCGGCGGGCGGGGCCGCCGGGGCGGCGTCGCCGAGGTCGGCCGCGCCCCCGCCGGCCAGGTCGCCGGCCGGCTCGGGCTCGTCGGCCCAGCGCTTGGACGGCCACACCACCCCGAGGGTGCCGACCCGCGCCTGGCTGCCCCCCTGGGCGAGCAGCCCCGGGACCTGCTGGAAGTACAGCTGGTAGAGCCGGCGGGCCTGGCCGCGGTCGCTGTTCCAGCCGTGGGAGAAGACCAGCAGGTCGGTCAGGTCCTGGCCGGGCAGCTCGGCCAGCAGGGCCGCGACCTCGCCCTGGTCGGGGTTGCCGCGCTCGTCGAAGCCGACCTCCCAGTGGGGCCGTCCGGCGATCTCGCCTGCCATGGTGGTTGCTCCTCTCAGATCTCAGATCGACTGGATGGCCCGCATCAGGTCGACCAGGCCGTGGCCCTGGAAGTAGCGCTCGCGGCCCAGCGAGGTCGCCGACTCCAGGAAGATCCGCTTGACCTCGTCGGGGCGGCCGATGAACTCCCGGCGGATGGACAGGAAGTCGGCCACCGCCCCCGACACGTGCGGGGCGGCCATGCTGGTCCCCGAGTCCTCCACGTACACCGCCGTCCGGGTCGGCGCCGGGGCCTGGCCGTCGGGGAAGGCGCTGGCCAGCGCCTTGCCGGCGGCGGCCGAGGTGATCCGCTCGCCCGGGGCGACCAGGTCCGGCTTGGGCCGCCCGTCGCCGGTGGGGCCCTTGGAGGAGAAGTACGACACCCCGTAGGTGTGGGGCATGTCCCGGTGGGTGGCGCCCACGGTGATGGCCAGGTCGGCGTTGCCGGGGTCGTTGATGGTCATGGTCAGCCCGACGTTGGTCTGGCGGGCCAGGGCGGTGAGGCTGCCGTAGCCGGTGTTGCCGGCGGCCACGACCACCACCACCCCGGAGCGGACCAGGCGGTCGACCTCGGAGCAGATGGGGCTCTGGCCGCAGGCGAACCACTTGGGGTCGAACTCATAGCCCAGGCTGAGGTTGACCCCGTGGACCCGCAGCAGCTTGCCGTAGCCGTTGACGTCCTTGCGCACGTACTCGAGCGCCCGCAGCACGTTCATGGACCGGCCGTCGCCCTGGTCGTCCAATACTTTCAAACTGACCAGCCTGGTCTCCCGGGCCATCCCGGCCAGCATGTCGGGCTGGCCGATCTGGCGGTCCTGGACCCGGGGGATGTCGGGCCGGGCCGGGTCGAAGACCCGCTCCACCACCCGGAGATCCGTGCCCCGGGGCATCCGGGCCGGCAGGCCGCCGGCGATGATGCCGGCCACGTGGGTGCCGTGGCCGAACCGGTCGACCAGGGCGCCGCCCAGCTCGGGGGTGCCCGGCCGGGTGAAGTCGCGGTGCAGGCTGGCCACGTCGCCCTTGAGGTTCTCGTAGCGGCGGAAGTGGGGGTGGTCGGCGTCGATGCCCGAGTCCAGCACCGCCCAGGTGATGCCGCGGCCGCTGGCGTCGAAGGAGCGCCTGGCCGCGTCCGCCTTGACGGTGGCGCAGGAGGCGTCGATCAGCGGGTGGACCGGGAAGTCGGGCCAGACCCGGTAGATGGCCCGCCGCGAGGCGTCCTCCTGGCGCTGGTCGGCCTCGACCAGGCGCAGGATCTCGGCCTCGGTGAGCTCGCAGCGGAAGTAGGTGTCGGCCACCCGGTCCGGCTCGGGGGCGTCGGGCAGGGTGACCGCGTAGTGGGCCCGGAACTGCTCGGCGGCGCCGGCGAGCCCGTCGCGGTGGCGCAGGTTGAGCTCGACCACCACCGGGATGCGGGCCCCGGGGCTGGGGTCGAAGCCGATCCGCTCCCGCTCCTCGGGGTCCATGAGGGCGTCGGAGACGATCGCCCGCTGGACCAGCGGCCGGTCCCGGCGCCGGGCCCGGTCCCGGGCGGTTGGTTCGGCTTCGGGTTCGGGGTGCTCCTCGTCGTCGGGCATGGGACCTCCGCGGGCGGCGGCTAGGGCCTGAGGCTGGCGTCGAACGGGAGGATTCTGGCACCTACGCCCAGGGCCACGGTGAGCCGCGGCACCTGCCTGGTCGGGCAGTCGAGCACGATCCCCTGGGCGGCCTGCTGGCTGAGGTCCTCGCCCAGCAGCGAGGTCCGGGTGCACAGGACCCGGTCCCCGGCCCGCAGCTCGGCCCCCAGAGGCAGGAACTCGCCCGGCACCCCGCGGAACCCGGAGGAGGCGTCGACCACCACCAGCGCCTGCCCGTCGCGGACGAACGCCGAGGTCACCCGGAGCCGCATGTCGACCCCCTGGATACGGACGAAGCCGAGGTCGACCCGGACGGCGTCGCGCGGGCCGGGGTCGATGGCCCGCATCCGGGGCCCGGACGGCCAGGGCCCGGAGGTGTCCAGGGCGATCGTCTGGTCGTGGGGCTGGACGGTGACCACGCCGGCCAGGTCGATCCTGGCCAGCGAGGACAGCCGGGGCGCGGGCCCGGTGAGGACCCGGTAGGTGCCGGGGGCGCCGCCGACCGGCTCGACCGGGGCGCCGGCCTCGCGGCCGACCGGGCGCTGCTCGACGCTGGCGAACACGCCCCCGCCGCGGTCGAGCAGCCGCAGCCCCCGCAGGGCGAGCACCCGCTGGTCGCCGGGCAGGCCCTGGATGCGGAAGATGACCGCGGCCACCGTCTCCCGCTGCTCGGTGGCCAGGCGGCTGACCTCGACGGCGGTGACGCTGAGGCCGCCGCCGCGGCCGCTCCAGCCCAGCTGGCGCCGGTCGGCCCCCGGCTCGGGGGCGGTGGTGGAGGTCGCCGGGGCGGCGGTGGCGGCCGGCGCGGCCGGGCGGGCGATGCTGCGGCCGGCCACGAAGGCCAGGCCGGCCACGACCAGGGTGGCCGCGGCCAGGGCGATCCGCAGCCTCGCGGGGGCCGGCGGGGGCGCCGTCACCTCCTCGGGCGGCGGCAGGTCGGGCTGGGAGTCGGCCGGGGCGGTGTCCTCCAGGGTGGCCAGCGCGGTGGCGCACTCGGGGCAGACGGTCTCGCCCGGGCGGACGGCGTCGCAGCGGGGGCACCAGGCTCGCATCAGCCGACCGCCTGCCGGATCGTCCAGCCGCCGCGGAGGGCCTGCTCGGCCTGGGCCTGGACGCGGACCTCGAAGGTCATGGGCTGGCCGGTGTCGGCGTCGCCGACCACGGTGGCGGCCAGCTCCTCGGCGCCGACCGAGATGGCGGCGGTGCCGCCGGTCCCGTCGACCCAGCCGGTCAGCTCGGAGACGCCGCCGTCGCTGGTGACCAGGACCTGCCGCCGCGACGGGTTGAGGGCCGTCCGCTCGACCCGGTCCAGGGCCTCGACGGCGATCGTCATCCGGCCGCGGTGGTAGCTGGACCCGACGACGCGGATGGTGCGGCAGTACTGGCAGGTCACCCGCAGCCGGCAGTCGGGGCAGCTGCCGCGCTCGGTCAGCCAGGAGCTGTCGTCGAGGGTGTCGGCGGCCTTGCGCCGCAGCTCCCGGTCGAGCAGGGAGCCGTCCAGCAGCTCCTCGACCCAGCGGGCCACGGTCAGCCCGCTCAGCTCCACGCTGCCCACGGCCTGCAGGTCGAGGGGCCGGTCGAGCACGACCTCGGTGTCGACCCCGCCGGAGGGGTTGGGCCGGCTGGCCGCGGTGGCGATGGTGGCCAGGTCCTCGCCGGCCAGCAGGTCCCGGCCGTGGCGGTCGCGGATCCGCAGCCCCTGGAGGGAGCCGATCTCGAGGTTGCGGCGGACCCCGTCGACGTGCAGCTCGAGGCGGGTGAAGCCGGTGCCGACGGTGAGGCTGCGCAGCTTGACCGTGATCCCGCCGGCCCGGGCCTCCCAGTTGAAGTCGCGCCGGCCGGTCTCGGGGCCCTCGTCGAGGAACCCGGGCACGGTGGTGGTCGGCGCGACCGTCGGGGCCGACGGGGTGGTCCGGGTCAGCCGCCCGGCCACGAAGGCGCTGCCCACCACGGCCAGGACCAGCAGGGCGACCCCGACGGCGCTGGCCAGCGGGGCCAGCGCCCGCAGCCGCCGAGCGGCCCGGTCGGCCGGCCCCAGCCGGGGCTGGCCGGGCCGGGCCGGGGGCATGGTCAGCAGCCGGCGGCCGCA
>JBJMHP010000082.1:0-27870 GCA_045807325.1 Actinomycetes bacterium | reverse complement strand
GACTCCCCAGATTCCTACCGGATTAGCGTGCCCGGTAGTACTCAGGTATCTGACGGAAGGCAATCAATTTTCGCATACGGGGCTCTTACCCTCTATGGCAGGCTATCCCACACCTTTCCGCTAACTGATTGCTTTGTAACTTCCATACGCCAGACCCTACAACCCCATATCTGCAAGCAGATATGGTTTGGGCTGTTCCCCGTTCGCTCGCCACTACTAGGAGAATATTTTCTGTTCCTCCAGGTACTTAGATGTTTCAGTTCCCTGGGTGCCCTTCCTCCAACCTATGTGTTCAGTAGGAGGATGCTCGAGGTTCGCTCGAGCGAGTTTCCTCATTCGGAAATTCCCGGATCAAAGCCTGTACACGGCTCCCCGAGACTTATCGCAGTGTCCCACGTCCTTCATCGGCACTTGGCGCCAAGGCATTCACCGAAAGCCCTTAGTAGCTTCTCCACGTGATGCGGAGAATTTATTACTCTTCTAATTACTTTTCGGCCTACAAATATTTCTTGCTTTAGATATTTGAGGATATTATCTTTCAGTTACTATTCAGTTATTAAGGTACAAATTCACTGTTTGACCAGTGAGCGATGCCATCGAAATTTTCAAGAGCATCGATCACTCTTCAACACTATTCTATTTTTATGGAGCGCACTACTTGCAGTAGACAGAAAGCGACCCGGCACACACCGCCGGGTCGCAATTACGACCTAACTTCTTGCGGTGCATTCTAAGATTTTATGTCTGCGTTCCGTTCAACAAATTTTCTTTTACTCCAAAACTTACTAACTCAGTGGAGATGGCGGGATTTGAACCCGCGACCTTCGCCTTGCAAAGGCGCTGCTCTCCCACTGAGCTACATCCCCAGGATTTGCTGGGTAGAGTGGGCTTGACAGGACTCGAACCTGTGACCCCTGCGTTATCAGCACAGTGCTCTAACCAACTGAGCTACAAGCCCGCGTTTATCTTTAACAACTGAATAGTGACAGGAAGTTTCTATCTTTGTGTCCAGCGCCTTATCACCGTAAGGCACTTGAAAACGAGTGGAGCAAATCTCTCGTGAGGGAGATCGCTCAGGTACTCTAGAAAGGAGGTGATCCAGGCGCACCTTCCGGTACACCTACCTTGTTACGACTTCGTCCCAGTCACCAGCCCCACCTTCGACGGCGCCCTCCTTGCGGTTAGGCTACCGGCTTCAGGTGTTACCAGCTCCCATGACGTGACGGGCGGTGTGTACAAGGCCCGAGAACGTATTCAACGCACTATAGCTGACGCGCGTTTACTAGCAACTCCGGCTTCATGCAGGCGAGTTGCAGCCTGCAATCTGAACTGAGGACAGTTTTGGGGGATTGGCTCCACCTCGCGGCTTAGCAACCCATTGTACTGCCCATTGTAGCGTGTGTGTAGCCCCAGGCATAAAGGCCATGCTGACTTGACGTCATCCCCACCTTCCTCCGGCTTAATACCGGCGGTCCTGCGTGACACTTGTAACACGCAGCGAGGGTTGCGCTCGTTAGCGGACTTAACCGAACATCTCACGACACGAGCTGACGACAGCCATGCAACACCTGTTCAGGCTCCCTTGCGGGTCGGTCACCTTTCGGATCCCTACCACCTGTATGTCAAGCCTGGGTAAGGTTCTTCGTGTAGCATCGAATTAAACCACACGCTCCGCTGCTTGTGCGGGCCCCCGTCAATTCCTTTGAGTTTTAACCTTGCGGCCGTAGTCCCCAGGCGGTGAACTTATCGCGTTTGCTTCGGCACTGATGGAGTTTAACCCACCAACGCCAAGTTCACATCGTTTACGGCTAGGATTACCGGGGTCTCTAATCCCGTTTACTACCCTAGCTGTCGCGTCTGAGTGTCAGAAACAGACCAGAAGATCGCCTTCGCCACTGGTGTTCCTCCCGATATCTACGCATTTCACCACTACACCGGGAATTCCATCTTCCTCTTCTGCTCTCAAGCACGGTAGTATTGAATGACCTCTCCCAGTTGAGCCGGGAGATTTCACACCCAACTTACCGCGCCACCTGCACGCGCTTTACGCCCAGTGAATCCGGATAACGCTTGCCTCCTACGTTTTACCGCGGCTGCTGGCACGTAGTTAGCCGAGACTTATTCCTGGGATACTGTCCTTTCTCATCTCCCAGAAAAGTGCTTTACGACCCGAAGGCCTTCATCACACACGCGGCGTTGCTGCATCAGGCTTTCGCCCATTGTGCAATATTCCCTACTGCTGCCACCCGTAGGTGTATGGACCGTGTTTCAGTTCCATTGTGGGGGGCCACCCTCTCAGGTCCCCTACCCGTCGTCGCCTTGGTGAGCCATTACCTCACCAACTAGCTGATGGGACGCAGGTCCCTCCCAAAGCGAATTGCTCCTTTAGTCATCAGTTTCTAAATCCAATGACCACATGCGGTATTAGCAATCCTTTCGGACTGTTATCCCACACTTTGGGGTAGGTCACCAACGCGTTACTCACCCGTTCGCCACTAGGATACTCTCGTATTGCTACAAAAGCACCTCGTTCGACTTGCATGTATTAGGCACGCCGCCAGCGTTCATCCTGAGCCAGGATCAAACTCTCCGTCTGAGATCGTGAACTCCCACCGTGCCCGAAGGCCCGCTGGGGGTGTTCTCGAAGGAGCTCGGCGACCCTGGAGCCACCGAGTTTGACCATCCGTCCCGGACGTACCGGGGGGATGGGCGATACAGGGGACCAACCCTGCACCGCTCAAGGCTCATCCGTTATCCGGATGCGCCAAGGAACCGTTCCAAGGGGGCAAGCCCCCAAGGGACGGGGTTTTGGCACTGGCTTTTCACACACTGTTGAGTTTTCAAGGAACGTCACCGGGTTGCTCTTCGGCGACTCACCTGCGGTTCCCGGGGCGGTCACCGCCAGAGCGGCGGGGACGGTACCACGGGCCTTTCAAGAGCGTCAAAGACTTCCCACCTGCCCGGCCAGCGTACTCCTGGTGGAGCACCACCCGCCACGTCGACACCTTCACACAGAAGCGCCGCCCTGTCGCCCGAATCGTCTTGGCGTCAGGACGGCCACCGAACAGCGTCGGATCGAATCCTCTTGGCGCTCGGCGACCTCCTGTCTTCCGGTGCCGGCGCCGTGGGCGTCGGCCGGAGAGGTCCTCGGTCTCGAAGAACTTCCCTGCTTGCAGCTTGGTGACGGTAGCACCGCGTTCGACACGGTGTCAACTTGCCGCTGCTGCTGGACACCAGCAACCACAACGGTTCCAAGAGGGTTGGGGGTGCCACCCAGCACAACGGTTCCCGGGGGACCGGTATTCCCCGGCCGGCTTCAGGACCGGCGGGTCTCCTCGGTGACCTGGAGCCGCAGCGGGGAGCGGCGGCCGACGGTGAGCAGGCGGCCGTCCAGCTCCTGGACCGGCCAGCTCTGCTCGACCGAGTCCACCGGCTTGCCGTCGAGCCGGACCGCGCCCTGGTCGACCAGGCGCCGGGCCTCGCCCCTGGAGCCGACCAGGCCGGCCTCGGCCAGCAGGGCCACCACCCACACCTGGCCGTCGCCGACCGCCGAGGCCGGGATGGCCAGGGGGGGCGCCGACGCCGCGTCGGTGACGGCCCCGGCGCGTTGGCGCACGCCGGCGTCGAAGGCGGCCTCGGCCGCCCGGGCCGCCTCGGGGCCGTGGTAGAGGGTCACCACCTCACGGGCCAGGCGGCGCTTGACGTCGCGGGCCGCGGCCCCGCCGCCGGCCGCCTGGGCGGCCAGGGCCTCCACCTCGGCCGGGTCCAGGTCGGTGGTGAGCCGCAGGTACTCTCCGAGGACCTGGTCGGGGATGCGCATGAGCTTGCCGTACTGGGCCTCGGGCGGCTCGTCCAGGTAGATGCCGTTGTCGAGGCTCTTGGACATCTTCTGGACCCCGTCGGTGCCCCGCAGCAGCGGCATGGTCAGGACCACCTGGCCGGGCTGGCCGTGGGCGCGCTGGAGGTCGCGGCCGACGTGCAGGTTGAAGGTCTGGTCGGTGCCGCCCACCTCCACGTCGGCCTTGATGGCGACCGAGTCCATGCCCTGCATCAGCGGGTACAGGAACTCGACCAGGGAGATGGGCTGGCCGGCCGTGTAGCGCTTGCGGAAGTCGTCGCGCTCCAGAAGGTTCGCCACGGTCACGTGGGCGGCCAGCCGGGCCACGTCGGCGAAGGTCATCGGGGCCAGCCACTCGGCGTTCAAGCGCACCTCGGCGGCGTCGACGTCCAGCACCCGGCCCACCTGCTCCAGGTAGGTGCGGGCGTGCTCGGCGACCTCGGCCTCGGTCTGCTGGCGGCGAGTCTGGCTGCGCCCGCTGGGGTCGCCGACCAGGCCGGTGAAGTTGCCGATGATCAGGACCACGGTGTGGCCGAAGCGCTGGAACTGCGCCAGCTTGCGCAGGACGACGGCGTGCCCGAGGGTCAGGTGGGCCGAGGACGGGTCGATGCCGAGCTTGACCCGCAGCGGCCGGCCCTCGGCCGGGGCCGCCTCCAGCCGCTCGAGCAGGCCGCCCGGCGGGGAGATCTCGGCCACCCCGCTGGACAGCACCCGGGCCTGCTCGGCCGGCGACACCGTCACCCTGCACCCTCCCCCGCCTGGGACCGCCTGGACGGCCATCAGCCTACATGCAGTGGTACGGTCGCGATCCCCCGGTCACCACTCCCCGGTTGCGGAGGCTATGGGCCCGCACTTCAAGAAGACCGTGACCCTCGACCACGGCGGCCGCCGGCTGGAGCTGGGGGTCGCCCAGGAGCTGTTCAGCAGCCACGAGGTCGACGTCGGGACCCGCCTGCTGCTGCGCACCCTGGCCGGGCCCGAGCACGCCTCGCGCCGGCGGGTCCTGGACCTGGGCTGCGGCTACGGCCCGCTCGGGCTGGCCCTGCGGGCGGCCGCCGCCGACCGGGTGGTCCACCTGGTCGACCGGGACGCCCTGGCCGTCGAGTACAGCCGCGAGAACGCGGCCCGCAACCGGCTGGACGACGTCGAGGTGTACGGCAGCCTGGGCTACGCCGACGTGCGGGGCTCCGGCTTCGACCTGATCGTCTCCAACATCCCGGCCACGGCCGGGCCGCCGGTCATCGAGCAGCTCCTGCTGGGCGGGGCCGGGCTGCTGGCCCCGGGTGGGCTGGTGGCCGTGGTGGTCATCGCGCCCCTGCGGGCGAGCGTGACCGCGGTCCTGGAGGGCGCACCCGAGGTCGAGGTCGTGTTCCGGCGGGCCACGGCCAGCTACGCCGTCGTCCACTACCGGTTCCGGGACCGGCCGGCGCCGGCAGCCACACCGGACAACCTGGGGGTGTACGAGCGCGGGCGGCTGACCGTGACCCACGCCGGGGCCAGTGTCCGGCTGCGCACCGCCTGGGGCCTGCCCGAGTTCGACTCCCTCGGCGTCCCCACCCGGCTGGTGGCCGACGCGCTCCTGCGGCCGGCCGGCCGGCCGCCCCGGACCGCGCTGGTGCTGCATCCCGGGCAGGGCCACCTGCCCTGCCTGCTGTGGGCGGGGCGGCGGCCGGCCGAGCTGCGGCTGGTCGACCGCGACCTGCTGGCCCTGCGGTTCAGCCAGGCCAACCTGGCCGCCAACGGCTGCCCGGTCGAGCGGGTCGCCACCGCCCACCGGGTCGGGACCGACCCGGCCGCGCTGGCGGACGCCGACCTGGTCGTGGCCATGCTGCGCCCCAGGGAGCCGCCCGAGGCCACCGCCGCCACCCTCCGCGAGCTCGTCGCCGCGGTCCCCCGGGGGGCCACGGTGGTGGTCGGGGGCGGCTCGACGGCGGTCACCCGCGGCCTGGCCGCCCTGGATGCGGCGAAGCTCCCGTTCCGCACCCTGGACCGCAGGCGCAGCCGGGGGGCGAGCGCGGTGGCGCTGGAACGCCGCTGAAGTGGGCCGGCGGGGATGCCGAGGTTTCGGATGCCATGAGCCGCTCCCCCCTGCATGCGCCGCGCACGGCGCCTCCGGGTCGGGGTCGGGCTGGTGGCGGGCTGGCGCCACCGCGGGGTGGACTGGCTGGCCGTGGCCAGGGCGGTGGCCCGGGACCTGGAGCGGGCCACCGCCAAGGCGGCCATCCTGGAGGCCTACCTCAACACCGTCTACTTCGGCCAGGGCGCCTACGGTGTGCAGGCGCCCGCCAAGGCCTTCTTCTCGACCTCGGCCGACCGGCTCACCCTGCCCCAGGCGGCGCTGCTGGCCGGGAGGATCCGGGCCCCGGTGGCCTACGACCCCTTCCGCCATCCCCGGGCCGCCCTGGCCCGCCGGGCCACCGCCCTGGAGCGCCACGGCCACCTGCGCCCGGCCGCCTGGGCGAGGGCGCGGCCGCCGCCCCCCCGGGGCGCCGTGGTTCGTGGGCTGGGTGGTGGACCAGCTGCTGGACCCGGCCGGCCACCGCTTCGACGCGCTCGGGACCAGCCGGCGGCCCGACGGCCAGGGTGTTCACCGGGGGCTGCGGATCGCCACCACCGTCGCCCGGGCCGCCCGGGCGGCCGCCGGGCGGGCGGTCGCCTCCGTGGCCGGCCGGCGCGGCGGCGACCCCTGTGGGGACCTGGTGGCCGTGGAGCCGGGGCCCGGGGCGGTCCGGTCGACGGTCGGCGGCCGGGGCCGGGACGGCCCGGGGAGACGGCGGGGTGGCCGGCGACCAGGGCCCGCCAGGGGCGGTCGGCCGCGGCGGTGACCCCGACCCGGCCGGTCCAGGCCACCTGGTCGTCGGGGACGGGCCAGCCCGCCGTGAGCAGCACCGGGGGCCGGTCCAGGGGGAGGCCGTTGGCCCAGCCGGCCAGGCCGAGGGCGGCGCACAGGCGGGCCGGCCCCCTGGCCAGGTCGCGGGGGCGGCTGGCCGGGCGGCGGGCCTGCATGCGCTCGGTGCCGCAGACCGGCTCGCCGGCCCGCAGCAGCACCGCCTGGGCGGTCCCCTCGGGGGCGCAGACCACGTTGGCGCACCAGTGCATCCCGTAGGTGAAGTAGAGGTAGAGGTGGCCGGGGGGGCCGAACATGACCGCGTTGCGTTGGCTGGGGCCGCGGTGGGCGTGGCTGGCCGGGTCCAGGCCGGCCCCGTCGTAGGCCTCGGTCTCGACCAGCCGGACCGCGCTCGGCCCCTCCGGGGCCTGGTGGACCAGCAGCCGCCCCAGCAGGTCGCGGGTCACCTCCAGCACCGGCCGCAGGTAGAAGGCGATGGGCAGCGGCTCAAGGGCGCCGGGCGGCAGCGGCCCGGGGTCCGGGGGGTTGTGGACAGCCGGTGCCGCGCCCTCCGGCGTTGGGCTACCCTCCCGATTCGGGGGCTCCATCACCGGGAGGCCGGACTCCGGCGTGGGCGTGGGCGTGGGCGTGGGCGTGTCGCGGTCGCGGTCGCGGTGGCGGTGGCGGTTGACGCTCATCGGCCGGGGCGGCCCTTGGCCAGGAAGTGGCGGAGCTGGTCCATGGGGAGGGTGTTGAGGACCCGGTCGGGGGTGGTCCAGCCGCGGCCGGCGGTGGCCACGGCGAAGCGCATGTTGGCCAGGTGGCCGGGGCCGTGGCTGTCGGCCCCGAAGGCGAGCATGACCCCGAACCGGTGGGCCAGGCGGACCTGCTCGTCGCCGAGGTCGAGGCGGTGCGGGGAGCCGTTGACCTCCAGGGCGGTGCCGGTGCGGGCGGCCGCCCGGTACAGGGCCTCCAGGTCGACGTCGCCGGCGGCCCGGCTGCCGATGCGCCGGCCGGTGGGGTGGCCGATGACGTTGACGGCGGGGTGCTCGCAGGCGGCCACCAGCCGGGCCGTGAGCAGCTCCCGGGGCTGGTCGAGGCGGTCATGGACGCTGGCCACGAGCACGTCGAAGCCGTCGAGGAACTCGTCGTCGTAGTCGAGCGACCCGTCGCCGCCGATGTTGAGCTCGGCCCCACAGAGCAGCTCGATGTCGCCGAGGCGGTCCTCGAGGGCCCGGATGCGCTGGCGTTGGGCCAGGAGCTGGTCACGGCTGGCCCCGCCCAGGCCGAGCCGCTCGCCGTGGTCGGTGATGGCCAGGAACCGGTAGCCGCGGGCCCTGGCCGCGTCGACCATGACCTCCAGGGGGGCGGTGCCGTCGGGCGACAGGTCGGTGTGGCAGTGGAAGTCGCCGCCCACGTCGGCCTCGCTGACCAGCTTGGGCAGCTGGCCGCGGCGGGCGGCGTCGACCTCGCCGCGGTCCTCGCGCAGCACCGGCGGCACCCAGGCCATGCCCAGGCGGTCGTAGACGACCTCCTCGTCGGTGGCCTCGACCAGCTCGCCGCCCCGCTCGAACAGGCCGTACTCGCTGAGCTTGAGCCCGGCCTTGACGGCCCGCTCGCGGATGCGGACGTTGTGGGCGGCCGACCCGGTGAAGTACTGCAGGGCCGCGCCCCACACCTCGGGGCGGACGGTGCGCAGGTCGACCTGGAGGCCGTCCCGGGTCCGGATCGACGTCTTGGTGTCGCCGTGGGCGGCGATCTCGGCCACCTGGGGCAGCTCGGTGAAGGCGCGGGCCGCGGCGGCCGGGTCGTCGGCGGCGGCCAGCAGGTCGATGTCGTGGACGGTGGCCTTCATGCGCCGCAGCGACCCGGCGACCTCGACCCGCTGGACCCCGTCGACTCCTGCCAGCCGGTCGCGGAGGCCCTCGGCCAGGGGCAGGGCCACGGCCAGTGGGATGCCGTCCACCCGCTGGGGCATCCGCTCCAGGGCCCGGCGCAGGTTGGCCTCGGTGCGCACCCCCATGCCGGGCAGGCCGGCCACCCGGCCGGCGGCCACCGCCTCGGCCAGCTCCTCGGGCGAGGACACCCCGAGCCGCTCGTGGACCATGCGGGCCTTGGCCGGGCCGAGGCCGGGCACCCGGACCAGGGCCCGCAGCCCGGGTGGGACCTGGGCCCGCAGCTCGTCCAGCTTGGCCACCCGGCCCGTGTCCAGGTACTCGCGGACCTTGGCGGCGATCGCCTTGCCGACCCCGGGGATGGCGGCCAGCTCGCGCTCGGACAGGCCGGACAGGTCGGCGCCGTAGCCGGACAGGGCGCGGGCGCCGCGGTCATAGGCCCGGACCCGGAAGCCGGTCTCGCCGGTGAGCTCGAGCAGCTCGGCCATCTCCGAGAACAGCCGGGCCAGCTCCTCGTTGCCCCAGGGCATGGCGGGCGCCTCCCTTCAGGCGGCCGGGCCGCGGGGCCCGGGGTCGCCGCTGGCCTCCAGGTGGTCGGCCGGGTCACCGAGCGTGCCCCCGCCGAGGGGCAGGTCGGTGCGCTCGACCTGGCGGCCGGGGCGGGCCCACCAGCCGGCGGCCAGGGCGGCCCCGACCACGCCCCAGGCGACCATGACCCCGAGGGTGAGCAGCGTGGAGGTCAGCCCGAAGTCACGCACCCGGTCCAGCCGCAGGACCAGCAGCGGGCCGATCGGCACCCCCACCCCGACGGCGGCCGCCGGCAGCCTCGCCCCGCCCGTCGCCCGGGGGGTTCGGGAGGAGCGTGCCGGTCCCCCCGTTTGGACGGGGACGACCACCGCGGCCAGGACGGCCCCGACGCAGGGGGCGACCAGCAGCAGCCCGACCCGCAGGGCCAGCTCCACCGGCTGCAGGGCCAGATCGGACTGGCGGCCGGCGACGGCGGCGGCCAGGGCGGTGGCCAGGGTGGAGGCCGCGATCCCGGCCAGGCCGGCGGCGACCGCCCACCGCCAGCCGCGGCGGCCGGGTTCCTCCGGCGGCGGCGCGGTCACCTGGAACGGAGGGTCAGCTCGGGTCGGCGGAGCCGGTGAGCAGCCACGACAGCAGGGCCTTCTGGGTGTGGAGGCGGTTCTCGGCCTGGTCGAACACGGCCGAGTTGGGGCCGTCCATGACCTCGGCGGCGATCTCCTCGCCCCGGTGGGCGGGCAGGCAGTGCAGCACCATCACGTCCGGGGCGGCGGCCATCACCGTGTCGGTGGACAGCTGGTAGGGCTTGAAGATCAGCGCCCGCTCGCCGTGCTCCATCTCCTTGCCCATGGACGCCCAGACGTCGGTGTAGAGCACGTCGGCGTCCTTGGCCGCGGTCGCCGGGTCGTGGGTCAGCTCGACGCTGCCGCCGGTGCCGGCGGCGATCTCGGTGGCCCGGCGGACCACCTGGGGGATGGGCTCGTAGCCGAGCGGGGTGGCCACGGCGACGTGCATGCCCATCTTGGACCCGGCGAACAGCAGGCTGTGGGCCACGTTGTTGCCGTCGCCCAGGTAGGCGAGGCGGATGCCCTGGAGGCGGCCCTTGCCCTCGCGGATGGTCTGGAGGTCGGCCAGGGCCTGGCAGGGGTGGGAGTAGTCGGACAGGGCGTTGACCACCGGGATGGTCCCCCCTCTGGCCAGGCGCTCCAGGCTCTCCTGGGCGAAGGTGCGCAGGACGATGGCGTGGACGTAGCGCGACACGACGGCCGCGGTGTCCTCCAGGGTCTCGCCCCGGCCGAGCTGGAGCTCGGCCCCGGACAGGGGCAGCGGGTAGCCGCCGAGCTCGTGCACGGCGACCTCGAAGGAGACCCGGGTCCGGGTCGAGGGCTTCTCGAAGACGAGGGCGACGCTGCGGCCGCCGAGGGTGTCGCGGGGCCGCCGGTCGGCCTTGTGCCGGTCGGCCCCGTCCAGCAGGGCGACCAGCTCGTCGGGGTCGACGTCGTCGACCGACAGGAAGTCTCGTTTGCTCATGGGCGCTCCCCTGGGGCGTCACCGCTGGCCAGCGACTTGACCCGCGTTGCCAGGGTGGTGATGTCGAACGGCTTCTCGAGGACGGCTTCGGGGCCGAGCTCGCTGCGCAGCGGCGCGATCACCTCGGGCGCCCCGGTCACGACCAGGACGGCGAACGGCAGGGAGCCGTCGGGGCGGCGCAGCCGCCGGATGACGTCGGGCCCGCCGAGGCCGGGCATCATGACGTCGAGCAGGACCACGTCGGGGGCGACGCTGCGGGCCAGCTCCAGGCCCTCCTGGCCGTCGGCGGCCAGGATGACCTCGAGCGCCTCGTCCTCCAGGATCGTCTGGAGCAGCCCGCGCACGCTCGGGTCATCCTCGACGACGAGCACGCGACCGGACGCCATGGTGGAGCCTTTCCGGGTTGCCGAGCTGCGGCCGGTGCGGGCACGGCCGGAGCGCCTAGTCTAACTCGCCGTGGCGACGGAGGGCCTCGGGGGGCAGGTCGGTGGTGGTCACGGTGGCCGCGGCCGGGCCCACGCCGAGGTCGATGGCCAGGTCGACCTGGGCCTTGGCGGCGACGGCGGCCGCCGCCCGCTCGTCGTGGGAGGCGGAGCGGCCGTCGGCCACCACCGTGACCGGGCCGAAGCTGACCCCGACCCGGCCCGGGTCCAGGGTCACCCCGGCGGTGCCGAGGGCGTCCAGCACGGCCGGCCAGGAGGGCAGGCCGGCGGCCAGGGCGGCCCGCAGGGCCACCGACCCGGCGACGGCCCTGGCCGCGGCCAGGGCGTCGGTGTGGTCGGCGGCGCCGTGGACGGTCACCACCACCAGCTTGCGGGCGCCGGGGACACGCAGGGCCAGGCCCTCGGCCAGGGACTCGCACAGCTGGGTGAGGGCCGACTCGAAGGCCGCGGCCCCGTCGGAGCCGGCCCGCAGGGTCGGGGCGGCCGCGGTGGCGTTGGCCAGCAGCAGGGCCGCGTCGGCCATGCCGGGGCCCTGGTCGACCATGACGCGCTCGAAGGACCGGGCCAGCGCCCGACCCAGCAGGCCGTCGAGCACGCCGGCCTCGACGGTGGCGTCGGTGGTGAGCAGGACCAGGGTGGTGGCCGAGCCGGCCCCCCGGTCAACAGGATGCTCGAAGGCGGGGGCGAAGGGGACCGACGCCTTGGCGGCGCCGCCGATGCGGACCTCGCCCTCGGACCAGGCCACGGCCACGGCGTGCTCGCGGGCGACCCCGCCCGAGGCGGTCATGGCCTTGGCGACCTCGCCCGAGCCGCGGCGGCCGAGGGCGGCGGTCGCCTTGTCGGCGGCCTCGGCGGCGTCGGCCAGGGCCAGGCGGACCCCGACGGCGCCGGTGCCGCACAGCAGCACCTCGCCGGCCGGGCAGCCGATGGCGGCCGCGCAGCGGGCGGCCAGGGCGGCCGCGTCGGCGTCACCCTCGGGGCCGGTGGCCGCGTTGGCGCTGCCGGCATGCACCAGCACGGCCCGGGCCATGCCGCCGCGGAGCTGGGCCCGTGACCAGCGCACCGGGGCGGAGGTGAACGGGTGGGTGGTGAAGCGGCCGGCCGCCATGGAGGTCTGCTGGCTGACCACCAGCCCCAGGTCGGGCCCGGGCCCCGAGGTCAGCCCGGCGTCCACCCCCGCCGCCCGGAACCCTCGGGGCGCGCAGAGGCCCCCTTCGACGCCTGCGACCGTGTAATCGACCAACTGGCCCTGCCTCTCGTCGCAGTCCCTGGTCCATTCGGGGGGAGTCCTCCCCCCGAGCCCCCCCAAGAGCGGCTCCGCCATACCCTACCCGGCGGTGCGGAGGACCGCCTGGAGTCGCTCGGCGGCCAGGGCGGCCATGCGGTCGCGGACGGCGGCCCCGTCGGCGTCGGTGAGGGTGCGGTCGGGTGCCTGGAGCACGACCCGGTAGGCCAGGTTGCGGTGACCGGCGGGCAGCGGCGGCCCCTGGTAGGCGTCGAACAGGGTGAGGCGGGTCAGCAGGTCGCCGCCGGCCTCGCGCAGCACCTCCTCCAGGTCGGCCGCCGCGACCCCGGGCGGGACCATGAAGGCGACGTCGAAGGAGAGCGGCGGGTAGGGCGACGGCGTGGGCGCCGGCCGCATCCCGGGCACGGCGGCCAGCAGCGGTGCCAGCTCCAGCTCGACCGCGAAGGTGGCCGCGGGCAGCTCCAGGCCGGCCGCCACCCGCGGGTGGAGCTGGCCGAGCACGCCGACGGGCAGGTCCTCCAGGTGGACGCCGGCGCACCGGCCCGGGTGATACGGCGGCGGCTCCTCGGGCCGGTGGCCGACCCCGGGGACCCCGAGGGCGGCCACCAGCCCCTCGACCACGCCCTTGACGTCGGCGAAGTCGAACGGCCGGCGGGGGTCGTCGTAGCGGCCGGCCGGCGCCTGCCCGGCGAGCAGGACCCCAAGGGTGAGCGGCTGGCTCGGCAGCTCGCTGGTGGGGTCGGGCAGGAACACCGCGCCCAGCTCGTAGATGGCGACCCCGTCCTCGCCCCTGGCCAGGTTGCGCCCGGCCACCTCGGCCAGGCCAACCAGCATGGTGGTGCGCAGCTCGGGGCTCTCCTCCGAGAGGGGGTTGGCCAGGCGCAGGGTGCGGCGGCGGGGGTCGTCGGCGGGCAGTCCCAGCCGGTCCAGGGCGGCCTGGGACAGGAACGGGTAGGTCTGGACCTCGGTCACGCCCATGCCGGCCAGGACGTCCTGGACCTGGCGGCGCAGCCGCTGGGTGTCGGTGAGGCGGCCGCCGGTGGCCGCGGGCAGGCTGGCCGGGATCTTGTCGTAGCCCCAGCCGCGGGCCACCTCCTCCTCCAGGTCGGCCCAGAGCTCCAGGTCGAAGCGCCAGCTTGGCGGGACGGCGAGGACCGTGCGCCGGTCCGGCACCTCGGTCCGGCAGCCGTAGCCGCGCAGGTGGGCGGCGGCGAACTCGGGGTCGGCGGGGGCGCCCAGCCGCTCCGCCGACCGGGCCCAGTCGAGCCGGATGGCGGCCCGCTCGGGCACCCCGGGGCCGGCCGACAGCCGCCCGGTGGCCACGGTGCCGCCGGCCAGGGCGGCCATGAGGGCGGCCGCCTGGTCGCAGACCGGCTCGGCCCCGGCCGGGTCGACCCCGCGGGCCCAGCGCTGGCCGCCCTCGGTGCTCATGCCGAGCCGGCGCATGGTCCGCCGGACCGAGGCCGGCGGGAAGTGGGCCGACTCGAGCAGCACGTCGGTGGTGCTGGCCCGGACCTCGGTGTCCTCGCCGCCCATGATCCCGGCCAGGGCCAGGACCTGCTCGCCGGAGGTGATCACGGTGTCCTCCGGGGTCAGGGCCCGCTCGCGGCCGTCGAGGGTGCGGAGGGTCTCGCCCGGGGCCGCCCGGCGGACCACGATCCGCCGGCCCGGCACCAGGTCCAGGTCGAAGGCGTGCAGCGGCTGGCCCTGGTCGAGCAGCAGGTAGTTGGTGACGTCGACCACCGCCCCGAGCGGCCGCTGGCCGTACAGGTACAGCCGCCTGGCCATCCACAGGGGGGCCGGGCGGGTCGCGTCCAGGCCCTGGGCGACCCGGGCGGCGTACAGCGGGCAGCCCTCGGTGTCCTCCACGGCCACCGTGGCCAGCTGGCCGGCCGGCGGGCCGGTCTCGGGGACGGTCAGGTCGAGCGGCTTGAGCTCCTTGCCGAGCACCAGGGCGACCTCGCGGCCGATGCCGCGCATGGACAGGATGTCGCCCCGGTTGGGGGCGGTCTTGACGTCCAGGACGCTGTCGCGCAGCGCCAGCGCCTCGACCACGTCGACCCCGACCGGGGTGTCGGGGGGCAGGACCAGGATCCCGGCGTGGTCGTCGAAGACGCCCAGCTCGCGGGCGGAGGCGAGCATGCCGTCGGACCAGGCGCCGCGGACCTTGCGGCGGCCGATCTCGATCCCGCCGGGGAGCTTGGCCCCGGGCGCCGCCCAGGGCACCACGTCGCCGGGGGCGAAGTTGCGGGCGCCGCAGACCACCCAGCGGTCCTCGCCGCCGGCGTCGACGCGGACCAGCACCAGGCGGTCGGCGTCGGGATGCTGTGTGACCTCGAGGACCCGGGCGGTGAGGATGCCGGCCAGGTCGTCCCCGACCCGGTGGATGGTCTCGATCTCGATGCCGGCGAAGGTCAGCTTCTCGGCCAGGGTGGTGGCGGAGACGTCGACGTCGACGTGGTCGGCCAGCCAGGAGAGCGGGACGCGCATCTGCTGCTCCTCCTCTCAGACGCTGGTCAGCCAGCGGACGTCGTTGTCGGTCAGGGTGCGCATGTCGGCCAGGCCGGAGCGGAGCATGAACGGCCGCTCGACCCCGGACCCGGCGGCGAAGCCGGAGACCTCGTCGGGGTCGTACCCGCCGGCCCGGAGCACGTTGGGGTGGACCATGCCGGCGCCGAGCAGCTCGATCCAGCCCTCGCCGCGGCAGGTGCGGCAGCCCTCGCCGGTGCCGCCGCAGACGAAGCAGGACACGTCGACCTCGGCCCCGGGCTCGACGAACGGGAAGTAGGAGGGGCGCAGGCGGATCTGGCGCTCTTCGCCGAAGTAGGCCCGGGCGTAGGCCAGCAGGGTGCCCTTCATGTCGGCCATGGTCAGGCCGCGGTCGACGGCCAGGATCTCGACCTGGTTGAACACCGGGACGTGGGTGGCGTCGGGGGTGTCGGCCCGGTAGCAGCGCCCGAAGTAGACCACGTACAGCGGCGGCGGGCCGGCCTGCATGGCCCGGATCTGCACCGGCGAGGTGTGGGTGCGCAGCACCAGCTCACCCCCCTCGCGCCCGTCGCCCGACTCGATGTAGAGGGTGTCCTGCATGGACCGGGCCGGGTGGTCGGGGGGGATGTTGAGGGCCTGGAAGTTGTACCAGTCGGTCTCGACCTCTGGGCCCTCGACGACCCGGTAGCCGAGGCCGATGAAGATGTCCACGATCTCGTCGATGGTCCGGGTCACCGGGTGGATGGCCCCGCGCGGGGGGACCCGGCCGGGCAGGGTGACGTCGACCCGCTCGGCCTCGAGCAGGGCCTTGTCCCGGTCGGCCTCCAGCTCGGCCCGGCGGGCGGCCAGCTCGGCCTGGAGGGCGGTCCTCGCCTGGTTGACGCGGCGGCCCAGGTCGCGGCGGGCCTCCTCGTCGAGGCGGCCCAGGGAGCGCTGGACCTCGCCCAGGGGCGAGCGTCGGGCCAGGTGGGCCTGCTCGGCCTCGCGGAGGCTGTCGAGGTCGGGGGCGTCGGCGATCGCCTGCCGCCCGGCGGCGACGATGACGTCCAGGTCTGGGGTTGGCATGGTCGAGCTCCTGATTTCGGGAACACGCACAGGGAGAGGTCTCGTCCGCTTCGCGGTCGCCCCGCTCGGGCCGGGTGCCGGGCTAGGTGATGCCGGCCAGCTCCAGGCCCCCGCGGGGCAGGCGAAATCGCAGGGTGGTGCCGTGCTCGGGCGACGAGTCGGCCCAGATGCGGCCGTCGTGGGCCTCGACCAGCCCGCGGGCGATGAACAGGCCGAGCCCGGTCCCGCCGGGCGACCCGTGGCCGGCCCGCCGGTAGAACTTGGTGAAGATGAGGGGGAGCTGGTCGGTGGGGATGCCGACGCCGTGGTCGCGGACGGCGACCTCGACCTCGGTGTCGGTGACCTGGCCGGTCACCGACACGTCCCCGCCGTCGGAGTACTTCACCGCGTTCTCCACCAGGTTGGTCAGCACCTGCTCGATCTTGTCGGGGTCAGCATAGATGGGTGGGAAGCCGTCGGGGAACGTGAGCAGGAACTTGTGGCGGTCGTGCTGGAGGGCGAAGCGGCCGACGATGCCCTCGGCCATGGCGGCCAGGTCGAACTCCTTGCGGCGCAGCTCCAGGCGGCCGGCGTCGATGCGGGAGACGTCCAGCAGCTCCTTGATGAGCCGGGTCACCCGGTCGGCGTCCATGTTGACCGTCTTGAGCATCTCGCGCTTCTGGTCGTCGGTGAAGCGCTCCCAGCGGTGCAGCAGGGTCGAGGTGAAGCCCTTGACACTGGTCAGGGGCGAGCGCAGCTCGTGGGCGAGGGTGGAGATGAGCTCGCCGCGCTGGCTGTCGGCCCGGTTGCGGTTGGAGGCGTCCCGCAGCACGCACACCGTCTGGACGACCCGGCCGGCCCCGTCGCGCCGGAAGCTGGCCGTCAGGTCGACCGGGGTCGGCTCGCCGCCGCCGACCAGGTGCAGCTGCCGCACCGGGACCCGCCGCACCCCGGGGAGGCGGCGCAGCCGCTCCGAGCAGGTCCACCAGGGGTTGCCGGCGCCGTCGCGCAGGGGCACGGCGTCGTCCACGGGCCGTCCCACCAGCTCGTCGCGGCCGGCCCTGGCCAGCCGCTCGGCGGCCAGGTTGGCGTAGGCGACCCGGCCGTCGGCGTCGACCACCACCACCGCATCGGGCAGCAGCTCCAGGTAGACGCCGTCATCGGCCAACGACGGCCCCCTCAGGAAGGTGCCGCCGGGAGGCCTCGTACAGCAGGACGGCCGCGGCGGCGGCCAGGTTGAGACTCTCGGCCCGGCCGGCCAGGGGGATGCGGACGATCAGGTCGAGGTCGGCGGCGACCTGGGCGGGCAGGCCGTGGGCCTCGTTGCCGAGGACCAGGGCGACCGGCTCGGACAGGGGCGCCCGGTCGACGGTGGTGGCGGCGTGCGGGTCGGCCCCGACCAGGCGCAGGCCGCGTTCGCGCAGGGCGGTCCGCAGCGCCGGCCAGGGCGCGCCGGCGACCACGGGCAGGTGGAACAGGCTGCCGGCGGCGGCCCGGGCCGCCTTGGGGCTCTGGGGGTCGACCGACCCGTGGGTGGTGACGACGGCGTCGGCGGCGAAGGCGTCGGCCGCCCGGAGCACGGTGCCGGCGTTGCCGGGGTCGCGGACCTCGGCCAGCACGCAGACCAGGCGGGGCGAGGCCGGCAGGGCCTCCAGGGGGCGGACCACGCTGGGCAGGACCGCGACCAGGCCCTGGGGGGTGGTGGTGGCGGCCAGGGCGGACAGCACCGGCTCGGCCACCAGGGTGACCTGGGCGCCGCGCTGGCGGGCCTGGTTGACCAGGCCGGCGTGGCGGGCCGCGGCCCGCTCGGTGGCCAGCAGGGTGTCGGGGACGTGGCCGGCCTCGAGGGCCGAGCGGATCCCCTCGGGGCCCTCGAGGAGGAAGCGACCGCCGGCCCTGGCCCGCGCGGACGGCCGGGCGAGCTTGCGCGCCGCCCGCACCGCGGGGTTGCTGGGGCTGGTGATCACGTCCATCGGGGCCGCCAGGGGCCGCCCGTCAGGCCTTGCCCTGGGAGCCGCGGGCGCCGTTCAGGCCCTCGCGGGCGCTCGTGACCAGGCTGGCGAAGGTGCGCGGGTCGGTGACCGCGATGTCGGCCAGGACCTTGCGGTCGACCTGGATGCCGGCCTGGCGCAGGCCGGAGATGAACCGGTTGTAGGTCATGCCCTCGGCCCGGGCGGCCGCGTTGATCCGGGCGATCCACAGGGCCCGGAAGTCGCCCTTGCGCGCCCGGCGGTCCCGGTAGGCGTAGCGCAGGGCGTGCATGACCTGCTCGTTGGCGGCCCGGTGGTGCCGGCCCCGGCTGCCCCGGTAGCCCTTGGCCAGCTCCATGGTGGTGCGCTTGGCCTTGGCGCCGTGGACCGCCCGCTTGACTCTTGCCATCGGAGTTCTCTTTCCGTTCGACGGATCGGTGGGCGACCCCCGCTACAGGCCGAGCATGCGGCGCACGCTGCGCCGGTCCGCGTCGGTGACCTGGACCTCGCGGCCGAGGCGGCGCTTGCGGGCGGGGGTCTTCTTCTCGAGCTCGTGGTTCAGCCTGGACTGCCGGCGGACCAGCTTGCCGGTCTTGGTCACCCGGAAGCGCCGTGCGGCGCCCCGGTGGGTCTTGATCTTGGGCACGGGGTCTCCTGGGGCTTATGGGGTGCGCACGGGGCCGGCGCCCTTGGCGCCGCCACCCTGGGTCTTGCGGGGCGAGAACACCGTGATCATGTTGCGGCCGTCCTGGCGGGCGGGACTGTCGACCTGGGCGATCTCGACGAGGTCGGTGGCCAGCCGCTCCAGCAGCCGCCGCCCGAGCTCGGTGTGGGCCATCTCGCGGCCCCGGAACATGATGGTGACCTTGACCTTGTGGCCCTGCTTCAGGAACCGCTCGACGTGACCCTTCTTGGTCTGGTAGTCGTGCGGGTCGATCTTGGGCCGCATCTTCATCTCTTTGAGGGCCACCAGGCTCTGCTTGCGCCTGGCCTCCTTGGCCTTGATGGCCTGCTCGTACTTGAACTTCGAGTAGTCCATAAACCTGACCACCGGAGGGCTGGCCATCGGGGCGACCTCGACCATGTCGAGGTCCTGCTGGCTGGCCAGCCGCATCGCGGTCTGGGTGTCCATCACCCCGAGCTGCTCGCCGTCGGCGCCGACCACCCGGACCTGGGGGGTCCGGATCCGGTCGTTGATCCTGGGCTCAACGCTGATGCAACATCACTCCTTCTCCGGCCGGCGGAGCCGGTCGGAATCAATACGAAAACGCGGCCCACAAGGGCCGCGGCCATGGCCGTTCGCCATGGTTTCTGTTCAACCCCCCGTAGGGCGTAGCCCTGGAAGGTGAGAAGCCCTTGCTCCTGCTTTGTTCCCGTATGCAGTTGACGGGCCCGAAGGTTCTCGGACCCGACCGAAGCAACGCTACTGTAGCGTCGTTTGTTCCCGCTGTCGACGCCGTGAGGAGCCCCGATGTCGGAGCAGGACCTGACCCCCGAGCAGCTCGAGCAGCTGCGTGAGCAGCTCGCCTCGGTGTCGGCGGGTGACGTGGTCGCCGAGGCCGCCATGTCGCTGATCGCGCTGGCCTACGTCCGCCTCGGCGTCCCGCCCGAGCAGCATGCCCGGTTCCGCGACCTGGACGCCGCCCGCCTGCTGGTGGACGCGCTCGGGGGGATGCTGTCGGCCACCGAGGGCCGCCTGGGGCCGCCCGAGCCCACCCTCCGCGACGCCCTGGCCAGGCTGCGGCTGGCCTTCGCCGACGTGGCCGCCCATGCCGAGGCCCACCCCGCCGACGCCGACGAGCAGGCGGCGGCCCCGGAGCCGGAGGACTCGGGCATCCTGCGGCCGCCCAGCGGCCTGTGGGTGCCGGGTCAGGACTGAGGCGGGAACCAGCACCGCACCGGTGAACGGGGAAGGCCCCGCCGTTCGGGCGGGGCCTTGCGAACCTTGCGTGATGCCGGACGTCAACGAACCGAAGGCCCGTCCTGCTCCTGCTCCTTACGCAAGCGGCCGCACGTTCGAGGCCTGCGGGCCCTTGGGCCCGTCGGTGATCTCGAACTCGACGGCCTGGCCCTCGTTGAGGGTCTTGTAGCCGTCGCTCTGGATGGCCGAGAAGTGGACGAAGACGTCGTCGCCGCCGTTGCGGGCGATGAAGCCGTAGCCCTTCTCGTTGCTGAACCACTTGACGGTGCCTTCAGGCAACGTGCTTCCCTCCTGTCGACCCCGGCGGCCTCGACACCGGTTGCTGAGGCATGTCGGCCGGGCCGCGCGGACTGTACCGCGACGCCAACTTGGGCACAAGCGCAGGTCAAACCGGTCAAAAGCACTCGTCAGGCGACGATTTTGGAGATCGGGAGCTCGAGGATGTCGAAGGCTCCGGCCGCCTTGAGGGTGGGGATGAGCCGGTTGACGCCCGCCTTGTCGACCACCGTCTCGACGGCGTGGAAGCCGGAGTCGGCGAGCTCGTTCACCGTCGGGGCCTTCATCGACGGGAGCACGGCCAGCACCCGGTGAAGGTCGCCCTCGGCCACGTTCAGCTTGATGAGCACCTTGGACCGGGCCGTGGCCGCCCCGACGAGCAGGGTGAGCAGGTCGTCCATGGCCTGGCGGCGGTCGGGGTCGGCGGCCGAGGAGGCGTTGGCGACCACCTCGGTGAAGGAGGTGAGCAGGGTGGCGATCACCACCATGCCGTGGCTGCGCAGGGTGGAGCCGGTCTCGGTGAGGTCGACGACCGCGTCCACGATCTCGGGCACCTTGGCCTCGGTGGCCCCATGCGAGGGGAAGATCCGGGCCGCCAGGCCCAGCTCGGCGAAGAACCGCCTGGTCAGGTTGGGGAACTCGGTGGAGACGCGCAGCCCCGGCTTGAGGTCCTGGGGCCGGGTGGCCCCGAGGTCGCGGTGGACGGCCAGCACCACCCTGACCGGGTTGGAGGTCTGCTTGGAGTAGGGCAGCTCGGCCAGGCTGACCACCTTGCTGCCGGTCTCGGAGATCCAGTCGCGCCCGGTGATGCCGAGGTCGAAGAAGCCCTCCTCGACATAGCGGGGGATCTCCTGGGGCCGCAGCAGCGACACCCGCTCCACCCGCGGGTCGTCGATGGTCCCGTGGTAGTCGCGCTCGCTGCCCCGCTTGACGGGCAGGTCGGCGGCCTCGAACAGGGCCAGGGTGGCCCGCTCCAGGCTCCCCTTGGGCAGCACCAGCTTGAGCACGACGCGTCTCCTCCTCAGTCAGTCCTGCTTGTCGATCGCTTCCAGCAGGCCGGCCATCTCCAGGGCGCAGAGGGCGGCCTCGGCGCCCTTGTTGCCGGCCTTGCCGCCGGCCCGGTCCAGGGCCTGCTCCATGGTGTCGCAGGTCAGCACCCCGAAGGCCACGGGCACGCCGGTGGCGCGGATGACCGCGGCCAGCCCGGCGGCGGCCTGGCCGGCGACGTGGTCGAAGTGGGGGGTGGCGCCGCGGACCACCGCCCCGATGGCCACCACCGCGGCGTAGCGGCCGCTGGCGGCCAGCCGCTCGGCCACCAGGGGCAGCTCGAAGGCGCCGGGCACCCAGGCCAGGTCGACGGCCCCCTCCTCCACCCCGTGGCGGCGCAGCTCCTCGACCGCCCCGGCGACCAGCGGGTCGGTGACCAGCCGGTTGAACCGGCTGGCGGCGATGGCGACCCGCCTGCCGCGGCCGTCGATCGACCCTTCGTAGACCCGCCTCATGGGACCTCCTCTCTCTCCGGGGGGCTAGGCTTGAGCCCCCCGGACCCCCCGTCCTCCTCGTTCTCGGGCAGCTCCAGCAGGTGGCCCATGCGCTCGCGCTTGGTGCGCAGGTACCGGAGGTTCTCGGGGTTGGGGCGGGTCTGGAGGGGCACCCGCTCGACGATCTGGAGGCCGAAGCCGTCCAGTCCGCCGTACTTGGCCGGGTTGTTGGTGAGCAGCCGCATGGTGGTCACCCCGAGGTCGACCAGGATCTGGGAGCCGATCCCGTACTCGCGCCCGTCCACCGGCAGGCCCAGGTCCAGGTTGGCGTCGACGGTGTCGCGGCCCTGCTCCTGGAGGCTGTAGGCGCGCAGCTTGTGGCCCAGCCCGATGCCGCGGCCCTCGTGGCCGCGCAGGTACACGACGACCCCGAGGCCCTCGTCGGCGATGCGGCGAAGGGCGTCCTCCAGCTGGGGGCCGCAGTCGCAGCGCAAGGACCCCAGGGCGTCGCCGGTCAGGCACTCGGAGTGGACCCGCACGAGCACGTTCGCCTCGCCCTGGACAGCCCCCTTGACCAGGGCGAGGTGCTGCTCGCCGTCCAGCAGTGACGCATAGGCGTAGGCGGTGAAGTCCCCCCAGCGGGTCGGGATGCGGGCCTCGGCGACCCGCCTGACCAGCTTCTCGTGCTGGCGGCGGGAGCGGATGAGGTCGGCGATGGAGATCAGCGGCAGCCCGTGGGTGGCGGCGAAGCGCTCCAGCTGGGGCAGGCGGGCCATCTGGCCGTTGTCGTCGACGATCTCGCACAGCACCGCCGCCGGGGCCCGGCCGGCCATGCGGGCCAGGTCGACCGCGGCCTCGGTGTGGCCGGCCCGCTTGAGGACGCCGCCCTCGCGGTAGCGCAGGGGGAAGATGTGGCCGGGCCGGACCAGGTCGGCGGGGCGGGTCGCCGGGTCGATCAGGGCCTGGATGGTGGTGGCCCGGTCGGCGGCCGAGATGCCGGTGGTGGTGCCGGCGCGGGCGTCGACCGAGACGGTGAAGGCGGTCCGGTAGGGGGCGGTGTTGGCCGCCACCATCAGCGGCAGCTCCAGCTCGTCGAGCCGCTCGCCGAGCAGGGGCGTGCAGATCACCCCGGAGGTGTGGCGGACGAAGAAGCCGATGGTCTTGGGGGTGGCCTCCTCGGCGGCCATGATCAGGTCGCCCTCGTTCTCGCGGTCGGCGTCGTCGACGACCACCACCATCCCGCCGGCGGCCATCGCGGCCACGGCGTCGGAGACGCCGGCGAAGGCGGTCATTGGCTCACCCTCCCCTCCACCAGCCGCTCCACGTACTTGGCGATCACGTCCACCTCCAGCTGCACCAGGTCCCCGGGGCGGCGCTCCCCCAGGGTGGTGACCTCCAGGGTGTGGGGGACCAGGGCGACCGTGAACCAGCCGGGCCCGACCCCGGCCACGGTCAGGCTGACCCCGTCGACCGCCACCGACCCCTTCTCCACCACATAGCGCCGGAGTTCCGGGGGCAGCTCGAACCGGACCTCCTCGCCGTCTCCGACCTTCCGGCGGTCCAGCACCCGGGCCACGCCGTCGACGTGGCCCTGGACCAGGTGGCCGCCGAGGCGGCCGCCGAGGGCCATGGGGCGTTCCAGGTTGACCCTGGCCCCGGCGGCCAGGCCGCCGAGGGCGGTGCGGCGCAGGGTCTCGGCGACCAGGTCGGCCGCGAACCCGGCCGCGGTGGCCTCGGCCACGGTGACACAGCAGCCGTTGACGGCCACCGACTCGCCGACCTCGAGCCGCCCGGCCAGCCAGGGGGCGTCGACCGCCAGTCGCGCCCCGCCGCCGTCGGCCGCCGCGGCCAGGGCGGCCACGGTGCCGGTCCCCTCCACGATCCCGGTGAACATCTACCTTCCCTCCTCTTGGCCCGGATAGGCGACCAGCCGCAGGTCGTCGCCGAGGCGGTCGACCGAGGCCAGCCGCAGCCGGCGGGCGTCGGCCAGGGTGGCCGCCCCGGCGCCCAGCAGCCCCGGCGCGGCCTCGCCGCCGATGGCCAGCGGGGCCAGGTACCAGACCAGCCGGTCGGCCAGCCCGGCCGCCCACAGGCTGGCCTGCAGCCGCGGCCCGCCCTCGACCAGCAGCTCCAGCACCCCCCGCTCCCCCAGCGCCCTGGTCAGGTCATGCAGGTCGACCTGACCGACCGGGGGGGCCGGAAGCGCCCCCCCGCAGCCCCCCCCAACCGTGACCGTCGGCTCGCAGATAAGGACCTCGGCGCCCGCCGCCTTCCAGGCGTCGACGGCGGCGGCCGGGGCGGCGGGGGTGGTGGCGACCAGGGTCTCGGCCTCGCCGTCGAACAGGTGGCCGGTGGCCTCCACCCGGCCGGCGGCGTCGACCACCACCCGCAGGGGCTGGCGGCCGCTCCGGCCGGGCAGCCGGACGGTCAGCCGGGGGTCGTCGGCCAGGGCGGTGCCGGCGCCGACACACACCGCGTCGGCCTCGGCCCGCAGCCGGTGGGCGTCGGCCCTGGCCGACGCCCCGGTGATCCACTGGGAGGTCCCGTCGGGGGCCGCCACCTTGCCGTCCAGGCTGGCCGCGGCCTTGAGGGTGATGCGGGGCCGGCCCAGGCGGCGGTGGGTCAGGTAGGCGGCGTTCTGCTCGGCCGCCGTCTCGGCCCCGGTCCCGACCTCCACCCTCACCCCGGCGGCGCGCAGCCGGGCCAGCCCGGCCCCCCCGACCCGGGGGTCGGGGTCGGGCACGGCCGCCACCACCCTGGCCACCCCGGCCGCCACCAGCGCGTCGGCGCACGGCGGGGTGCGCCCGTGATGGGCGCACGGCTCAAGGGTCACATAGCAGGTCGCCCCGGCGGCCAGCTCCGCGGCCGCGGCCAGGGCCACCGCCTCGGCATGGGCCAGCCCCGCCGCCCGGTGGAAGCCCTCCCCCACGACCCGGCCGTCGCGCACCAGGACCGCCCCCACCATCGGGTTGGGGCTGGCCGTGCCCCGCCCCCCCTCGGCGAGCGCCACCGCCCGGGCCATCCAGGCCTCGTCGGGTCCCTGCTCCGCTGCCACCACTGCCCTCCTGCCCGGGGCGTGGTGGAGATCGCGCCCGGGCAGGACAGCCCAGCGCGCGGCCGCCGCCTCCTCTCATCCGGACTGTCACCGTCGGCCCCTGAGTTCCACAGGGTCCACCCCGGCCGCGGGCGGCCGGGGGTCGCGGGCTGTCACCGCCGGTGGGGAGTTCCGCCCCGCCCCGGAGACGTGCTTGCTACGTCACCAGCAGCGTACACCCGGGGGCCCCCCGGATCCCCGGGCCCTCCTAGAAGAACCCGTCGGTGCGGCGGTCCAGGGCGTAGCTGGAGCCCTGCTGGCGCTTGGCCACGTGCTTGAGCTCGGTGGCGGTGGCGACCAGCTCCCGGTGGTTGGTGAAGGCGCGCTGGGCGCTGGAGGCGATGCCGAGGGAGACCGAGACGATCGGGAAGCGGCGCAGCTGGCCCTGGCGGTCCTCCAGCTCGATCGAGCCGGCGCCGGCGTCCTCTGGGTCGTACAGGGTGGGGACGCGGTCGTCGAAGCCGGTGATGACCCGGCTGGCGAAGGCCTCGGCGGCCTCGGGGGGGACCAGGGCCACGAAGTCGTCGCCGCCGATGTGGCCGACGAACCCCTCGGGGCCGGCCGCGTCCTGGGCGGCCCGCCGCAGCACCCGGGCGAACAGCGAGATGACCTCGTCGCCGCGGAGGAACCCGTAGCGGTCGTTGTAGGACTTGAAGTTGTCCAGGTCGGCGTAGGCGACCGCCACCGCCTTGCCCCGCTCCATGCGGTGGGCGATCTCCTGCTCGATCCGGAGGTTGCCGGGCAGCCCGGTCAGCGGGGACAGCGAGCGCATCTCGCTGGCCCGCCGCAGGGTGGTCTTGACCCGCGCGACCAGCTCCATCGGGTCGAACGGCTTGATGATGTAGTCGTCGGCGCCGGCGGTCAGGCCCAGCACCTTGTCGGCCGACAGCGACTTGGCGGTCAGCATGATCACCGGGATGTGGGCGCTGCGGCCGTCGGCCCGCAGCTTGGTGCAGACCTCGTAGCCGTCCATCCGCGGCATCATCACATCCAGCAGGATCAGGTTGGGCTGCAGGTCGAGGGCCTTGCTGAGCGCGTCCTGGCCGTCGTGGGCCGTGATCACCTCGAAGCCCTCGAGCCGGAGGTTGACCTCCACGAACCGGACGATGTCGCGGTCGTCGTCGGCGATCAGGACCATCTCGTCCACCCTCAGCCAGCCCCCCCGTGGATCACTTCCCGGAACGCCTTGGCGGCGGCGGCCGGGTCGTCGGCGTGGAAGATCGCGGTGCCGACCACGAAGGCGTCGGCCCCGGCGGCGAGGCACCGGGGCAGCGTGTCGGCGTTGATGCCGCCGTCGACCTGGAGGGCCACCGGCCGCCCGCTCTCGGCGATGGCCCGGTGGGCGGCGGCGATCTTGGGCAGCACCCGGTCGTCGAACGCCTGGCCACCGAAGCCCGGCTCGACCGTCATGGGCAGGACCAGGTCCAGGGTGTCCAGGTAGGGCAGGACCTGCTCCAGCGGCGTTCCCGGCTTGAGGGCGAGCCCGGCCTCAAGGCCGTGCCGGGCGGCGGCGCGCACCGCCCGCGCCGGGTCGTCCAGCGCCTCGATGTGCATGGAGACCCCGTTGGCCCCGGCCTCGGCCAGCGCCGGCAGCAGCGCCTCGGGGTTGGCCACCATGAGGTGGCAGTCGAGGTAGCGGCCGGTGTGGGGCCGCAGGGCGGCGACCACCGGCGGGCCGAAGGTGAGATTGGGGACAAAGTGCCCGTCCATGAGGTCCAGGTGGATCCAGTCGGCGGCCTCCTCGACCAGCCGGACCTGATCGGCGAGCTGGGCGAGGTCGGCGTTCAGCAGCGACGGGGCCAGGCGTCGGATCACGGCACTCCTCGGGCGGGGACCATGGTCGCTGATGGTATCGGCGGATTGCAGATGAAAGTGAGCCTGCAATTGCAGAACTCACCTTACCTTGAACCAGCGTGCAAGAAACATGCCGTCTGCGCCGTCGCGGTGCGGCCACAGCTGACGGGTCTCGTCCAGGCGCAGCTCTTCCCGGCGCTCCAGCAGCTCCGCGACCACACCGTCGGTCTCGGCGCCGGTCCAGGTGCAGACCGAGTAGAGCACGGTTCCGCCTGGTCGGACCACGTCGGCGGCCGCCTCCAGCAGCTCCAGCTGGAGCTCGACCAGCTCGGGCAGATCCTCGGGGCCGTGGCGCCAGCGGGCCTCGGGCCGGCGGCGCAGGCTGCCCAGGTTGGTGCAGGGCGCGTCGACCAGGGCGGCGTCGGCGCCGGCGGGGCGCAGCGGCGGCCGGCGGCCGTCGCCGACCACGGTGTGGAGCCGGTCGGCCACGCCCAGTCGCCGGGCCGTCTCGGCGACCAGGCGGGCCCGGCCCGGGTGGCGCTCGACGGCCAGGACGCGGGCGCCGAGGGCGGCCAGGTGGCCGGCCTTGCCTCCCGGCCCGGCGGCCAGGTCGGCCACCAGGTCGCCCGGGCCGGCGCCGACGGCCGGGGCGACCAGGGCCGAGGCGGCGTCCTGGACCACCGCCCGGCCCTCGCGGACGGCGGGCAGGCGGCCAGGGTCGCCCCGCTCCAGGAGCACGCAGTCGGGGCTGAGCGGACTCGGGCGGGCCGAGACCCCGGCGGCCAGCTCGGCCAGCAGCTCGTCGCGGCCGACCCGGCCGGGGGTGGCCCGCAGGCTGACCTCGGGGCGGGTGTTGTCGGCCTCGACCAGGGCCCGCATCTCCTCCGGGCCCAGGCGGGCCAGGGCCTCCTCCACGATCCAGGCCGGGTGGGAGCCGCGGGTGGTGGCCCAGCCGACCGGGTCGCGGTCCGGGTCGGGCCAGGCGGGCGGGGCGGCGGCCAGCCGGCGGAGCACGGCGTTGACATACCCGGCCTGGCCGCGGTGGCCGGCCCTGGCCACCGCGCCCACGGTCTCGGCGACGGCGGCGTGGGGGGCGGTGCCGCCGAACAGCAGTGCGTAGGCGCCCAGCCGCAGGCCCCGCAGGACCAGTGGTTCCAGCCGGTCCAGGGGCTGGCGCGACAGCGGGGCCAGGGCGAAGTCCAGGGCCGCCCGCATCCGCAGGGACCCGTAGACCAGGTCGGTGGCGGCCGCCCGGTCCGAGGGCGACAGGGTGGTCCGCCGCAGCAGCCCCGGCAGGGCCAGGTTGGCGTAGGCGCCCGCGTCGACCCGCTCCAGCGCGGCCAGGGCGACGTCGCGGACGTTGACCGGCTGCCCGCGGTCCCGGCCGCGGCCGCGGGGCGCCCGGGCCGTCTCGGGGCGGCCGGGGCCGCGCGGCCGGCGGGCCCCGTGAGGGCGGCCGGCGGTCACCGGCCCAGCCACTCGTCGGGGCCGAGGCG
>JBJMHP010000081.1:0-9290 GCA_045807325.1 Actinomycetes bacterium | reverse complement strand
CGGGGGCCGCGTCCCGCCCCTGCCTGTGGACAGCGGCGAGACTCACACCCCACCGTCGGCTACCCTCCCAGAAGGGGCCCCAACAACTGGGGACGAGGCTGCGGGCTGCCCCGCTCCCGGTGAGCCAGCGGGCGGCCCCGGTCAGCCAGCCGGCGACCGCGAGCAGGACCGGGAACGGCTGCTGGACCGGGTGCTGGCCGCCAACCGGGTGCTGGCCGTGGCCCTGGTCCCGGCCAGCATGCTGTACGCGGGGTGGCCCTGGCCGGGGGCGTGGGAGGCCACCGGCGCCCTGCCCGGGTTCGCCCCGGCCATCAAGGCGCTGTTCCTGGTCCAGGTCGTCTCCGTGGCCGTGCTGCTGGCGGCCACCCTGGCCGTCCGCGGCCGAATGCGGGCAAGCGCCAGCCGCCCGCTGGCCTTCGCCGGGTTCGGCCTGCCGGTGGTGGCCAGCATGGGCTGGATGCTGGCCGGCGGGTTCGCGGCCGGCCTGTCGCTGCGGGTCGCCGACTTCCTGGGCACACCCGTCCCCGACGTGGCCGCCCGGACCGCCCGATCCGGATCGGCCGGCCTGCTCGTCCCCCTGCCCTACTTCTGGGCTGCCATCGGCGGAGCGGCCCTGGCCGTCGCCGTGGCCTGGGTGGCCTTGTGCCTGGTCCTGTGCGCCCGGCGGCTGGGCCAACGGCAGCGCCCCGAGGTGGCCGAGCTCTACGGTGTCGGCGACGACCCGCGGGGCCCCCGCTGGCCTCGGGTGGTGCAGATCGCCCGGGCCCGCGGCCGGGCCATGGCCAGCGACGCCGCCGAGCGCTACGCCGCCCAGGTCCACGCCGCCACCCTGGCCCTGGTCTTCGTCGGGACCTTCGTCTATCTGGTCGACGACCGGCTGCCCCTGGCGGACCGGATCTCGCCGGTGACCACCTTCGGCACGCTCGTGCTCGGCGGCTTCGCCCTGGCCCTGCTGCTGCTCGGCCGCCGCGCCTACCGCAACGCCCAGCTCCGCCGCACCATCGGGATCCTCTGGGACCTGGCCACCTTCTGGCCCCGGGCCAGTCACCCGCTGGCCCCACCCTGCTACTGCGAGCGCGCCCTGCCCGACCTCATCTGCCGCATCCGGGCGGCCGCGCCGGCCGGCGACCGGCGGGTGGTGCTGTCGGCCCACAGCCAGGGGACGGTGATCGCGGCCGCCCTCGTGCTCCAGCTGGAGGACGACGAGCGGGAGCGGGTCAGGCTGGTCACCTACGGCAGCCCGCTGCGCCGGCTGTATGCCGGCGCCTTCCCGGTCTGGTTCGGCCCGGCGACCCTGGAGACGATCGGCCGGCTGCTGACGCCCGGCGCCACGATGGGCGCCCCGGGGGACGCCCCGCCGGCGGCCTGGCGCTGGCGCAACCTGTACCGCCGCACCGACCCGATCGGCGGCTGGGTCGTCGCCGACAGCCCCCAAGCAGAAGACCGGGGTCGACTGGCAGCTGATCGACCCCGCGTTCGACCCGCCTGCGGGCGACACCCGACCGCCAGCCATCCGCGGGCACTCCGGCTACCTCGACGACCCGGCCTACGCGGCCGCCGTCGCCACGGTCCTCAAGGGCTAGTCGGCCAGTATGGGATGACCTGGACCCACGGCCCTGGACACCTGAGCCGGGCCGGGAGTGGAGGGGCACATCCGGGGGTGTGGACAGCGCCCGGCACCCCAACCGGCGCTGGGCTACGCTCCCCCTCCGGGGGCCTGGGCTCGGGGCCGGGGGTGCAGGCCGTCCCCGGGGGTGTCCCGCGGGGTCAGGACTCGGGACCGGGGGTGGGAGGCCGGGGCCGGGGTCAGGGCTCGGGGCCGGACGGTGGAGGCTGGGTCGGTCGGGGCGATGGGGCGGCTCGGGCTGGGAGGCCCATGATGCGGCGTTTGGCGGCGTCGGCGGCGGCGGTGGGGAGGGCGTCGAGGGCGGCCACGATCAGGCGGTTGTGGGCGGGGACCACGTAGCGGGCCGCCGGGCGGGCGGTGGTGGCGGCCCGGGCGACGGTCCGGCCGGCCCGGGCGGGGCCGGGGGCGAGGCGGTAGACGCGGGCCCAGGTGGCGTCGGTGCCGGCCAGGGCGGGGGCGTACGGGGAGGTGGGGTCGCGGTAGGGGGCGAGGCCGGCCAGGGCCCTGGCCGCGAACCCGGTCCGGATTGCGCCCGGCTCGACCAGGACCACGGTGATCCCGAAGGGGGCCAGCTCCATGCGGAGGGCGTCGGTGAGCGCGGCCACCGCGTGCTTGCTCGCGTTGTAGGCGCCCAGCAGGGGCATGGCGACCCGGCCCATGATGCTGCCCACGTTGACCACCCGGCCCTGGCCGCGCTCGCGCATTGCCGGCAGGAACGCCCTGGTCACCGCCAGCAGCCCGAGGACGTTGGTGTCGAACAGCTCGCGCAGGTCCCGCTCGGCCAGCGCCTCCAGCGGTCCCGGGAGGGCGAAGCCGGCGTTGTTGACCAGCACGTCCAGCCCGCGGCCGCCGGTCCGGCGCTCGACCAGCTCCCGGGCCGCCTCCACCGAGGCCGGGTCGGTCACGTCAAGGACCACCGGCTCCAGCCGGCCGCCGCCGGCCCGGGCCAGTGAGGCCAGGGCGTCGGCCCGCCGGCCCCCGGCCAGGACCAGGTGGCCGCCCCGGACCAGCCGCACGGCCGCGTCCCGGCCGATCCCCGAGGTGGCGCCCGTGATCAGGATGCTCCGGCCTGCCCGCATGCGTACGATGCTGTCATGACCGAGCCTCGCTGGAAGCAGCGCTACCGCGCCCCCTCGCTGACCCTGCCCAGGTGGGCCCCTGACGACCCCGAGCACCTGGTCTACGTGTCCAACCTGTCGGGCTCCTGGCAGGTGCACGCGTGGGACCGGGTGGCTGACCGCCACCGCCAGGTGTCGGACCACCCGACGGGTGTGGTCGCCGGCGGCCTCACCCCCGACGGCACCAGGGTGGTCTGGTTCGAGGACTCCAAGGGCGACGAGGTCGGCCGCTGGCTCCAGCAGCCGTTCGAGGGCGGCGAGGCGGCCCCGCTGGTGGCCGACGCCGAGCCGGCCTGGAGCGCCGGCCTCGCCCTCGGCCCCAAGGGCCTGGTGGCGGTCGGGCTGGCCACGCGGGACGGCTTCTCGGTCCGGGTCGGCGAGGTCGGCGGCGGCAGCGAGGAGCTGTACCGTCACGACGAGATGGTCGACGTCGGCGGCCTGAGCCGCGACGGCCGCCTGCTGGTCGTCCACCACGCCGAGCACGGCGACAACCTGCACCCGGCCCTGCGGGCCTTCGAGCTGGAGGCGATGGCGCCGGTGGCCGATCTGTGGGACGGCGAGGGCTTCGGCCTGTTCGTGGCCTCGGCCGGGTTCTCGCCCGTGGCCGGGGACGGGCGCGTGGCCGTGCTCGCCGACCGGAGCGGGCGGCTGCGCCCGGCCATCTGGGACCCGGCGGCCGGCCGGCGGGTCGACCTCGAGTTGGAGCTGCCGGGCGAGGTCGACGTGGCCGACTGGTGGCCCGACGCCGAGGCCCTGCTGCTGGTCCACACCTACATGGGCCGGGACGAGCTGTCCCGCCTCGACCTGCGCAGCGGCGCCCTGGAGCGGCTCGACCACCCGGCCGGGTCGATCCAGCGGGCCGGGGTCCGGCCCGACGGCGCCATCTGGTACCGGGTGTCCTCGGGGGCGGCCGCTCCCGAGGTCCGGGCCGTCGGCGCCGAGGAGGCCGTGCTGCGCCCGCCCGGGCCGCGCGCCCCCTCCGGCGTCGCCTACGAGAGCTGGACGTTCCCCAACCCCGAGGGCGAGCAGGTCCACGGGTTCCTGGGCGTGCCCCCGGGGGCCGGGCCGCACCCGACGGTGCTGCTCGTCCATGGCGGCCCCCACCACCACGACGCCGACGCCTGGGACCCCGAGGTCCAGGCGTTCGTCGACCACGGCTACGCCGTCGGGCTGGTCAACTACCGCGGCTCCACCGGCTACGGCAAGGCCTGGCAGGACGTGCTCGAGGGCGACCCCGGCCGGCCCGAGATCGAGGACGTGGTCGCCGGCCGGGACGACCTGGTCGCCCGCGGCCTGGCCGACCCCGAGCAGGTGGTGATCACCGGCGCCTCCTGGGGCGGGTACGTGACCCTGCAGGCGATCGGCACCGTCCCCGAGGGCTGGCGGGCGGCCATGGCCGTGGTCCCGGTGGCCGACTACCTGTCGGCCTACGCCGACGAGTCCGAGGCCCTGCAGGCCTTCGACCGCAGCCTGTTCGGCGGCGGTCCCGAGGACAGGCACGACCTGTACGTGGAGCGCTCGCCCATCACCCACGTCGACCGGGTCGCGACCCCGGTGCTGCTGATGGTGGGCGACAACGACACCCGCTGCCCCCTGCAGCAGGTGCTCAACTACGCCGAGCGCCTCCGGGAGCTGGGCAAGCCGTTCGAGCTCGACCGCTTCGACGCCGGCCACGGCGCCCTGGTCGTCAACGAGCGCATCCGCCAGATGGAGGTCCTGCTCGGATTCGCGGCCCGGCACGTCCCCGGCGGCGCCGAGCCCGAGGTCTGAGCCGGGACCGGGTGAACCTGCTCCACCGCTGGTACTGCCGCAGCCGCCGCTGGGCCGCGGTGGTCGAGGGCTCGCTGCTGCCCTGGGTCCTGGACGGGGTCGAGCTGGGACCGCGGCTGCTGGAGGTCGGGCCCGGCCCCGGCCTGACCACCGACGTGCTCCGGCACCGGGCCGCCTCGCTCACCGCGCTCGAGCTGGACCCGGCCCTGGCCGCCAGGCTGGGGCGGCGGCTGCGCGGGACCGGGGTGCGGGTGGTCCGCGGGGACGGCGCGGCGCTGCCGTTCCGCGACGGGTCCTTCGACGCCGCCGCGGTCCTCACCATGCTCCACCACGTCCCCTCGGCCGGTCGTCAGGATCAGGTCCTGGCCGAGGTCGCCCGCTGCCTGCGCCCGGGCGGGCTCCTGGTCGGCTCCGACACCCTGCCAAGTCCGCGGTTCCGCCTCTACCACCTGGCCGACACCATGGTGGTGGTCGACCCGGAGGAGCTCCCCGAGCGCCTGCGGGCGGCCGGCTTCGACGAGGTCTCGGTGACCACCCGGGCCAACCGCCTGCGGTTCCGCGCCCGCCGCGCCCAGCCGAACAGCGACGGGTAGAGCACGTCCAGGAACAGCCGCCGGACCAGGGCCCGGCGGTCGCGGACCCCGGCCTCTCGAACACATGCGACAGGTGGTTCTGCACCGTGTACTCCGAGAGGTGCAGCGTGGCCGCGATCCGGGCCGTCGAGGCACCCCGGGCGGCCAGGGTCACGACCTGCTGCTCGCCATGTCCCTGATCGAGCAGGTCACGCCGCCCGGGTTCGCGTCGTCCCTGCGCCTGCACCACGGCGAGGACGAGCCCATGTACGTCCTGGAGGGGCGCCACACCTTCTGGGTGGGGGGACAGGATCGTGCCCGCCCAGGCCGGCACCTTCGTCTACCTGCCCGGGGCGTGCCGCGCTGCCTCCGGGTCGAAGGGCCCGCACCCGGGCGCCTGCTCCAGCTCACCCAGCCCGGCGGGCTGGAGCGCGGCTTCCAGGAGATGGGATCACCGGCCGCGGGTCCGGTCCTGCCGCCACCTCCGGCCGGACCGCCCGACCCCGCCGAGCTCACCAGACAGCAGCAGATCACCGCCCGCCACCGGGTGGAGCTGCTTGGCCCACCACCCGGGCAGCCCGGGTTCCCACTCCCCGAGCCGCACGCCTAGCAGGCGATCGCGCTGCTGGCGGCTCCTAGTAGAAGACCCCCGGCTCGACCACGTTGCGGAGCGGCCGGCCGTCCAGGTAGCGGCGCAGGTTGTCGACGAACAGCTGGACGATGCGCTCGTTCTCCCGGGCCGAGAGGGCGGCCGCGTGCGGGGTGACGAGCACATTGGGCAGGGTCCACAGGGGCGAGTCCTCGGGCAGCGGCTCGGTGGCGAACACGTCCAGGACCGCGCCGGCGATGCGCCGCTCGCGCAGGGCGTCGATCAGGGCCGGCTCGTCGACCACCCCGCCCCGGCCGACGTTGACGAAGATGCAGCTCGCCGGGAGGTGGTCGATGGTGGCCCGGTCGATCAGCCCGGCCGTCTGGTCGGTCAGGGGCAGGCTCACCACCATGGCGTCAGCCCGGCCGGCCAGCTCGGCCAGGCGCTCGGGGCCGTGGACCTCGTCGACCCACTCGGGCGGCGGGCCCTGGGTGCGCCGGAACCCGACCGTGCGCATGCCCAGTGCCTTGCCCAGCCGGGCCGTCTCGCGCCCGATGTCGCCCAGCCCGACCAGGAACAGGGTCTGCCCGTCCAGCTCCCGCAGCGGCCGGCGGACCTCGGGCCAGGCCTTGGCCCGCTGCTCCTCGACGAACCGGGGCAGCTCCTTGGCCACGGCCAGCAGCCCCAGGATGGCGTACTCGGCCAGGGGCACCGCGTGGACGCCGCTTGAGGTGGTGATGGCGACCCGCTTCAGGGCCTCGGCCGGCAGGGCCGCCTTGCGGACCTGCTCGCCGGCCCCGGCGCTGGTGGCGTGGATCCAGCGGAGCCTGGGCAGGCCGGTGACGGCCGCGGCCAGGCCCTCGGCCGTGTCGTCGGGGATGCCGAACAGCACCTCGGCCCGGTCCAGCAGCACCCGCCAGCGGGCCTCGGCCTCGGCGTCACGGCGGAAGGCCGGGTCGCCGCGGTGGTCGGCCGGGTAGCGGGCCGGCGGGAGCAGGTCGGGCTCGAACAGCACCTCGGCCCGCGGCTCGGCGGCCCGGATCGTGGCCGCCAGCTCGGCCTCCAGCGGCGATGCGATCATCACCTGCGTGGTCGCCACCCCGACTCAGCCCGCCCGCTCCACCGGAGGGATGACCGCGGTGGCGATACTGCCCCGCCCGGCGGGATGGGCCAGCGTGAACCTCCCGTTCAGCTCCTCCTCGACCAGGGCCCTGACCAGGCGCAGCCCGAGCCCGCCGCCCGGGCTGAGGATCCCGGGGCTCAGGATCCCGGGGCTGGGGGGCTCGGGGCTGGGGGGCCCGGGGCTGGGGACACCCGCGAGCACCCCACCTGGCGGTCGGCTACGCTCCCCCTCCGGGGGGCCTGGCGCCCGGCCGGGTCGTTCCGGGCTGCGCGCTCCGCCGTCGTCGTGGACCTGGAGCTCGACCGGCTGGTCGCCGCCGCCGCGGAGCTCGACGGTGACCGCGCCGGGGCCGTCGCCCAGGCCGTGCTCGATCGCGTTCTGGATCAGCTCGTTCAGGATCACGGCCAAGGGGGTGGCCACGGCCGCGTCGACCTGGACCGAGGCGGTGTGCAGGTCGATGTGGACGTCCTCGCGGCCCAGGGAGCCTTCCAGCATCCTGACCACCCGCCGGGCCACGTCGGCCATGTCGACGGCGCCCTCGAACTCCTCGGTCAGGGTCTCGTGGACCAGGGCGATCGAGGTGATCCGGCGCACCGAGTCCTCGAGGGCGGCCACCGCCTGTGGGTGGTCGCCGAGCCGGCGGGCCTGGAGGCGCAGCAGCGACGCCACCGTCTGGAGGTTGTTCTTGACCCGGTGGTGGACCTCGCGGATGGTCGCCTCGCGGCGGGAGATGACCCGGTCGCGCCGGCGCAGCTCGGTCGCCTCCCGGACCAGCACCAGAGCGCCGCGGCGGCCGGCGTCGCGCAGCAGCGGGACCACCCGGATGTCGGTGACCGCCCCGGCGGCCTCGATCTCGGACTCCACCGGACGCCCGCCGGCCATGGCCTCGGCGACCACGATGGCGGCCCGGTGGGGGAGCGGCTGGCCGAGCGGCAGGGCGTTGGTCCCCATGCGCCGGAACGCCGAGGTCGCGTTGGGGCTGGCGAACTCGACCCGGCCGCTGGCGTCGAGCACGACCAGGCCGTCGCCGACCCGGGGCGAGGCGGTCGGGTCGTAGGCCTCCACGAACGGGAAGGTCCCGACGGCCACCATCTCCAGCAGGGCCTCGGCCGCCCCCAGGTAGGCCGCCTCAAGCCGGCCGGTGGGGCGGGCCGGGGTCTCGGGCGACTCGACGCTGAGCACGGCCACGATCTCGCCCTGGTGGCGCACGGGCACGGTCTCGACCCGGACCGGCTCGGCGTCGATCAGGATCGGCTCCACCGAGCGCTGGCGCCGGCCCTCCCGCCAGGCCCGCTCCACGTACGGGTGCCAGGTCGGCTGGACCACCTCGCCGACCAGATCCACCGGGTAGAGCGTGCGGGCGGTGTAGGGCCGGAGCTGCCCGACGATGCGGAAGCCCTCGCTGCCGTCCACGGGCAGGAACAGCAGCAGGTCAGCGAAGGCGAGGTCGGCGATGAGCTGCCAGCCCGCCATCAGGCTGTGGAGGTGCTCGATGGCGTCGTCGGTCAGGCGCCGCACCGGCGGGGCAATGTCGGTCACCAAGCCAGCGTACTACCCCATTCACCTGGTCTTCTGATGGGAACTACGCAGAATTGGGGGCGCTCGCACAAGCGGACAGGATCGATAATGGCGACCGAATCGGCTCGTGACGGCATGCGTGGCGGGATCGAGGGGGGCGCACCACTCGTCGTCGTTCGCGTCCCCCCGGACGAACGACGATCGAGGAGGGGGCAATGCTACGCCGACGACCGGCCGCCGCGGCCGTGGCCGGCGTGATGGCGGCCCTGTTCGCCATGCCCGGAGTCGCATCCGGCACCCGGGCCGGGGAGCAGACCGTCCCGGACCACCTCAAGGTCAAGCCCGGGAAGTTCAAGGTCGAGTTGCGCGAGGCCGGCGAGCCGGCCAGCTCGCCCCCGGTGATCGCGGCCACGGTCAACCTGGAGGCCGGCAAGGCCTCCACCGTGGCCGTGTTCGGGCAGCTCACCGACGTCAAGGCGGCGCTGCTGACCGACGACATGTCCAGGCCCGCCAACAGCAAGAGCAAGGTCAGGCTCATCCAGGCCATCCCCGGCGAGGCCGCGGTCGACCTGGCCGGCGGCGGCGACGTGCTCATCTCCAACGCGCGGTTCCCATCGGCCAGCAACTACCAGGAGGTCCCGGCGGGCACGGTCGACGTCGAGATCCGCAAGGCCGCCAGCAACCAGGTCTTGGCCAAGGCCAACAACCTGAAGCTGCCCAGCGGCTCCATCTCGTCGCTGGTCGCGGTGGGCGGCATCGGCGAGAAGGTCGAGCTGCTCGACATCCGCGACGCCGCCGCCGCGGTGTCGGCCGCCGGGTTCGCCGTCCAGCAGCGGCGGTCGAGCGGCTAGGAACCGCCGTCATGCCATGACCAGGGGTTCGAAGGTCCGCCGGGGGGTGGTCATGCTGAGTCTGGTGGTCATCAACTTCGACAACCTGACCGTGTTGGCCGTCAGGGTCGCCGACGGCCACG
>JBJMHP010000080.1:0-5583 GCA_045807325.1 Actinomycetes bacterium | reverse complement strand
GGACCCGCTGACATGGGCCAACTGTTCCCGACCGCCGGCGAGCGGGCTCGGCCGATCGAGGGCTACGGGCTGCTCGGTGACACCCGCACCGCCGCCCTTGTCGGCTCCGACGGGGCCATCGACTGGCTGTGCGTCCCCCGCTTCGACGGCCAACCGGTGTTCGGCCGCCTGGTCGGTGGGCCGGCGGCGGGCAGCTTCGGCATGGGGCCAGCCGGAGCGGCCCCGGTCACCGTCCGCCGCTACCGACCCCACACGGCCACCCTTGCCACAACCTGGGACACCCCGGGCGGGCGGCTCACCCTGACCGAGGGGATGATCGCCGACGTCACCGGCCGGCTGTTGCCGTCCAGCCTGCTGGTACGCCGGCTCACCGCCACCGACGGCCCGGTCGAGGCCGTGATCGAGTTCGATCCCCGCCTCGGCGAACACCACCAGCCGCCGCGCGTCGAGCACCGCGGCGACGTGGTCGTGGGCAGCTGGTCGACCACCGCGCTGGCCCTGCGGGCATCGCCGCCGCTCCACCTCGACGCCGGACGACCGCTGACGGTGCGGGTCACGCCCGATCGGCCGGTCACCCTCGTGCTCAGCCTGGCCGACCGGGAACCGCTGATCTATGTCGACCCCGACGCCGCCTGGGCGGCACTTGAGGCCGACGAGCACGGCTGGCAGAGCTGGTGTGCCGACATCGACGGCGACCTCCCCCACCGCGACGCGGTGGCCCGCAGCCTGCTCACCCTGCGCCTGTTGACCTACGCTCCGTCGGGGGCGCCGGTGGCGGCACCGACCACCTCCCTCCCCGAGGACCCGGGCGGGATCCGCAACTGGGACTACCGCTACGCCTGGCCCCGCGACGCCAGCATCGGCATCGGCGCCTTCCTCGGCGTCGGCAAACACGCCGAAGCCCGCCACTTCCTGGCCTGGCTGCTCCACGCCAGCCGCCTGGACCGGCCCCGCCTCCCGGTCCTGCTCACCCTCCACGGCCGCCACCCACCGGCGGAACGGGAACTCGACGGCTGGCCCGGCTACGCCCACAGCCGCCCGGTCCGCGTCGGTAACGGCGCCGCCGACCAGCACCAGCTCGACGGCTACGGCTGGGTCCTGGACGGCGCCTGGCTCCTCACCCGCGCCGGCCATCGGCTTTATGCCGAGACCTGGCGGGCCATGCGCGGCTTCGCCGACCAAGTCGCGCAACGGTGGCGTCAACCCGACGCCGGGATCTGGGAGATCCGCGGCGACGGCGCCCACCACGTGCACTCCAAGCTCATGGCCTGGCTCGCCCTCGACCGTGCCCTGCGCATCGCGTCCACCCACCGCACCCCGGCCCGACAGGTCGCACGATGGCAGGCCGAGCGCGAGGCCATCGCCGCCGATGTCCTTGCCGCTGGCTACAACCCCGAGCTGGGCAGCTATACCCGCAGCTACGGTTCGAACGACCTCGACGCCGCCGTGCTCGTCCTTCCCCTCCTGGACCTGGAACCGCGCGACTCGCCTCGGGTCCGGGCCACCATCCAGGCCGTACGCCACCAGCTCAGCGCCGGTGGCGCCCTGCTGTACCGCTACCCGCCCGGCCGAGACGGCCTCCCCGGCACCGAAGGCGCCTTCCTGCCCTGTTCGTTCTGGCTGGTCCAAGCCCTCGCCACCACGGGCCAGGTCGACGAAGCAACCCAGCTGTTCGACGACCTCCTGGACCTCACCAACCCCCTCGGCCTCCTGCCCGAGGAGATCGACCCCACCACCCACGGCTACCTCGGCAACTACCCCCAAGCCCTCACCCACGCCGCCCTAATCCAAGCCGCCCTCGCCATCCGCGACGCCCGCAATGATCGGATTCCTCCAAGACCAGATGAGATCCCAGTGGGCGAGCCAGGCAGGGGGTGAGCACCTGACCGAGCTGGTGGTCCGTCTCTAAGATGATTTGACGGCTGGCCAGCGCCGTGGGGAGGATCCGATGCATGCCGTTGTCTGCCGCTGCCTTGCCCATAGGTCCTGATGACCTGGCCAGGTTGCGGCGCTGGTCGAGCGCGACCCGAGCTCCTGCCGTGGTGGTCCAGCGGGCCAAGATTCTGCTGCTGGCCGCCGAAGGCGTGGCCAACACCGAGATCGCCGAGCGGCTTGGGGTCTCCCGGCCAACGGTCATCGCCTGGCGTAAGCGCTACCTGGGTGAGGGCTCGCCCATGGCCTGGCCGACCGACCCCGCCGTGGCCGTCCCCAAACGGTTCGCCGTGACCGGCGGGCAGAGATCCTGGCCACCACGCTGGCCCCACCGCCCGAGGCGCTGGGCGTGACCCACTGGTCGAGTCGGCTGCTGGCCGCCGAACTGGGGATTAGCCACAGCACCGTGGCCCGGGTGTGGGCCGAGCACGACCTCAAGCCCTGGCAGACCGAGACGTTCAAGTTCTCCACCGACCCGGAGCTGGAGGCCAAGGTCCGGGATGTGGTCGGGCTGTATCTCGACCCGCCCGGCCCATGCGATCGTGCTGTGTGTGGATGAGAAGTCCCAGATCCAGGCGCTGGAACGCACCCAGCCAGTTCAGCCGCTGGCGCCAGGACGGGTCGAGCGGCACACTCACGATTACCTCCGCCACGGCACGACCACCCTGTTTGCGGCGCTGGAGGTCGCCACCGGGCGGGTGACCGACGCCTGCCAGCCGCGCCATCGGCATAGCGAGTTCCTGGGGTTCCTCAAGCTGGTCGCCCGCGCCTATCCCCGTCGGCAGCTGCATGTGGTGCTGGACAACTACGCCACCCACAAGCACGAGCGGGTACAGGCATGGCTGGCCAAGCATCCGCGGGTCCGGCTGCACTTCACCCCGACCTATGGGTCCTGGCTGAACCTGGTCGAGGTGTTCTTCGCCATCATCGAACGCCAGGCGCTGCGCCGCGGCGACTTCGCCAGCGTCCAGGAGCTGGTCGCGGCCATCGGTCGCTTCTGCGAGGGGTGGAATCAGCGCTGTCAACCGCTGTGCTGGACCAAGGACGCCGAGCAGCTCCTGGCCACGCTCGAGCGTCCCACCGGTTCGGGTTAGACCAGCCAGCGGCGTCCACAGCGGAGAAGGGATCCCAGGACATGGACCCACAGCAACAACCCGGGACGCCGGTGGGGTCGTGGTCGGTCACCCTGGCCGTGTGCGCCGAGATGGTGTTCCTGGAGCTCCCGATCACCAAGCGGGTGCGGCGGATCGCCGACCTCGGGTTCCAGGTCGAGATCTGGGACTGGACCCGCAAGGACCTCGACGCCCTGGCCGCCATCGGGGCCAGGTTCTCGTCGATGACCGGGTACGTCGGCGGGACCCTCACCGACGACCAGGGCGCGAGGGAGCTGCTGGCCTCGGCCGAGCGGTCGGTCGCGGTGGCCGAGCGGCTGGGCTGCCCGCGGCTGAACCTGCACGGCACCGGGCTGGACGACCAGGGGCTGCCGGTGCGGCCCGTGCACGAGGTCACCGGGGCGATGTGGCTGGCCGCGGCCCGCACCCTGGACCGGGTGGCCGCCCTGGGGGAGCGGGCCGGGGTCACCTTCTGCCTGGAGAACCTCAACACCGCCGTCGACCACCCCGGCGTCCCCTTCGCCCGCGCCGCCGACACCCTGGCCCTGGTCGAGGCGGTCGGCCGGCCCGGGCTGCGGATGATGCTGGACCTGTACCACGCCCAGATCGGCGAGGGGAACCTGATCGGGCTGGTGCGGCGGGCCGGTCGGCTGATCGGTGAGATCCAGGTGGCCGATGTGCCCGGCCGCTGCGAGCCCGGCACCGGGGAGATCAACTACCCGGCCATCGCCGCCGCCCTGGAGGAGCTGGGCTACCGCGGCACGGTGGGGCTGGAGGCCTGGGCCTCGGGGGACAGCGAGCAGGCCCTGGCCCGGTTCCGCGACGCCTTCACCAGCTCCGACACCGCCGAGCCGAGAGGAGCCGGCCATGACCGTCGCTGACGCCCAGACCAGGCCGGTGGCCGTCGGGCTCATCGGGGCCGGCTGGAAGGGACCAGGGCCTCCAGGACACCGCCGTGGTGCTGGTCCGCTTCGACAACGGGGCCATGGCCACCGCCGAGGCCAGCTTCCACGCCGTGTACGGCTACGACATCCGGGGCGAGGTCTTCGGCTCGGCCGGCATGGCCACCGCCGGCGACATCCGCCGCACCACCATGGCCTACCACGGCGCCGAGCTGGCCGCCTTCACCGACGGTGTCCACGCCGGCGCAACCCTCAGCCCCGACGGCCAGGACGCCCGCGCCGCCCTGGCCATCGCCCTGGCCGCCATCGCCTCGGTCGACACCGGCCAGCCGGTACGACTCGACACGGTCCAGCAGCCCTGACCAGATCTCGGATTGGAGGGTGCACATGGGACGGTACCTGACCCCGCTCGCCGTGGTGCTGGTCGTCGCGGCCGTCGTCATCATCGTCACCAGCGGTGAGTCGATCGCGGTCCGCTACCTCGTCGGACTCGTCTCGCTGGATGTCGCCGCGCGCCTCGTGCTCTGGGAGCGTCGACGCCAGAACGAGAACGCCTGACCCGCCGGCCCACCCGGTGGTGGGGATCCGTGGTGGCCGGTTGTCGGTGGCATCGCCTAGCCTTCGGCCATGGACATCATCGTGGTTCCCGGCCTGGTCGAGTACGTGGACCTGCCCACCGGCCACTGGCCGCAGTTCACCCGGCCCGAGGACCTCGCGGGAGCGATCCTGGCGAGCATCGACGGGGCGGCCCGGCGCGAGCCACCGGGCGGGCCGTCCCCATCGCCGCGGGGCCCGGCGTCATGAGCGGGCGGCTCTCGCCGCGGCAGTTCTCCGAGGTCGACGGCGTCGAGGACTGGCGGGTGCTCGGCGAGGGGGCGTGCGCCTACTTCCGCACCGGGTCGTTCACGGCCGGCGCCCGCCTGGTGCACGCCATCGGCGAGCTGGCCGGCCTCGGGGAACACCATCCCGACCTCGACCTGCGGCACGAGGGCGTGACCGTGCGGCTGCTCACGACCGCGGACGACTGGTACGGGCTGACCGAGCGCGACCTCGACCTGGCCCGGCAGATCTCGGCGGTGGCGCGCCAGCTGGGGCTCTCCGCCGACCCCTCGGCCTTGCAGACCGTCCAGGTCTCGATCGACGCCCTGGTCGGCTCCGAGGTGATGCCGTTCTGGCGGGCCGTGCTCGGCTACGAGTACCGCCCCGACAGCCCCGACGAGGACCTGATCGACCCGCGCGGCCGCGGACCGTCGCTCTGGTTCCAGGAGATGGACGCGCCCCGCCCCCAGCGCAACCGGATCCACATCGACGTCTGGGTGCCCCACGACCAGGCCGAGGCACGCGTCAAGGCGGCCATCGCCGCCGGCGGCCGCCTGGTCACCGACGAACACGCCCCGGGGTGGTGGACCCTGGCCGACCCCGAGGGCAACGAGGTCGACGTGGCCACCTGGATGGACCACGACTGAGCGGCCCACCACAGCGAGGTGGGCGATGACGGTCACGGTGGCGCTGGTCGGGGACACCATGCTGGGTCGCGGGGTCGGCCAGGCCCTGGCCAGGACGCCACCCGAGGGCCTGGTGGCGCCCGAGGTCCGGGCCGTGCTCGGTCAGGCCGACCTGGTCGTGCTGAATCTGGA
>JBJMHP010000079.1:0-21009 GCA_045807325.1 Actinomycetes bacterium | reverse complement strand
ATACAGGGTTCCATCGTGCTCGGTCACCGACGCCAGACTCGCCACGTATCCTGGTCGCTCGTCGCCGTCGAAGGTGTGGAACAGTCCGCAGTCCAGCACCGTCGCAAACCTGCGCCCCAGACGCTGCAGCTGGAACGCGTCAACCGCAGCGAACTCAACCTCGATCCCACGGTCGTCGGCCTTCGCTCGGGCGATCGCCAGTGCCGTCTCGGCCACGTCAACGCCCAGAACCGACAACCCCAGCGAGGCGAGGTGAAGCGCGTTCTCGCCGGTCCCGCAGCCCGCATCGAGCACCGCTCCGGTGAATCCGCCTTCGGATGCCAAGCGCACGACTGCTGGCTGCGGCTGGCCAAGATCCCAAGGCGCAGGGCCGTCGTGGTACGACGCATCCCAGGGCAGTCCCGTCAGCCGTTCGTGACTGGTTGGGTGCCGACCGCTGAACGGATCGTCAGCCAGGGTGCCTGATCGCTCCGACAACTTCGTCCCCTTCCTGCTACTGATCTCGCCACCTCATCGTGGCACGCCAATCCACTGTCTAGGGTTGCCTTCGGATGCTTGGCTGTCCTCGGTGGTGGCAGCCCTCCGGTTCCACAGCGCACCCTGTTGGCGTTGACCCACTCGCACTCGTGGAACGGGCCGGACGGTTCCTGGAGCCCGGACTCCGTGAGCCAACCGGTGGAGGCAGTAGCGTTGGCTGACAAGACCCCCAGTCAACCAGACCCAGGCAGCCAGCGGGGATCTGGAAGCGGTGCCGAGCCGGCGCCCGCGCAAGGTGGCCGAGGCTCACGCCCGGCGCGGCAGTTCCGTCCCGGCCGCGGGCGCCGGGTGGGCGACGCCATCATGAGCGTGTTCGTCCGAGCGGGCCTGGTGCCCAGCACGTATCTGTTGACCACCACCGGTCGCAGGACCGGCCGGCCTTTGACGCACCCGGCGACCGTGGTCTCCCAGGACGGGCGGCGCTGGCTGGTCGCCCCCTACGGAGCGGTGTCATGGGTGCACAACGCCCGCGCCGCCGGTCGGGTGGCCCTGGGCCGCCGCGGCGACCGGCGTGACTATGCCGTCCGCGAGGTCCCTGCTGGGGAGGCTGGGCCGGTGCTCAAGCGCTATGTGCGCGTTGCCACAGCCACCCGGCCGTACTTTCGTGCGGACAAGGACGCTCCGGTGGAGGACTTCGTGGCCGAGGCCGACCGCCACCCGGCGTTCGAGCTCCTCCCGATCGAGGAGGACCACCCCGACGATGGGTGAGCTCGATGATCCGGTCGTCGTCGACCTTCCTCTCCGGGGCGAGTGGTCGGTCGAGCGGAGCCCGGCGGACCGGATCCCCAGCCACGGCACCGACCTGCTCGGACAGCGGTACGCCTACGATCTGGTCCGCACCGACCACCGTCGCGGGTTCCATGTGCACCCCGCGGGGGCCCTGCGCTGGCTGCTGCTCGGGGGGCGGACACGTGACTGCTACGGCTGGGGGCAACCGGTCCATGCGGCCTTGGACGGCGTGATCGTCCAGGCCGTGGACGGCGTGGGCGAGCGCCAGTGGGTCCACCCGGTGCGGGAGTCCTGGTTGGCGGTGAAGACCACGGTGAGGTTCGCGCGGGGTGGGCTGGATCCCATCCGGCTTGCCGGCAACCACGTCATCATGGCCACCGGAGCGACGTACGCGCTGTATGCGCACCTGGCGCCGGGCAGTGTCGCCGTCACCAGAGGCCAGCGGGTCCGCGTCGGCGAGGTGCTCGGACGGGTCGGCCACACCGGCAACTCGACCGCCCCGCACCTGCATTTCCACCTGATGGACTCGCCAGACCCGCTGCAGGCAGGCGGTATCCCCTGTGCCTTCGCGGCCTACCTGGTGGAACGTGACGGGCAGTGGCAACGCCTCGAGCGTGGCATCCCTCACCGACGCGAGCGTATCCGCTCGGTCTCATAGGCCCTGGCTCGCCGGGGCTTGGTGCATGGGGCCCCGAACAACCCGACGTCCCAGGTGCCTCCTGCCACCGCACCAGCTGCCGGGCCGGCCCGACCCTGGAGCTCGTCGGGCGCACCCGCGACCTCAGGTGCTCGGCACCGCCGCGGCGACCCGCTCAGCCGCCACCCCGGCGGCCCCAGAGCAGCAGGCGCTTGAACGGGTAGCGGTAGGGGTGGCTGTCCTCCAGGAGGGGGAGGAGCCGGCGGCGGTAGGCGGCCAGGAACTCCTCGAACAGGGCCGGGGGCATGCGGGCCTGGTAGTCGGTGAGCAGGGTTCCCCTGACCCATTCGATGACCTCGTCGCGGGCGGCCAGCCGGTGCAGGTAGACCTGGAGCCGGACGTGCTGGTCGGCCAGGCCGAGGCGGTCGAGCAGCTCGGCGTACCACTCCGGTGGCTGCACCGGCGAGGTGCGGCGGTAGCCGTCCAGGGCGGCCCGGAACGGCTCGGTGCCGGCGAGCTCGGCGGCGACGACGTGCGAGGGGTGGTCGTGGTTGGCCGGCATCTGCACGGCCAGCTGGCCGCCCTGGTGCAGGAGGCCGACCAGCCGGCCGAGCAGCCGCGCGTGGTCGGGCAGCCAGTGCAGGGCGGCGTTGGAGAAGACGACGTCCCAGCCGCTCTGATCGAAGGCGGCGATGTCGCCCTGCTCGAACCGCAGGCCGCCGCCGGCCAGGGGCGTGGCCCGCTCGAGCATGGCCGCCGAGCTGTCCAGGCCGAGCGTCTCGGCGGCCTCCAGGCGTCGGTGGAGCTCGGCCGTCAGCTCGCCGCCGCCGCAGCCCAGGTCGACCACCCGGCCGCCGGGGACCGGCCGGACCAGCGACAGCAGGTCGTAGAAGGGTGCCGCCCGCTCGGCCCCGAACCGCTGGTACTGCTCCGGGTCCCAGGTGTCCACGGCCGCCATCCAAGCCCTCCTGGCCGGCGGCCGTCAACGCCGGCCGCGGCTCAACCGCGCTCGCCGCAACCCGGCACGAGCTGACCCGTATCCTGGACGGCCTCCAGGAGCGGACCCTGCGGGCCCGCATGGTCCCCTTCGGCACCATCGCCGAGCCCCTCGGCGAGCGGACCCGGCTGGCGGTGGCGGCCGCGACCGGGCCATGGCCGGCCCGGCGGCCGGGTCGCGACCCTTCACGCTGTCCTAGCCGGCAACCGCCGGGCGGCGGACCTGCGAAGCTAGGACTGTCGTGTCCGATTCGGCGAGGAGGAGTCGCATGCTGGTCGCGGTCACCGGGGCGTCCGGGCTGATCGGCACCGCCCTGGTGGGGCGCCTGCAGGACGAGGGTCACCAGGTGCTGCGCCTGACCCGGTCCCGCCCGACCGGGCCGGACCAGCTCCAGTGGGACCCGATGGCCGGCCGGCTCGACCCCGAGGCCCTGGCCAAGGTGGACGCGGTCGTCCACCTGGCCGCCAAGAGCATCGGCGACCAGCTCCGCTGGACCTCCGCGACCAAGCGGGACATCCTCCAGACCCGGGTCAGGGGCACCGGGCTGGTCGCCCGCACCCTGGCCGGGCCGGCCAAGGGGCCCGGGGGGCCGGGGGTGCTGGTCTGCGCGTCGGGGGTCGGGTACTACGGCGACCGCGGCGACGAGGTCCTGACCGAGGCCAGCAGCGGCGGCCGCGGGTTCCTGGCCGACGTGGTCCGCCAGTGGGAGGCGGCCGCCGACCCGGCGCGGGCGGCCGGCCTGCGGGTCGTGCACCTGCGCACCGGGCCGGTGCAGACCGCCGCCGGGGCCGGGCTGCCCAAGCAGGCGCTGATGTTCCGGCTCGGGATCGGCGGCCGGCTCGGCTCGGGGCGGCAGTGGCTGAGCTGGATCTCCCTGGACGACGTCGCCGGGGCCTACCTCCACGCCCTGACCCGACAGGACCTGGAGGGGCCGGTGAACGCCGTCGCCCCCAACCCGGTCACCAACGCCGAGTTCACCGCCACCCTGGCCCGGATCCTGCGCCGCCCGGCGCTCCTGCACGTGCCCGCGTTCGCCCCCAGGCTGGTCCTCGGCGAGGCCGCCGACGAGCTGCTGTTCGTCAGCCAGCGCGCCCTCCCGGCCCGCCTCCAGGCGACCGGCTACCGGTTCCAGCTCCGGGAGCTGGAACCGGCGTTGCGCCAGACCCTGGGCCGCCCCTGAGCGCGGGGCGGGCCCGCCGGAACGCCGCCGGGGCGACCGTCTCGGCCGCCCCGGTGATGGCTGAGGCTAGAGGCCCTCGGAGGGGCGCCTGGCCCGGTCGTCCTCCTGGTCGTAGACGCCCGGCTCCTCTGGGCCAGGCGGGTCGAGCCGCTCCGGCTCCCCTTCGTACCCGGCCGGCCCGGCGGTGGTGAAGCGGTCGGCGCTGCCGGTGTCCTCGACCGGCTCGTAGGCGGCCGGGGCGGTGGCGGCGGCCGCCGGGGCCGTGGCCACGGGGTCGTCACCGGCGGGGCGCTCGGGCTCGTAGCCGGGGCGGTCGGAGGGCGGGGTCTCCTGGGTGGTGCCCTCCTCGGCGGCGGCCACGTCGTAGCCGATCGCGCCGGCCCCCTCGATGTGGGAGCCGAGGCGGGTGGCCATCGGGTCACCCTCGGACATGGCCACGGTGCCCCGTGGCTGGTCGCTGCTGGCGGCGACCGGGTCGGGGTCGGTCAGCGAGGTGTCGCGACCCGGACCCGGCTCCTCGGCCTCGCTGCCGATCATGCCGGTGTCGTCCTGCGGGGCCTCGTCACGACGGTCGTACTCTCCAGCGTTGCGGTCCATGGCGACCTCCCTTCGGTCAGCTGACGGCCTATCCGTCGTAGTCCCCGGGCAAACGCCGGGCGGCGTCCCCACCCGGCGTCAGCGGAAGTCCCGGGAGCGGGTGGTGGCGGCCAGGGGCAGGGGCCGGAGCTGGTCGGCGATCACGTTGATCACGCCCTCGGCCCGCTCCAGCCGCCCCCTGACCAGCAGGGCGGCGGCGGACCTGCCGACCCGCCGGTAGCGGGCCCAGACGCCCCTGGAGCAGATCACGTTGACCAGCCCGGTCTCGTCCTCGAGGTTCAGGAAGGTGGTCCCGCCGGCGGTCGCCGGACGCTGGCGGTGGGTCACCACCCCACCCACCAGCACCCTGGTGCCGGGCGGGACCGCGGCCAGCCCGTCGGCGGCGACGGCGCCGAGCGCGTCCAGGCGCTCGCGGGCGAACTGCACCGGGTGGCTGTCGCCCGACAGGCCGGTGGCCCACAGGTCGGCCGCCCCCAGCTCGACCGGGCTCATCCCCGGCAGCCGGGGCGCCTCGGCCCCGACCGCGGTCCCGGGCAGCCGGTCCGCCCTGGCCTGGGCGACGGCCCCGGCGGCCCACAGCGCCGCCCGCCGCTCCAGGCCCAGCGACCCGAACGCCCCCGCGGTGGCCAGCGCCTCCACCTGCCCCTCGTTCACCCCGGTTCGCCTGACCAGGTCGGCCATGGACCCATAGGGCCGCCCCTCGGCCACCCGCTCGGCCAGCTCCTCCCCGAGCGACCGCACGTAGCCCAGCCCGAGCCGCACCGCCCAGATGTCCGGCCGGCCCGTCCCACGCCCAGGGGAGCCGGGTCCCCCATCCTGCCCCGCCTCGGCCGCCCCCCCTTCCCGCTCCCCGGGTCCTCCGCCCTCCCAACCCGTCACCGGCTCGAGGGTCGCGGTCGCCGCCGAATGGTTGACGTCCGGGCCCCGCACGACCACCCCGTGGCGGCGGGCGTCGGCGACCAGGGTGTTGGGCGACCAGAAGCCCATCGGCTGGTCATTCAGGAGGGCGGCCAGGAACGCCGCCGGGTAGTGGAGCTTCAGCCAGGCGCTGGCGTAGACCAGGTAGGCGAATGACACCGAGTGGCTCTCGGGGAAGCCGAAGTTGGCGAAGGCGGCCAGCTTCTCGTAGATCCGGTCGGCGACCTCGCCCTCGATCCCCCGCTCGGCCATGCCCGCGTACAGCCGGCCCCGCAGCCGCTCCATGCGCTCGCTGGACCGCTTGGCCCCCATGGCCTGGCGGAGCTGGTCGGCCTCGGCGGCCGTGAACCCGGCCACGTCCACCGCCATCTGCATCAGCTGCTCCTGGAACAGCGGCACCCCGAGAGTCTTGGAGAGCGACCGCTCCAGCAGCGGGTGCAGGAAGGTGACCTCCTCGTCGCCGTTGCGGCGGCGGATGTAGGGGTGAACCGAGCCGCCCTGGATCGGGCCCGGCCGGATCAGGGCCACCTCCACCACCAGGTCGTAGAACTCGCGCGGCTTGAGCCGGGGCAGGGTGGCCATCTGGGCCCGGCTCTCGACCTGGAACACCCCGACCGAGTCGGCCTGGCAGAGCATGTCGTAGACGGCCGCCTCCTGGGGGAGGGTGGCCAGGTCGATCTCGGCCCCGTGGTGGTCGCGGACCAGGTCGACGGTGTCGTGCAGGGCCGACAGCATCCCGAGGCCGAGCAGGTCGAACTTGACCAGTCCGACGGCGGCGCAGTCGTCCTTGTCCCACTGCAGGACGCTGCGGTCCTTCATGGTCGCCCACTCGACCGGGCAGACCTCGACCACCGGCCGGTCGCAGATCACCATGCCCCCGGAGTGGATGCCGAGGTGGCGGGGGAAGCGCTGGACCTGCCGGGCCAGCTCCATGACCTGCTGAGGGATGTCGTGCTCGACGGTGGCCTCGATCGGCCCCCAGGCGTCCACCTGCCTGGACCAGGCGTCGAGCTGCCCGGGCGAGTAGCCGAGGGCCCGGCCCATGTCCCGTACGGCCGAGCGGGCCTGGTAGGTGATCACGTTGGCGACCTGGGCGGCCCGGTCGCGGCCGTAGCGCTCGTAGACGTACTGGATGACCTCCTCGCGGCGGCCGGCCTCGATGTCCAGGTCGATGTCGGGCGGCCCGTCGCGCTCCGGGGACAGGAACCGCTCGAACAGCAGGCCCAGGGAGACGGCGTCGGCCTTGGTGATCCCGATCGCGTAGCAGACGGCCGAGTTGGCCGCCGAGCCCCGGCCCTGGCAGTAGATGTCGGACCGCTCGCAGAACTGCACGATGTCCCAGACGATCAGGAAGTAGCCGGGGAAGCCGAGCTGCTCGATCATGGCCAGCTCGTGGTCGATCTGGCGCCAGGCCCCGGGGGTCCGCTCGGCGTGGCGGGGCCCGTAGCGGCGGGTCGCGCCCCGGGTGGCCAGCTCGCGCAGCCAGGTCATCTCGGTGTGGCCGGGCGGGACCGGGAAGTCGGGCAGGCGGGGCGCGACCAGCTCCAGGTCGAAGGCCAGGGCCCGGCCGAGCTCGGCGGCCAGCTCGACCGTGCCCGGGTAGCGGGCCAGGCGGGTCGCCTGCTCGAACCCGGACCGCAGATGGGCGCCGGCCCCGGCGGGCAGCCAGCCGTCCAGGTCAGCCAGGGAGCTGCGGGCCCGGACCGCGGCCAGGGCGGTGGCCAGCCGGCGCCGGCCCGGGGTCGCGTAGTGGACGTTGTTGGTCGCCACCACCTCGACCCTCGCCCGGTCGGCCAGCCGGACCAGGGCGTCGTTGCGGGCCGAGTCGAGCGGGTCGCCATGGTCCCAGATCTCCACATAGACGTTGTCCCGCCCGAACGCCTGGACGAGCCGGTCCAGCTCGACCTGAGCCGCCGCCGGCCCCCGCTCGACCAGCGCCCTCGGCACCGGCCCCTTCCGGCACCCGGTCAGGACCACCCACCGCCCGCCGTGCAGCTCCGCCAGCCGCCCCAGATCCCCCCGCGGCGCCCCCTTGGCCCCCGCCATCTGCGCCTCCGAGATCGCCCGACACAACCGCCCGTACCCCTCCGCCCCCCGCGCCAGCACCACCAGATGCTCCCCCACCGGGTCGGGCGTCCCGGTCCTCCCGGTTCCCCCGGCCCACCGGCCCCGCCGAGCCTCCGAGGCCCCGGGGAGGGTCAGCTCGGCGCCGAAGATGGTGGGGAGGCCCAACGTCCTGGCGGCCTCGGCGAAGCGGACGATGCCGTACAGGCCGTCGTGGTCGGTTATGGCCAGCGCCTCCAGGCGGAGGCGCGCCGCCTCCTCGGCCAATTCCTCCGGATGCGAACCGCCGTCCAGGAAGCTCGCGTTGGAGTGGCAGTGCAGCTCGGCATACGGAACCACCACCCTCCCCGGCCCACGCTCACCAGGGGATTGGTCAGCGGGAGACCGACAGGGCTGGCGCCTGGATGACCAGGCCGGGGCGTCTCCTCCGTCCACCCAGGGAGGCTGGTTGGCGGGAGGCGGACGGCCGGCGAGCCGGCGCTCCAGCTCCGACCAGGGAAGCGGAGGATTTTGCCATCCCATGTACCCGATGATCGAACACACATTCGAGCAGAGCAAGTTCGTCGCTGAATTCCCGAGTGCCGCGCAGGACCCGATCTTGCTGAATTCTCTCTGAAATGTTCATTCGACAATTTCTCGATCAGACGCCGCCAGGCGGCCCAGCGTCGCAAGCAGCCCCACACCGCCGAGTGGCCCCACCTTGCCCCCCTCCCCTCGAGCGGGGACCGTTGCACGGCGGCCGGCGACGGTCGGCGACGGAGAGGGGATGGCCGGGTGGGACTGCGGTTGACGACACTTGAGGGGCGCTTCGCCGTCTCCCGGCTCCCCGCGGACGCGGCCGTGCCGCGGTGGGCAGCCGGCGAGGTCGTGGCCGTGACCCGCACGCCGGACGAGCTCTCGGTGATCTGCGCCGAGCCTGCGGTGCCGGAAGCGACGCCGGCGGAGCGGGGCTGGCGATGCCTGCAGGTCCAAGGGCCCCTCAGCTTCGAGATGACCGGGATCCTCGCGGCCCTCTCGGGACCGCTCGCGGACGCCCACATCCCGCTGCTCGCCCTTTCGACCTACGACACCGATACCTCCTGGTTCGGGAGGAGCACCTGGAGGCGGCCTACGCGGCCCTCGAGCGCGCCGGCCACCGGGTATGACGGACCACGCCGGGCCGTCCGGGGCACGACATCCCCTCCCCTGTGATGAGGAGGACCCGTGAGGTCACCAGGAGAAGCCATGTCGTCGCCTGTCCTGGTCACCGGGGGCACCGGCCGCCTGGGACGACTGGTCGTCCGGCGGCTCCGGGACGCCGGCTGCGATGCCCGGGTGCTCACCCGGCACCGCCGCGAGGCGACCGACGGCATCCGGTACCGCACCGGCGACCTGCGCACGGGCGAGGGCGTCGCCGCGGCCGTGGACGGCACCGCGGCCACCGTGCACTGCGCCACCAGCAGCAAGGGCGACGTTGACGCGACCCGGAACCTGGTCCTGACCGCCACGCTGCACCAGCAGGACGGTTCGCTGGACACGCCCTAGGTTCCGGGAGCCTCAGGCCGTTCCCAGCGCCTCGATCGTCGCCGTGGGGACGATCCCTTCCACCCGGCGCCCCAGTTCCGCGTCCAGGGTGACAAGGGCGTCGGCCTGCAGCTGCGTGAGGGCAACGTACTCGGCGTCGTAGGTCTCCGCCCACCCCAGCTGCTCGGCGAGGTCCCAGGCCCGACGCCGGAGCACGGCGTCGCCGAGGAGGCGGATCGACAGCGCCTGGATGCGGGCGAGCCGGTCGAGAGCGACCTCTGCCGAGATCTCGCCCCGGTGCGCGGCCTCATGCAGAGCCGACAGCGTCTGGGAGCGCAAGAGCGTCGGCGCCAGCAGCTCGTGCTCGGCCCGGACCTCGATGCCCTCACTGACCAGGTGGAGGACGGCGCCGCAGTCGACGACGAATCTCGTCATGTGACCGCCGACGCTAGCACACTCGCGAAGCGCCTCGGGCTGCCCCACGCTGTCGTGGCCGCGTCGTCGCGACCCGTCAGGTGCGCCCGAAGCTGGCCGCGATGCCGTGCTCGGCCGACTCGTAGCTGGCGCCGGCGCGGGCGGTGAGGCGGGCGATGCCGGTCAAGGCCTGGTGCAGGGTGGCCCCGCTGCGCTGCCATTCCGCCCAGAGCTGGAGGAAGCGGGACTGGGCGACGCCGGCCCAGTCGGACCCGAGGGGGGCGACGTTGCCGGCGAGCTGGCGCAGGGTGCCCTCGATGGTGGAGGCGCCGGCGTCGAGCTGGGCGGAGATCTGCTGGAGTTGTTCGGGGGTGACCCGGATACCGGTGGTGGACATGTCGCTCCTCCTGATCGTGCGCCGACTGGTCGGAGCAGTTCTACGTTCGGGGGCAAATGGCCGCAAACGAATGTCCACAGCCCCCGGGACCATGCTCAGTCGTAGGTCGCTTCCACCCACCAGCGGCCGCCGGTCAGCCGGAGCAGGTAGGCGCCGCCCTGGTCGGTGGTCGCCTGGAGGCGGACCAGGCGGCGGTGGGCGGCCGGGTCCCACCAGCGCTCGTCGACCAGCCAGGGACCGGCCCAGCCGGTGATGGGCGACCAGGCACGGCCCTGGATCCGGACCCGGCTTGGGAGCAGGCCGAGCAGGCCGCGACCGTCGACGGCGACGGTGGCGCCGGCGGCGTCCACCACCTCTGCCGGGAGCGGCCTGGCATAGACGATCGTCGGGGCCGGGGCCGGCACCTGCCCGGGCCAGGGCACGGCGCCGCGCAGGTCGCCCGGGCCGGCCCCCGGGGTGCCGACCGGACCGTGGCCCCGGGCGCCGGGCGGGCGAGGGTTCGAGGTGCCGGGTGAGTCGTGACTCCGAGCACCGGACGAGCCGTGGCCCAGGGTGCCGGCCGCGCGCCGGTCCGGGACGCCGGGCGCCGGGATGACGGGCCGGCGATGGCCAGCGATGCGAGGGAGGAGGAACGCCGCGGGGTCCGAGACCCGGGGACTCGAGGCCGGGAAGTCCGAGACGCTGGAGCCCAGGGACGGGGAACCCGATCCCGGGTCGCCCGGGACCGAGGGGTCCGAGGGCGGGGGGTCTGTGGCCGGGGTGAGGGCTACGCGGTCGGCTGGGTCGCGGCCGCCGCGGAGGCGGGCGGTGCGGACCGCTTCGGGGCCGAGGAGGCCCTGGATGCGTGCCAGGGCACGGGCCGCGCGCTGTTCGGTCTCGGTCTCCTCACCCCAGAACCCGAGCTGGCGGCCCCGGTCGGGGACGACCTCGTCGGGCACCAGCACCAGATGGGTGAGCGCCCCGGGGAGGCGGCCGGTCCGTCCGGTCAGCCAGCCGTCGAGCTGCCAGCGGACCCGCTCGGTCATGAGCGCGGCCATCCGACCCGGAGCGTCCGGCGGACCCGGCCGCTGCACCCCGCTGGAGGCGGAACGGGGAACGGGATCGGGGCTGGAGAGGCGACGGGTTGTTGGGATGCTGATGGGGTCGTAGCGCCAGACTCGGGAGAGGGTCTCGCCCTGGTCGGTCTGGGCTTCGATGCGGAGGCGGGTGCAGGCCAGGCCGAGCTGGTCGAGGCGGGCGACCAGCTCGTCGGCCAGGGTCTTGGCGGTGAAGGCGGCGACGTCGACCCGGTCGGCGGGCGGGTCGAGCTCGGCCGCCACGCGGAGGTCGGGTGGGGGGCGGCGGGCTCCCTTGGGATGCTCATCGAGGCCGCTGGCCAGGCGGGCGGCGCGTGCGCCCTCGGCGCCGAAGCGGGTGACCAGGTCGGCGCCTGGCAGGGCGGCCAGGTCACCGAGGGTGCGCAGGCCGAGGCGGACCAGCAGGTCGGCGAGGTCGGGGCGGTCGAGGGTGGCCACCGGGAGGGGGGCCAGGAAGGCGCGGCTGCCGCCCGGCGGGACGATGGCCTGGTGGCGGGCGGCCAGCGCGGCGGCGAAGGTGCCGTCGGCGATCCCGACCTGGCAGGTGCCCCGACCGAGACCTCTCTGGCCGAGGTCGAGGCTCCCCTCCGGTCGCCGGTGACGCTCCGGTCGCCGTTGGCCCCGGCCCTCGAGGGCGGCATACACGGCGGCGGTCACCGTGACGGCCAGCGCCGGCTCGCCGCCGTGGTAGCGGGCGGCGCCGCGGGCCGGGAAGGCGCACTCGCCCGGCTGGAGGACCTCGACCCAGGGGGTGAGCTGCTCGACAGCGACCAGCACCGGCTCGAAGGCGCGGGCGTCCCTGGCTGGGTCGTGGGCGAGCAGCTCCAGCTCCGGGCAGCGCCCCTGGGCCTCGCGTCGGCGCAGGCCGGGCCGCACGCCCTCGGCCCGGGCCGCCGCCGAGCAGGCGACGACGCGGTTGGCGTGGACGACGGCCGTCAGGCTGTCCGGGGGCGCCCCGGCCGCCACCACCGGCCAATCCGGGCACCAGACCACCAGCATGCGGGCCACCGCGGATCACCCGACATCGGCCAGCGGCAGCTCCGGCGACCGGTCCTCCCCCGCCGGGGCATCCCCTTCCCCGGCGAGGGCCAGACCGGCTGGGCCCCCCGGCCCAACCCGTGAATCCGCGGTCCCTGCCGGAGCCCCCGCCGGGGCGCGCGGGAACCCGAGCGGGGCGATGGTGCCGTCGGGGGACGGCAGCCAGAGGCTGACCCGGCGTTCGCGGGTGGCGGCGCCGCGGCCGGTGATGAGGACCTCGACCTGGCGGGAGTGGAGGCTGCCGTGGCCCTGGCCGAGGCCGTGCCAGGCGCTGGAGGTGACGGCCAGGCGCAGGTCGGCCGGCTCGGGCCAGGCGCCGAGGGGGACGAGGACGGAGCCACGCTCGCGGGCCCGGGCCGCGAGGCGGCGGGCCTGGGCGGCCGGGAGCCGGGCCGGGGCGCGCACCAGCACCACGTCGACCGCGTCCAGGAAGGCGGCGACCACGGCCGGCCAGGCCCTGGCGCCGGGGGTCGGGACCAGGGCCAGGCGCTCCAGGGCGATGCCGGTCTCGGCGGCGGCCACGATCCCCAGGTCGGGCAGGCCGACCGCGGCGACCCAGGAGCCGGCCGCCGAGGCCCCGGCCACCAGGGCCAGGGCGAGGGCGGCGGAGCGGCTGACGGTCACCGTGGCGCCCCGGCGCAGCCCTCGGCCATCGAGGAGCGGCCGAAGGGCGGGGAGCACCGGCAGCAGCCGCTCGTCGGCCAGGGGTGTTCCCGGTCCTGCCAGCTCCGTCGAGACAACGGAACTCCCCAGAGTGGTATCAAGACCACTTTCTGTGGCCGCCATAGGCTCATGTTCGAACATATGTTCGAGAGTGTCAAGCACCTACAGCAGCGCCAGGACTCCGGCCCCGGCCCGCCGGTGCGGTCCCAGGACGGCGTGGCGCCGGCTCACGTCCTGGTCGTCGAGCAGGATGGCCACCCGGCCTGGCGCCCGATCTCCGAGCGTCCCGGCGGGATGGCCCCCCGACGGCGGAACCAGGTGACCGAGCTCGAGTATCGCTCCGGCACGCTGGCGGTTCCAGATGAAAGCCGGTCTGGGGGACGAACTACCATGGGGCCGAGCAGCCGAGCGGAACCCGGAGGGCCCATGGCCGACGACGTCGCACGTGCCCAGCCGGGATCGCTGCTCGGCCCGTCCAGAAGTGTGCGGCTGCGGCTGGTCCGGGCGAACAACGTCACCCTCGGGACCGACCCCTCGCTGGCCGAGCTGTACCACGCCCGGTACGAGGGCTCGCCACCCAGGGTCCGGGAGCGGGGCGGGGTGATCACCATCGAGTACGGTCCCCGGTTCCGCCCCGCCGACTGGGCGGGCCGCCAGGCCGCCGACATCCGGCTGAACCCGTCGGTCGGCTGGCGGATCGAGGGGTCACGGGGCCTGGTCGGGCTGCGCGCGGACCTGAGCGGGGCCCGGCTCCTCGGCACGGAGGTGGAGCATGCCACCGCCGACTCGGAGCTGACCCTGGCCCGGCCGGCCGGCCCGGTGCAGCTGTGGTTCCGCGGCGGGGCCAGGGAGGTCACCATCCACCGGCCGGCCGGCACGGCGGCCCGGGTCCGGGTGACCGGGGGCTCCAGCGGGCTGACCTTCGACGAGCAGACCTACAAGGCGGTGGCCGGCGAGGCCACCTGGCAGACCTCCGGCTTCGACGAGGCGACCGACCGCTACGACATCGCCTTCTCGCGAGGCGTCCGCAACGTCGTGGTCGACACCCTGGAGCTCCAGCCCGAGCAGGCCCGCCGGCTGCTGGCGACGGTGCTGTTCACCGACATCGTCGGGTCGACAGAGCGCGCCCAGGCGACTGGTGACCGGCGGTGGCGGGAGCTGCTGGACGCCCACGACGAGGCGGCCAGGCGGCTGGTCGCCCAGGAGAGCGGGCGGCGGATCAAGAGCACCGGCGACGGCGTCCTGGCCGTCTTCGACGGGCCGGGACGGGCGATCCGCTGCGCCGTCGCCCTCCGCAAGGAGCTGGAGGGCCTCGGCATCGAGATCCGGGCCGGGATCCACACCGGGGAGCTCGACGTCACCGACGACGACGTCGGCGGGATCGCGGTCCACATCGCCGCCCGCATCATGGCCACGGCCGGCCCCGGCGAGATCCTGGTCTCCCGGACCGTCCACGACCTGGTGACCGGCTCCGGCATCGCCCTTGAGGACCGCGGCACCCACACCCTCAAGGGCCTGAGCGACCCCTGGCAGCTGTTCGCGGCCAACTGAGCGACCCCGCCCGTTTCCACCCTCCCTCCAAGGGCATACTAATATCGTATAGCGATATGGATGCTCGGGACGGAGGCTCGTCGTGAAGACCTACCGGCCGATCGGCGACTACGCCTTCATCAGCGACTGCCACTCGATGGCGCTGGTCTCCCGGGAAGGGTCGATCGACTGGTGCTGCATGCCCCGGGTCGACTCGGCCAGCGTGTTCGGGCGGCTGCTGGACGCCGACCGGGGCGGGTTCTGCTCGATCACGGTTGACGAGGACATCCCGGTCTCGCGCCGCTACCTGGACGACAGCCTGGTGCTGGAGACGACCTTCCGCGGCCCCAGCGGCGAGGCCCGGCTGCTGGACTGCTTCACCATGCGCCAGGGCGGGGCCAGGCAGCCCTACCGCCAGCTGCTGCGCGTGGTCGAGGGGGTCAGGGGCTGGCTCAGCTTCCGCCTCCACGCCGCCATCCGCTTCGACTACGGCGAGGTCCAGCCCTGGGTCAAACGCCGCGGCGTCGGCATCTACGCCGCCATCGGCGGCAACGACGGCCTGCTGGTCACCAGCGACGTGGACCTGCAGCGGGTCGACCAGCACGACATCGGGACCTCGGTGGCCATCCGGGCCGGCCAGCGCCTGCACTTCTCGCTCCAGTACCTGCCGGCCGAGGACCTGGACCAGGCCAAGCCGCCCGCCCCGGACCCGGCCGACCTCGACGCCCGGCTGGAGGAGACCCTGGCCTGGTGGCAGCGCTGGGCCCGGCAGATCCGGCTGGACAGCCCGGATGCGCCCGCCGTCAAGCGGTCGGCGATCGTCCTCAAGGGCCTCCAGAATGCCCCCACCGGGGCGATCGCGGCCGCCCCCACGACCAGCCTGCCCGAGAGTCGCGACGGCGAGCGCAACTGGGACTACCGCTACAGCTGGGTGCGGGACTCGGCCTTCACCGTCCGGTCCCTGGCCGCCCTCGGCCTGGACGCCGAGGCCGACGGGTTCCGGCGGTTCATCGAGCGCAGCGCCGCCGGCTCCACCGACAACCTCCAGATCGCCTACGGGGTCGGCGGGGAACGCCGGCTGACCGAGCTGGTGGCCGGCAGCCTGGAGGGCTACCAGGGCATCGGGCCGGTCCGGGTCGGCAACGCCGCCGCCAAGCAGAGCCAGCTCGACGTCTACGGCGAGCTCCTCGACCTGGCCTGGCGCTGGCACCAGCGGGGCCGCTCGCCCGACGACGACTACTGGCGGTTCCTGCTGGAGCTGGTGGACGCGGCCGCCGAGCGCTGGCAGGAGCCCGACCGCGGCCTGTGGGAGCTGCGCGGCCCGCCCCGCCATTTCGTGCACTCCAAGGCGATGTGCTGGGTGGCCCTGGACCGCGGGCTCAAGCTGGCCGAGGAGTGCCTGCGCAAGGCGCCCAGCCGCCGCTGGCACAAGACCCGCGAGGAGATCAGGACGGCCGTCTCCTCCGGCGGCTACGACGCCGACCGCGGCGTGTTCGTGCAGGCGTTCGAGTCCAAAGCGCTGGACGCGGCCCTGCTGCTGCTGCCCAGCGTCGACTTCGTCGCCTACGACGACCCGCGCATGCTGCGCACCGCCGACGCCATCCGCACCGAGCTGGACGACGGCCACGGCCTCATCCGCCGTTACCGCAACGACGACCACCTGGCCGGCCAGGAGGGCGCGTTCGTCACCTGCTCGTTCTGGCTGGCCGAGTGCCTGGCCCACCAGGGCCGCATGCAGGAGGCTCGCGAGCTGTTCGACCGGGTGTCCTCCTGCGGCAGCGACCTGGGCCTGTTCCCCGAGGAGTACGACAGCGACCGCCGGGAGCTGCTGGGCAACTTCCCCCAGGGGCTGTCGCACCTGTCGCACATCGCGGCCGCGGTCGCCCTGGCCGAGCCGTACGGGCCCGGCGCGGCGGTCGCCCAGCACGCCTTCGGCGCCGGCCAGCACCAGGACCAGTACGAGGACCACCCGTGAACGCGACGACCAGCTGGTCGCCCTGCTGGAGGCGGCTGCGGGCCGACCGACGGCCCGGCCGAGCTGGCCGTCGGCGGCGTCCCGGTCCGGGGCGCATCCGCATCCACACCCCGCCGAGGAGGTTGACCATGACCATCGACAATGTCCGCACCCGGCACTACCGGCTGACCTGCCGCCGCTGCAACCGCACGTGGACGGCCACCTACCAGGTGGGCAGGTTCACCGACGACGCCGGCGACCACGAGGTCTACTTCCGCGACGGGGCCTCGGCGACCGCCCCCGGGTCGACGCGCTGCCCGTACTGCGGCGGCCTGCGCGTGGTCGTCCCGCCCAGCCGCCCCGAGTAGCGGGCGGGCTCAGCGCCGCCGCGGCAACCGCCGCCGCCGGCGGGGCGGCCACAGCACCAGCACCACCAGGGCGAGCAGGGCGAGCGCGACCAGACGGCCACGCCGGCCGCACGGGGCCGGCCGCCTGGTCGGGTTCGCCATCGCCTCGCCTGGCGGGCCTTCTGGGGACGGCGCAGCCGCGACTGACATGACCGGGGGGGCGGTGGCTGGTGGCCACCGCCCCGTTGCCGCGCCGGATCAGGCCCACAGGGCCACCAGCACCGTCACCACGCCGAACGCCCAGGCGTTGATGGCGCCGTCCGACACGTCGGTGTGCGGATCCGCCGCGGGCCGGTCCCGCAGCGGCGATGAGAGGCCTGTCGGGTGCTCAGCGCTCCCGGACGGTGCGGCCCCGGACCTCCGCCCGCCCGTCGGCGGTGGTCGGCTGCTCCTCCACCGTCTCGCCGAACCCCTCGACGTCCGGGGCCGGCGGCTCCCCGCGGGCCCGCAGGACGTCGCCCACGAACAGGTCGTAGACGATCGCCCCGAGCACGCCCCCGACAAGCGGGCCCACGATCGGGACCCAGAAGCAGCCGTGGGCTCCGGGGAAGGCGACCTGGCCCCAGCCGGCCAGCCAGGCGAAGAACCGGGGGCCGAAGTCGCGGGCCGGGTTGATGGCGTAGCCGGCGTTGGCCCCGAACGACATGCCGATGGCGGCCACCGCCAGGCCGATGAGCAGCGGGGCCAGGTTCGACTTGGGGGGCTGGTTGCGCTCATCGGTGAGGGCGAGCACGAACATGAGCAGGAAGTCCGTGCCCACGATCTGGTCGATCAGCGGCCCGATCATGCTGGAGCCGAAGTAGGGGCGGGGAAGGTGGCGAAGATGCTGAAGGTGGGCGTCGCGTCGGCCGCCCCGCCGAGCGTCCCCCGGGTGATGTGCTTGGCCGCCTCGAGGCTGGAGATGGCGTCGTGGTAGACGAGGTAGACGAGGGCGCCCCCGACCAACGCCCCCAGCACCTGGGCCACCATGTACGGCGCCACCCTGCGCCAGGGGAAGGCCCGCTTGACGGCCAGGGCCAAGGTGACCGCGGGGTTGATGTGGGCCCCGCTCACCCCGCCGGCCACATAGACCGCGAACGCCACCGCCAGCGCCCATCCCCAGGCGATCAGCAGCCAGTCCCCGCTGGCCGCGAAGCTCTCGGTGCCGCGGCCGGACTGGTTGAGGGCGGCCACCGCCATGGCGACCACGCCGTCGCCGAATGCGATCAGGACGAAGGTGCCGAGGAACTCCGCCAGGAACTCTCCCCACGCCGTTGCCGCAGCCGGGCGGTCGCTCGGGCCATCGCGAATCACCTCTCCGGTCTCTGGCGGCCGGGCCGCCGGACCGTGCTGGCTGTGCGTTAATATCGCAGCACGAGATACTCGCCTGGAGGACCGGGCTCGACTATCGTTCTGCCATGACAGGACTGGACCAGCAGGAGTACGAGCGCCTGCTCGCCTTCCGTACCGGCCTGCGCCGGTTCCTCTACTGGAGCGGGCAGCAGGCCGAGGCGGCCGGGATCACCCCGGCCCAGCACCAGCTGCTGCTGGCCGTACGCGGCCATCCCGACCCCCGCGGCCCCACCATCGGCGAGATCGCCGGCTACCTGCTGGTGCGCCACCACAGCGCGGTCGAGCTGATCGACCGGGCGGTGACGGCCGGCCTGGTCACCCGCCAGTCCGACAGCGAGGACGGCCGCACGGTCCGGATCGCCCTGACCACCCGGGGCCGCGAGCGCCTGGAGACCCTGGCCGCCTCCCACCTCGAGGAGCTGGGCCGGCTGACCAACCAGCTGCACACCCTCTGGGCCGGCCTGGACGCCGACGCCTAGCGGTGGCGGCTTCTATCGTACAGCGATACGATAGTTGAGAGTGGACCGGGACCGTTCCCCGGACGGCCATGCCAAGGAGGCATCATGGCAACCACCGACGACGAGGCGCGCGCCCTACGGGAGCTTCCCGGCTGGGAGCGCCACGGCGACAGCATCTGGAAGACCTACCAGTTCGACGACTTCGCCTCGGCGGCGCTGTTCGTCGGGCGGGTGGCCGACGCCACCGCCGGCGGCGGCCACCAGCCCGACATCGCGATCCGCGGCGGCCGGGTCACCCTGGAGCTCACTCCCCGGGCCGGTTCGGCGCTGACCGACGACGACCTGATGGTGGCGGCCCGCATCCAGCGGCTGGTGGGCGACCACCACCACCCGGTCGGCCGCGCCGCCCCCTGGAGCCCGAGCGACCGCCTGGCCGGCATCAAGCAACGCCCGGTGGGCCCGGCCGGCCCGTAGGGCGCCACGCCCTTGGACCGCGAGTGAACGTGGCGGCCAGGGAACCACCGGCGGGTGACAATCCGAGCATGAGCAGGGAGGCCGGCGGCGAGGACACCACCGCCGGCGGGGTCACCTGGTACGACATCTACGAGTCGCCGCAGGTGGGGCGGTCGCTGCTCGGCAAGGGCGTGCTCGATGTCGGTCGGCCAGTGGCAGCGGGTCGCCCTGGCCAGGGGGTTCTTCGGCGACGCCCCGTTCATCATCCTTGACGAGCCGACCCCAGCCCTGGGCGGCCGCTACGCCGACCTGTTCGCCGTCCAGGCCTCGGCCTACCTGGCCCCCCGCCGACCCTCCCCGACCAGTGGCTCGCGGAGATACTCGACGAAGTCGTGGCCGTGGTAGTAGCGGGGCAGCTGGGCCACCGGGACGAACCCGAGGTGCTCGTAGAAGCGGCGGTGGCGGTCGGTGTCGGGGCAGCGCAGGTAGCAGCGGCCCGCGCCCAGCTCGGCCGCGCGCCGGCAGAACAGCTCGACCAGGCGGCTGCCAAGGCCCCGGCCCTGGAGCGGCTCGGCCACCAGCAGGTCGTGCAGTCTGGCCATGCCGGCCACGGTCTCGCCCAGGGCGACCCCGGCCAGCTCCCGGCCGGCCCTGGCCTCGACCACCACCGGGCGGCTGGTCCAGTCCAGGTCCGGGCCGAACAGCCGGCGGTCGGCCAGGGCCCACTCCCTGGCAAGGAACTCCCGCAGCTCCGGATGGTCGGCCTCGACCACCCGACAGGCGATCACCTCGTCCGATCCCTCCGGTGGCATGGGCACATCTTCTATGATCGTGACCGCCGCAGCCGCCAGGGCGGGATCGGAAAGGAACCGGATGGACGTCCGCCTCACCAACGTCTACGTCGCCGACGCCAGGCTCGTCGCCGAAGGGCTGGTCCAGCCCGAGGACGCGATGGCCGTGTTCGTGGGCCGGGCCGGCAAGGGCAGGGTCGCCCCGTTCGTGGTCCGCCGCTCCTACACCGGCGCCGGCGGCTGGTACCGCGAGGCCATGGCCGTGCTGGCCCCCAACGGCGACGTCGTCTGGCGGAGCCCGGAGCGCCCCCTGACCCTGCGCGGCTCCAGCAAGATCGACACCTTCACCGACGAGGTCCACGGGGTGGCGGTCGACTCCGACGACGACCACGAGCTGGTCCTGCTGGTCAACGGGGACGAGGTCGGCCGCGTCCCCATGGCCGTGCTCGACGAGGACCCGCCCTGGTCGAGCGGGTCGGGGACCTCGGAGACCGACGTGCTCGACGAGGCGCTCAAGAAGAGCACGGTGGTCTGGGTCGAGGTCCCGGGCGAGGGGGGGACCGACGGCCGGGCCGTGCCCGTCTGGTACGGCACCCTCGACGGCCGCGTCTACGTGCTCGTCGGCGGGTCCGAGCAGCACGTCGCCGGGCTTGCCGAGGCGACCCGGGTGGTGCTGGTGGCCCGCTCCAAGGAGCAGCAGTCACTGGTCGCCCAGGTCGAGGCGTCGGCCCGGGTGGTCGCCCCCGGCGACCCGCTGTACGCCCGGGTCGCGCCGGTGCTGCTCCCCCGCCGTCTCAACCTGCGCGACGGCGAGGACGCGGTCGACCGCTGGCGCAAGGAGTGCACCCTGGTCGAGCTCACCCCATCGTCGATCCCGGCGGAGGTGTAGGGACAACTAGGACGGGTAGGCAGACCGGACACGCAAACGAGGCAACGAGCCCGAGGGAGAGCCGCATGGGGTTCCGCAAGTCCAGGGCGACCAAGGCCAAGGAGACCGTCACCGAGCAGGTCAGCGACCGGACCGACGACCTTGTGGCCGCGCTCGAGGCGGCCAAGGAGGCGCTCACCCGGGCCTCGGTCGCCGCCGGCCGCAAGAGTGCCGAGCTCGGCGCCGAGCTGGGCCAGGAGGCCAGCAAGGCCGCTGACAACCTGATGCCCGAGCGGGCCCGCCAGCGTCGCCGCGAGGCCGCCCGTCGCCGCAACCGCCGGCTGCTGGCCGGCGCGGCCGGGCTGGGTGCGCTGGGGCTGCTGCTCAGCCGGCTGTCCGGGTCCAAGGGCTCCGAGCTCCGCCAGGGCCTGAAGCGCCAGTCCGACAAGGCCGGCGGTGGCTGGGA
>JBJMHP010000078.1:0-13877 GCA_045807325.1 Actinomycetes bacterium | reverse complement strand
GGCCGGGGGGGCCGCCGGCGGCGGTGCTGGCGGGGTGCGCGGCGGAGCGGGGGCCCCGGCGGGCCCCCCTCGCGGCCGCCGGGCCGCGGCTGGTGCCGGTGACCTTCGCCTGGCACCGGGGCACGGCGGTGTGGGCGGTGGACCGGGTCAAGCCCAAGCGACCCGGGCCGCTGCGGCGCGAGCGCGACCTGGCCGCCGACCCGCGGGTGGCCATGCTGGTCGACCACTACGCCGAGGACTGGGCGGCGCTCTGGTGGGTCGAGCTCCAGGGAACGGCGGCCACCCTGGAGGGCGAGGCCGCCGAGGCCGCCCTGGACGCCCTGGCCGAGCGCTATCTCCCCTACCGGGCCAACCGCCCGCCGGGGCCGGTGGTGGCGGTCATCCCGCGCCGCTGGACCTGGTGGTCGGCCAGCTGATCCGGTCGAAACGTACGAACCCACCCGGAGATCGGGTTTATCTCCCTGTGGGGGAGGACATGCTAGGGTCGCAAGACATTGACAGGTCCCGCCCTGTCCCCGCGGGCCGACCACACCTCGTGGAGGTCGCCATGTCGTCCGCGGTTGTCGACCTTGGCGTCGACCCCTTCGATCCCCTGGGAACCGGAGCCTCTCCCGAAGCGCTCGAGGTCCGCCCCGAGGACGAGGTCGCCGTCCAGCGCGTCGAGCAGTGGTTCCGTGACTACGCGCAGAGCCGTGACCCGGCCCTGCGCGAGCGCATCATCCTGGCCTACCTCGGCCTGGCCGACCGGCTGGCCGAGCGCTACCGGAGCAACCGGGCCGTGCCCCTGGAGGACCTGCGCCAGGTGGCCCGGCTGGGGCTGGTCAAGGCGGTCGACCGCTACCAGCCGGAGCGGGCCAACCCGTTCATCCCCTACGCCGTGGCCACCGTGGTCGGCGAGCTCAAGCGCCACCTGCGCGACGCCAGCTGGCGGCTTCGCGTCCCCCGCGGCACCAAGGATCTGGCCCTGCGCCTGTGCCGGGCCATCGACGAGCTGCCCCAGCAGCTCGGCCACTCCCCCACCGTGCCCGAGCTGGCCGAGTACCTCGGGACCAGCATGGAGGAGGTCCTCGAGGCCATCGAGGTCGCCCAGACCCGCTCGGCCCCGTCCCTCGACCAGCCGGCCGGCGAGGACGGCGAGGCCGTGCTTGGCGACTTCGTGGTCGACAAGCGCCCCCACGAGGAGCTGGAGGACCTGCTGGTCCTGCCCGAGCTGGTCGGACGGCTGCCGGAACGGGAGCGCCGGATCGTCCTGCTGCGCTATGTCGAGGAGCTGACCCAGGACGAGATCGCGGCCCGCATGCAGATCTCCCAGATGCACGTCTCGCGCCTGCTGCGGCGGGCGATCGAGCGCATGCGCGGCCAGCTCGTCGACCCCTGACGGCAGCGCGGCGGGCCGGCCTCGTCCCGCGCCCCGGGAGGGGACCGGACCCCTGCCGGCTGGACCATTGTTTGGAACCCTCCCGGCTGGCAACGCCAGCCCGGGAGGGCCGAGACCCCGCCCTCCGATGCCTCAAGGGTGCCTGGAGCAGGCACCCTTGAGGCTGCAATTATGATGGTCTGCCATGCCCATCGATCCTGATGTCCTGGCCAAGAGCGTGGCCCGCCTGGAAGGTGTCGACCCGGTCGACACCGGGCTGGACGCCGCCCTGGAGCAGGCCGTCGCCGAGACCGACGACGTGTTCGAGGTCGACGGCGCCGGGCTACTGCTGCTGGACGAGGGCGGGGTGCTGCGCTACACGGCCGCCTCGGACGAGCCGGGGCGCATGCTGGAGACGCTCCAGGAGCAGTTCGGCGAGGGGCCGTGCATCGACGCCTTCCTCGACGACGCGCCGGTCCTGGCCCCCGACCTGGGCGCCGACCCGCGCTGGCCGTCGGTCGGCCCGCTGGCCGCCGGGCACGGGGTCCGCGCCGTCCTCGGCGTCCCCGTCGACCTGCCCCAGGGCCCGGTCGGCACCCTCAACGTCTACGCCGCCCGGCCGCACCGCTGGGACGAGGCCGACGTCGCCGCCATCCAGGCCTACACCCGGGTGATCGCCTCGCTGCTGCGCACGGCCGTCCGGGCGCATGTCAGCGGCAAGGCGGCCGGCCAGCTCCAGCGCGCCCTCGACCACCGCGGCCTGATCGAGCAGGCCAAGGGCGTCATCATGGAGCGCCGCGGGCTGGACCAGCAGGCAGCGTTCGAGCTGCTGCGTGCCCAGGCCCGCTCCACCCGCCGCCGCCTGCACGACGTCGCCGCCGAGGTGGCGCGCCGCTCCTAGTCGTCGTCCGCCTGGACCAGGTCGCCCTGGCGGCGGCGGGTCCAGCGGACCCAGCGGCGCTGGGTCATGGCGGCGTCGGGGTGGATGAAGTGGGACACCGCGGGCGGGTCGTCGCCCATATGGAAGGACCGGACCCGGTCGCGGACCGCGAGGTCCTCGGCGGTGAACCGCTCGTGCTGGCGCAGGTGCTCGGCCCAGGAGCGGACCACGTAGGTCTCGACAAAGCAGCTCGGGTCGGCCACGTCCTCGAACAGGCCCCAGCGGTAGGCGCCGTCGCGGCGGCGGACCCGGCGCATGGCCCGCATGGCCGAGGCGAACTCCTCGGCCCGGGCCAGGTCGACCCGGTAGCGGACCAGGACCAGCACCGGCCCGTCGTCGGGCTCGGGGTCGAGCACCGTCACCGGCTCCGGACGCACCGAGGGCGTCAGGTTGAGGGCGCCGATCCCCTGGAGGCGCCAGCGCAGCGCGGCCAGCAGCCCCAGGCCGAAGCTGGCCGCAGCCGCCAGCAGGGCCGTGCGCTCGCCCACGCGGCCGGCGACCACGCCCCACAGGGCGCTGCCGACGGCCAGCCCGCCCTGGAACACCAGCAGGTACACGGCCAGGGCCCGGGCCAGCACCCACCGCGGCACGGCCGTCTGGGTGGCCACGTTGAACGAGGTCAGGATGGCCAGCCAGGCCATCCCGGCCGCGACCATGGCCAGCCCCACCACCAGCGCCGAGCCGACGACGGCCAGGACGACCGTGGCCAGGGCGTACAGGCAGGTGGCGGCGACCACCCGCCGGTCGATGGGGACGGCCCGGCGCAGCCGGGGCAGCACCACCGCCCCGGCGACCGACCCGATCCCGAGGGCGCCCAGCAGCAGCCCGAACCCGGTCGCGTCCAGCCCCAGGGCGCCTCTGGCCACCACCGGCAGCAGCGCCCACAGGGCGCTGGCGGGCAGGATGAACAGGGCCGTGCGGAGCAGCACGGCCCGCAGCAGCGGGGCGAACCGTACGTAGCGGATGCCGGCGCCGATGGCTCCGAGCATCTGCTCGCCCGCGCCCAGCCTGTCCTGGGGCGGGCGCCGCCAGCGCCACAGGACGGCCAGGACGCCCAGGTAGGAGAGGGCGTTGAGCCCGAACACGGCCGCCGGGCCGGCGGCCGCCACCACCAGCCCGCCCAGCGCCGGCCCGATCGCCCGGCCGATGTTGAACCCGGCCGAGTTGAGCGCGACCGCCGGGGCCAGCAACCGGCCCCCGACCAGCTCGGGGATGGTCGCCTGCCAGGCGGGGGCGTTGGCCGCGTTGCCCAGCCCGAGCAGGAAGGTCAGGGCCAGGACGGCCGCCGGGCTGGCCAGCCCGAGCACGGTGGCCACACACAGGGCCGCCGCCGAGACCAGCATCCAGGTCTGGGTGAGCAGCAGCAGGCGCCGCCGGTCGACCACGTCGGCGGCCGCCCCGGCGGGCAGGGCCAGCAGCACGATGGGCAGGCTGACGGCCGTCTGGACCAGGGCCACCAGGGCGGCCGAGCCGGACTGGTTGCCGACCTGCCACACCGCCCCGACGCTCTGCATCCAGGTGCCGATATTGGAGACCAGGGCGGCGATCCACAGGGCCCGGAACACCGGCGAGCGGAGCGGCGCGAGCGCGGACGGCGGTTCGGGCCGGTCGACGTTCGGGTCGGCGGCCACAGCGGCGCTCAGTGTAGCTTCGTCCCATGGCCGCACCCATCGAGGACTACGCCCTCGTCGGCGACACCCACACGGCCGGGCTGGTGAGCCGGGACGGGTCGATCGACTGGCTGTGCCTGCCCCGCTTCGACAGCCCGGCCTGCTTCGCGGCCCTGCTCGGCGACCGGTCCAACGGCCGCTGGCGGCTGGCCCCGGCCGGCGGGGTCAGGGAGGTGCGACGGCGCTACCAGGGCGACACCCTGGTGCTGGAGACCGAGTGGCACACCGAGGACGGGGTGGTCCGGGTGGTCGACTGCATGCCCCCGCGCCAGTCGGACCCGGACGTGGCCAGGGTCGTCGAGGGCGTCAGGGGCCGGGTGCCGATGCGGATGGAGCTGACCATCCGCTTCGACTACGGCTCGATCGTGCCCTGGGTGCGCCACATCGGTGGGGCCCTGCACGCGATCGCCGGGCCCGACTCGGTCTGGCTGCGCACCCCGGTGGCCGTGCGGGGTGAGAACTGGACCAGCCTGGCCGACTTCACCGTGGCCGAGGGCGAGCGGGTCCCGTTCATGCTCACCTGGCACGCCTCGCACCGGCCGGCCCCGCGGCGCATCGACCCGATCCGGGCCCTGGGCGACACCGAGGCCTGGTGGGGCGAGTGGGCCAGCGGGGTCGAGTACCAGGGTGGCTGGCAGGACGCGGTGATCCGCTCCCTGCTGACCCTGAAGGCGCTGACCTATGCCCCCACCGGCGGGATCGTGGCCGCCCCCACCACCTCGCTGCCCGAGCAGCTGGGCGGGGTCCGCAACTGGGACTACCGCTACTGCTGGCTGCGGGACGCCACCTTCACCCTGTCGGCGCTGATGCTGGCCGGTCTGGCCGACGAGGCCAAGGCGTGGCGGGAGTGGCTGCTGCGGGCGGTGGCCGGCCAGCCGCGGCAGATGCAGATCCTGTACGGGGTGGCCGGGGAGCGGCGCATCACCGAGCAGGAGCTGGACTGGCTGGCCGGCTACCAGGGATCGCGGCCGGTGCGGATCGGCAACGCGGCCGTGAACCAGTTCCAGCTCGACGTCTACGGCGAGGTCATGGACACCCTGCACCTGGGTCGGAACATCGGCCTGGAGAGCGACCCGGCGGCCTGGGACTTCGAGCGGGCCCTGCTCGACTTCCTCGAGTCCAACTGGCGCGAGCCCGACGAGGGCATCTGGGAGATCCGCGGGCCGCGGCGCCACTTCACCCACTCCAAGGTGATGGCCTGGGTGGCGCTGGACCGGGCCATCAAGGCGGTCGAGATGATGGGCAAGGAGGGACCGGTGGACCGCTGGCGGGCCATCCGCCGCGAGCTCCACCACGAGGTCTGCCGTGAGGGCTACGACAGCGAGCGCGACTCCTTCGTGCAGTACTACGGGGCCGACCACCTGGACGCCAGCCTGCTGCTGATCCCGCTGGTCGGGTTCCTGCCCGCCGACGACCCGCGGGTCAAGGGCACGGTGGCCGCCATCCAGCGCGAGCTGACGGTGGACGGCCTGGTCCACCGCTACCCGCCGGAAGGGTCGCAGGCGGTGGACGGGCTGCCCCCGGGCGAGGGGACGTTCCTGGCCTGCACGTTCTGGCTGGCCGACAACCTGGTCATGATGGGTCGGCGCGAGGAGGCCCTGGCCATCTTCGAGCGGCTGCTCACCCTGCGCAACGACGTCGGGCTGCTGGCCGAGCAGTACGACGCGGTCAGCGGCCGCCAGCTCGGCAACTTCCCCCAGGCGTTCTCCCACGTCGCCCTGGTCAACACGGCCAACTTCCTGTCCGAGGGGCCGATGCCGGCCTGGGCCCGCCATCGGGAGTGACGGTGGCCGAGGTGGTCCAGATCACCCCGGAGGTCGCCATCCCGGTGGCCGAGCTCGAGTTCCGGGCCAGCCGGTCCTCCGGCCCGGGCGGCCAGGGCGTGAACACCACCGACTCGCGGGTCGAGCTCCGCTTCGACGTCGCCGGGTCGCCGTCGCTGCCCCCCGAGGCCAAGCAGCGGGCCCTGCGCCGCCTCGGCCCCCGGCTCGACTCCCACGGCGTCCTGCGGGTGGTCGCCCAGGCCCAGCGCAGCCAGCTCGCCAACCGCCGCGCCGCCGTCGAACGCTTCGCCGAGCTGATGGCCGCCGCCCTGGCCACCCAACGCCCCCGCTACCCCACCCGCCCCACCAAGGGCGCCTCCACCCGCCGCGTCGAGTCCAAACGCCGCCGCTCAGCCACCAAACGCCTCCGAGGCCGCCCCCGGGACCCGGAGGACTGAGGCCGGGGCTCGGAGCTGTGGACGACGGGACGCGCCCCGCTCCGCGGTTGGGCTACGCGTCCAGGTGGACCTTGACGGTCAGGGCATCGGCGGGGGCGACGAGCACCAGGTCGGTGATGGTGCCGGCGCGGCGGAGGTCGCCGGCGACGTCGGTCAGGGCGGTCAGGCGGTCCTCCTGGTGGGTGACCTCGACCCGGGCGACCGGGGTGCGGAGGGAGCGTCTGGCGGTGGTCTTGGCCCGGCGGACCTCGGTGAGGACGGCGGTGGCGGCCTCAAGGGCGAAGGGCGTCGGGCGCTCGAGGCCGGTGGCGGCGCGCAGGGGGCCGCCCTCGGGCCAGGGGCTGGCGTGGACCGAGCCGTCGCGCCACCAGGACCAGACCTCCTCGGTCACGAACGGCAGCACGGGGGCGAACAGGCGCACCAGGGTGTCCAGGGCCAGGCGCAGGGCGCCGACGGCCGACGCCTGGCCGGCCGGGCCGGCCTCGCCGTAGGCCCGGCCCTTGACCAGCTCCAGGTAGTGGTCGCAGAAGGTCCAGAAGAAGGCCTCGGTGGCCTCCAGGGCGTTGGCCGGCTCGTAGGTCTCGAAGGCGACGGTGGCCTCGTCCACCACCCCGGCCAGGGCGGCCAGCATGGCCCGGTCCAGGGCCTCGGTCGCCTCGGCGGCGGCCCGGCCGTCAAGGGCCAGCACGAACCGTGACGCGTGCAGCAGCTTGGTGGCCAGGCGCCGCCCGACCCGCAGCTGGCCCTCGTCCAGGGTGGTGTCGACCCCGGCGCGCTTGCTGGCCGCCCAGTGGCGGACGGCGTCGGCGCCGAAGCGCTCCAGCACGTCGGTGGGGGTGAGCGCGTCCCCCCGGGACTTGGCCAGCTTGCGCCGGTTGGGGTCGACCACCCAGCCCGCGATGACCGCGTGCGCCCACGGCACCGTGCCGTGCTCCACGTGCGCCCTGGCCAGTGAGTAGAACAGCCAGGTGCGGATGATGTCGTGGCCCTGGGGCCGCAGGTCCATGGGGAACACGCGGGCGAACAGGTCGGGGTCGTCCTCCCAGCCGCCGGCGATCTCTGGGGTGATGGCCGAGGTCGCCCAGGTGTCCATCACGTCGGGGGCGCCGACGAACCCGCCGGGCCGGCCGCGGTCGGCCGGGCGGTAGCCGGTGGGCACGTCGTAGGAGGGGTCGACCGGCAGCCGGCGCTCCTCCGGCACCAGCGGGTGGTCGTGGTCGACGCGGCCGTCGGCGGCCACCGGGTACCAGAGCGGGAACGGCACCCCGAAGAAGCGCTGGCGGCTGATGCACCAGTCGGCCGAGAGCCCCTCGACCCAGTTCTGGAAGCGGCTGCGCATCCACTCCGGATGCCAGGACAGCTCCTGCCCCCTGGCCAGCAGGGCGTCCTTGAGGCTGACGGTGCGGACGAACCACTGGCGGCTGGTCAGGATCTCCACCGGCTGGCTGCCGTGCTCGTAGAACTTGACCTTCTGGGTGACCCGGGATGGGGGCGCGGCCAGGGCGCCGGCCTGGCGCAGCAGGGCCGCCGCCCGCTCCCTGGCCCGGGCCACGGGCAGCCCGGCCAGCTGGTCGTGGGCCCGCTGGGCGACCGCCGGGTCGGCGCTCTCGAACCCCGGCCCGCCCCAGGTGACGGCCCGGATGGTCCCGTCCGGATCGAGCACCGGCCGCATGGGCAGGCCCAGGTCTCGCCACCAGACCAGGTCGGTGGGGTCGCCGAAGGTGCAGAGCATGGCGATGCCGGTCCCCCTGCCGGGGTCGGCCAGCCGGTGGGCCAGGACCGGCACCTCGGCCCCGAACAGCGGGGTCCGCACGGTCCGGCCCTGCATGGCCGTGTAGCGGCCGTCGTCGGGGTGGACGACCAGGGCCACGCAGGCGGCCAGCAGCTCCGGCCGGGTCGTCTCCACCTCGATCTGGTCCGCGAACCGCAGCCGGTAGGACACGCCCTCGACCTCGCGGTCCTCCAGCTCGGCCTGGGCGACGGCGGTGTGGAAGTCGACCTCCCACAGGGTGGGGGCGTCGGCCTGGTAGGCCAGGCCCTTGGCCAGCAGGCGCAGGAACGCCCGCTGGGACGCCCGCCGGGCCCGCTCGCCGATGGTGGCATACGTCAGCGACCAGTCCACCGACAGCCCCAGGCGGCGGAAGGTGGCCTCGAAGGCCTGCTCGTCCTCCATGGTCAGCTGGCTGCAGAGCTCGACGAAGTTAGGCCGGGAGACGGCGATCGGCTGGCGGGACGGCCACTCGGGCGGCTCGAAGGCCGGCTTGTAGGGTAGCGACGGGTCGCAGCGGACCCCGAAGTGCTGCTGCACCCGGCGCTCGGTCGGCAGCCCGTTGTCGTCCCAGCCCATCGGGTAGAACACCGCCCGGCCGCGCATGCGCTGGAACCGGGCGACCACGTCGGTCTGGGTGTAGGACAGGGCGTGGCCCAGGTGCAGGTGGCCACTGACCGTGGGCGGCGGGGTGTCGATCGAGAAGACCTCGACCCGCGGGCGGGTCCGGTCGAAGCGGTAGACGCCGCTGCGCGCCCACCGGTCGGCCCATCGGCGCTCGAGCCCCTCCAGGGTCGGCCTCTTCGGCGGCTTCGGGTCCATGAGGCGGCTACCTTACCCGCGCCGTCAGTCCAGCGGCAGGCCCATGACGACCGCGTCCCACAGCTCGCCCGAGCGTCGCCGGTAGTGCCGGCCCAGGTAGCCCTCGCGCTGGAACCCAAACCGCTCGTACAGGGCGATGGCGGCGGTGTTGTGGGGCCAGACCTGGAGGGCGATCTTGTGGGCCCCTGCCTGGCGGGCCCGGCGGACGGCCTCGGCCAGCAGGGCCGTGCCGACCCCGCGGCCCCGCCAGCCGGCGGCGACCAGCATGCCCAGGTCGGCCACGCCATAGGGGGCCAGGTGGAGGCCGAGCTGGCCCACCGGCTCGCCGCCGGCCTCGGCGACCAGCACGACCGCGTCCTCGGCGTCGACGTCGGCGGCCATCCGCCGGCGGCGGCGTTCGACGTCGACCGGGGCCTCGGTGCCGATCCAGCGGCCCTCGCCGGCCACCTCGACCAGCATGGCGACCAGGGCGTCGACGTCGTCCGCGGTGGCCGGGCGGACGGTGACCGCCGGTGGGGGTTCCTCCCCTGTCACATCCGGTCGAGCGCCCCGGCCAGGTCGGCGACCAGGTCGTCGGGGTGCTCGATGCCGACCGACAGCCGGACCAGGTCGGCCGGGACCTCGGCGTCGGTGCCGGCCACGCTGGCATGGGTCATCTCGCCCGGCAGCTCGATCAGGCTCTCCACCCCGCCAAGGCTCTCGGCCAGGGTGAACACCTCGGTGGCGGCGACCAGCCGCTTGGCCGCCTCGACCCCGCCGGCCGGGCGGAAGGCGACCATGCCCCCGAAGGCGGTCATCTGGCTGGCCGCCAGGTCGTGCCCGGGGTCCGACGGCAGGCCCGGGTAGCGGACCTCGACCACCTCGGGCCGGCCGGCCAGGAAGGCGGCCACCCGCATGGCGTTGTGGCAGTGGGCCCGCATCCGCAGGGCCAGGGTCTTGACCCCGCGCAGGGTCAGCCAGCAGTCCATCGGCCCCGGAACCGCCCCGACGGCGTTCTGGAGGAACTTCGCCCGCTCGTGCAGCTCGGGCAGCCGGGTGACCAGGGCCCCGCCGACCACGTCGGAGTGGCCGCCCAGGTACTTGGTCGAGGAGTGGACGACCACATCGGCCCCCAGGTCAAGGGGCCGCTGCAGGAACGGGGTGGCGAAGGTGTTGTCGACCGCGCACAGGGCCCCGGCCCCGTGGGCCAGCTCGGCCGCCCCGGCGATGTCGACCACCCCGAGCAGCGGGTTGGTCGGGGTCTCGACCCAGACCAGTCGGGTCTCGGACCGGAGCGCCTGCTTGAGCTGGTCCAGGCTGGTCATGTCGACCACGCTCAGCCGCAGCCCCCACCCCTCGAACAGCCGGGCCGCGACCCGGTAGGTCCCGCCGTACACGTCCGCCGACAGCACCAGATGGTCCCCGGGGCCCAGGGTCTGCAGCACCGTCGAGGTCGCGGCCATCCCCGAGGCGAAGCACAGCCCACCCCCCGGCCCCTCCGGGCTCACCCCCTCCAGCGAGGCCAGGCACGCCTCCAGGCTGGTCCGGGTCGGGTTCCCGGTCCGCGCATACTCGTAGCCCTTGTGCGACCCCACCGCCTCCTGGGCGAAGGTCGAGGTCTGGTGGATCGGCGGGATCACCGCCCCGGTGCCGGGGTCGGGCTCCGACCCCACATGCACCGCCCTGGTCTCGAAGTCCATCCCCTCGAAGCTCACGCCCCGCCTCCCGCCCGATTCCGTTACGACTGGTCCGCCGGGAGCAGGGTAGACGCCTTGCCCGAAGCGGGCGCACCTCCTTTGGCACTCAGGGAACCTTCACCGCGCGCAGGTGGAGGAACCTGGGGAGGCGCCGCCCGGGGCGTCGTGCCCGACGGTGCGTGCCCAGCGCAGTCACGCCTCGGCGTGCTCCTCGAACGACATTGAGGGTGGCTACCGGCCCGCGGTGCGGGTGGCCAGGTGGTCGAGGAGGTCGGAGCGGGTCATGACGCCGACGGCGCGGCCGTGGTCGGTGACCAGGACGGCGGTGGAGCGGCCCTTGGAGAGGAGCTCGAAGGCGGCCTCGGCCTGCTCGTGCTGCTCGATGGTGGGGAAGGGGGGGTCCATGACGTCGACCACCCGGGCGTCGAGGACCTCGGGCTTGCGGAACAGGCGCTCCAGGAGCGTGCCCTCCTGGACCGAGCCGACCACGCTGGACACGTCCTCCGGGTCCACGCCGTGGACCACCGGGAGCTGGCTGACCGAGTAGGCGTGGAGGCGGTCGATCGCGTCCTTGACCCGCTCGTGGGAGGCGACGGTGACCAGCGGCGGGGTGTCGTGGTGGGCCTTGCCGCCGAGCACGTCGACCACGGTGGCCGGCCCGCGGCGGGCCAGGAAGCCGTGGTCGCGCATCCAGTCGTCGTTGTAGACCTTGGACAGGTAGCCGCGGCCCCCGTCGGGGAGCAGGATCACGATGGTGGTGTCGCGGCCGTACTCCTTGGCCACCTCGACGGCAGCGACCACGGCCAGCCCGCAGGAGCCGCCGACCAGCAGCCCCTCCTCGCGGGCCAGGCGGCGGGTCATCAGGAACGAGTCCCGGTCGGGCACGCTCACGTACCGGTCGACCACCGACCGGTCGAAGGTCTCGGGCCAGAAGTCCTCCCCCACCCCCTCCAGCAGGTAGGGGTGGACGTCGTCGGAGGTGTAGATCGACCCCTCGGGGTCGGCCCCGACCACCACCAGGTCGGGGTTGCGCTCCTTGAGGTAGCGCCCGGCCCCGCTGATGGTGCCGCCGGTGCCGATCCCGGCCACGAAGATGTCGACCGCTCCGCCGGTCTGGTCCCAGATCTCGGGGCCGGTGCTGGCGTAGTGGGCCTCGGGGTTGGCGGGATTCGCGTACTGGTTGGGCTGGACGGCGCCCGGGATCTCCTCGGTGAGCCGGTTGGCCACCGAGTAGTAGGACTCCGGCGAGTCCGGCGGCACCGCCGTCGGGGTGATCACGACCTCGGCCCCGTAGCCCCTGAGCAGGGCGATCTTCTCCTGGCTCATCTTGTCGGGCATCACGAACACGCACCGGTAGCCCTTGAGGGCGGCCACGATGGCCAGCCCGGCCCCGGTGTTGCCGCTGGTCGGCTCCACGATCGTGCCGCCCGGCTTGAGCTGGCCGGAGCGCTCGGCCCGCTCGACCATGGCCAGGCCGATCCGGTCCTTGACCGAGCCGCCCGGGTTCAGGTACTCGACCTTGCCCAGCAGGGTCGGGGCCAGGCCCCGGCCCAGCCGCGACAGCCGGACCAGCGGGGTGCCCCCGACCACGTCCAGGACCGAGTCGTACACCTCCATGGCCGAAGCATAGCCGAGCGCGGCCCTGCCTAACGGATGGGGTTGCCCTCGGCGTCGATCCCCTGGAACAGGTCGTTCTCGTGCTCGGAGGTTGGCACCAGCGACCGGGCCAGGGTGTAGTCCTCCCAGGGGTAGATCTCGGCCGTGACCTCGTCCGGGATGGCGAACCAGAAGCTGTTGGGGTCGATCTGGGTGGCGTGGGCGATCAGGGCGTCGCGGCGCCGGCCCAGCCAGGCGCCCACGTCGACCTGGGTGGTGACCACCGGCTCGGGGAACCCCTCCCCGTCGTCCTCCTCATCCCAACGCTTGAGCCACTCGGCGAACGGGCTCTCGATCCCGCGGGCCACCGCCCCCTGGTGGATCATCTCCATCCGGGCCCGGCTGAAGGTGGCGTGGTAGTAGAGCTTGAGCGGCTGGTAGGGCGGGCCGGCCTCCGGGTAGCGCTCGGGGTCGCCGGCGGCCTCGAAGGCGGCCACCGAGACCTCGTGGGTGCGGATGTGGTCGGGGTGCGGGTAGCCGCCGCGCTCGTCGTAGGTCAGCACCACCTGGGGCCGCTCGGCCCGGATGATGGCGACCAGCCGGCCGGTGGCCTCCTCCAGGTCGGCGTTGGCGAAGGCGTCGGGGTGGCCGTTGGTGTCGCTGTCGGCCATGCCCGAGTCGCGGTAGCCGAGCCAGTGGTGGGCGGTGACGTCCAGGATCTCCAGGGCCTTGGCCAGCTCCTGGCGGCGCAGCTCGGGCATCCGCTCCAGCACCCCCGGCTGGTCCATGGCCGGGTTGAGGATCTCCCCGGCCTCGCCCCCGGTGCAGGTGACCACCACCACCCGCACGCCCTGGTCGGCGTAGCGGGCCATGGTGGCCGCGCCCTTGGAGGACTCGTCGTCGGGATGCGCGTGCACGGCGAGCAGGGTACGGGCCACGGCGTGGATGCTCCTCGGAAGTGACGGTCGGTCGACCGCCAAGGGTAGCAAGCCGCCGTGACCACGCTGGCCGGCCCACCAGCCAGCCACCCGTCCTAGCGTACGCGGCGTCCAGACGGTAGATTGGTGGCGGTGCGGGCACCTCGTCCCGCCCTTTTGCGCATTCTGGGCTGCTTTTGCCGTCTCGCGGGAGGTGGAGCATGACCGCGACTACCCCACACGACCCCCTCGCCCTGCTCGGCATCGACCATGTCGAGCTGTGGGTCGGCAACGCCAAGCAGGCGGCCCACTTCTACCGCACCGGGTTCGGCTTCACCCCGGTCGCCTACGCCGGTCCCGAGACCGGCCTGCGCGACCAGGCCTCCTGGGTGCTCGAGCAGGGGTCGATCCGGCTGATGCTGACCAGCTCGCTTCGCCCCGGCACCGAGATCGCCGAGCACGTCGCCCGCCACGGCGACGGGGTCCGCGACGTCGCCCTGGGCGTGCCCGACGCCGCGGCCGCCTACGGCGCCGCCACCGAGCGGGGCGCCCGCGGGGTCCAGGAGCCCACCGACGACAAGGACGAGCACGGCATCGTCCGCCGGGCGGCCATCGCCACCTACGGCGACACCATCCACTCGCTGGTCGACCGCTCCGGCTACACCGGGCCGTTCCTGCCCGGGTTCGCCGCCTGGACCTCGGTCCCCGACCCGCTGCCACCGGTCGGCCTGGAGGCGATCGACCACGTGGTCGGCAACGTCGAGCTGGGCCGCATGAACCAGTGGGTCGAGTTCTACGAGCGGGTGATGGGCTTCACCGAGCTGGTCCACTTCAGCGACGAGGCCATCTCGACCGAGGACTCGGCCCTGATGTCCAAGGTCGTCTGGGACGGCGAGGGGCGGATCAAGTT
>JBJMHP010000077.1:0-2699 GCA_045807325.1 Actinomycetes bacterium | reverse complement strand
TGACCCCGCCGTAGCCGGGGGCCAGCAGCTCGACCGTGCGCACGATCTCGTCAGTGTCCTGAGTGGCCAGGCAGACCGGCCAGGCGTCGACCCCGGCGAACTGCTTGAACAGCAGGGCCTTGCCCTCCATCACCGGGAGGGCGGCCTCGGGGCCGATGTTGCCCAGGCCGAGCACGGCCGAGCCGTCGGTGACCACGGCCACGGTGTTGCGCTTGATGGTCAGCTTGCGGGCGTCGGCCGGGTTGGCGGCGATCGCCCGGCAGACCCTGGCCACCCCGGGGGTATAGGCCATCGACAGGTCGTCGCGGGTCCGCAGCGGCACCTTGGAGGTCACCTCGAGCTTGCCGCCCAGGTGCAGCAGGAACGTCCGGTCGCTGACGGCGTGGACGTCGGCGCCCTCGATCACCCCGACCGCCTGGGTGATGGCGTCGGCGTGCCGGGCGTCCACGGCGTTGCAGGTCAGGTCGACCACCAGCAGGTCGGGGTGGGACTCGACGATGTCCACGGCCACCACGGTCCCCGCCGCCTCGCCGACCGCGGTGGTGATGCGGCCGATGCCCAGCGGGTCGGCCCCGAGGTGGACCCGCATGGTGATCGAGTAGGAGGCGCTGGGAATGCCCATGTGAGCTCCTTGGAACGGCGGGACCAGGGCTCCGCGGACCGGAGCCACGGCGGCGGGATGGGCATGAGCCTACCCCAGCCCAGGCTCCGGCTACGCTGGTCCGGTGACCGCCCACGACCACCGTCTCCCGGCCCCGCTGGCCCGGCCCGACCCGGCCCGGCTCGACCCGGGCCGCCCCGACTACCAGGCCGTCCTGGCCGCCCACGGCCGCGCCCTGGCCGCCGGCGAGGACGGCTACCTCGACCCCGCCACCGGCCTGTGGTGCTTCACCGCGGCCTATCTCTGGGACCGCGGCACCTGCTGCGACACCGGCTGCCGCCACTGCCCCTACGTCAACCAGGCCAAGCGCCTGCGCTCGTCCTGAGCTCGAGGTATAGATTTCGCCGATCAACCATATAGCAACAATTAATTGGATCTATATCTTTCGGGTGGGCTACAGTCGGCCATCAGCTCAGGGCCTTGAGCGTTCGACCGAACATTCCCGCCGGGGAACACACCGGGAATTGCTCCCGGGAGGTGGTGCGCCATGCCCGAGACCACGCCCACGAAGTTGGCCGGAACCTGGGCGTCGAGCCCGCGCTGGCGGGGGGTCCGGCGCGACTACGCCGCCGAGGACGTGCTCCGGCTGCGGCCCCAGGTGCTGGTCGAGCACACCCTGGCCCGGGTGGGGGCCGAGCGGCTGTGGCGGCTGCTGGCCGAGCGGGACCACGTGCCGGCGCTGGGGGCGATGACCGGCGGGCAGGCGGTGCAGATGGCCAAGGCCGGCCTGGAGGCCATCTACCTGTCCGGCTGGCAGGTCGCGGCCGACGCCAACCTGGCCGAGCAGACCTACCCGGACCAGAGCCTGTACCCGGCCAGCAGCGTCCCCTCGGTCGTCCGCCGGATCAACAACGCCCTGCTCCGGGCCGAGCAGATCGCCCGGGTGGAGGGCGAGGACCGCTCCTACGTGGTCCCCATCGTGGCCGATGCCGAGGCCGGCTTCGGGGGGCCGCTCAACGCCTACGAGCTGACCGCGGCCATGATCGCCGCCGGGGCGGCCGGGATCCACTTCGAGGACCAGCTGGCCTCGGAGAAGAAGTGCGGGCACCTGGGCGGCAAGGTGCTGGTCCCCACCGGCCAGTTCATCCGCACCCTGCAGGCGGCCCGGCTGGCCGCCGACGTCGCCGGCGTGCCCACCCTGCTGGTCGCCCGCACCGACGCCCTGGCCGCGACCCTGCTCACCTCGGACGTGGACGAGCGGGACCGGCCGTTCCTGACCGGGGAGCGCACCGCCGAGGGCTACTTCCGGGTCCGGGCCGGCCTTGACGCCCCGATCGCCCGCGCCCTGGCGTATGCCCCCTACGCCGACCTGGTGTGGTGTGAGACCTCCACCCCCGACCTGGACCAGGCACGGGCGTTCGCCGAGGCGGTCCACGCCCGGTTCCCGGGCAAGCTGCTGGCCTACAACTGCTCGCCCTCGTTCAACTGGCGCCGGCAGCTGGACGACCAGACGATCGCCCGGTTCCAGAAGGAGCTGGGCGCCATGGGCTACCGGTTCCAGTTCATCACCCTGGCCGGGTTCCACAGCCTGAACGCCGCCATGTTCGAGCTCGCCACCGGCTACGCGACCGAGGGCATGCCCGCCTATGTGCGGCTCCAGCAGCGCGAGTTCGCCATGGAGGCCGGCGGCTACACCGCGACCCGGCACCAGCGCGAGGTCGGCACCGGCGTGTTCGACCTGATCGCCCAGGCCGTCACCGCCGGCCGGGCCTCCACCCTTGCCCTGGCCGACTCGACCGAGCAGCACCAGTTCTGAGCCCCTTCTGAGGGCCGCTCGCCCAACCGGCCTACGGAATCTGTGGGGTGCAAAACCGGCAGATTGGGATACGATGCCCGCGGACCGGTCGATTGGGGGCGACGACGATGTCCGAAGGTGGCGGCGCGACCTTGCGGTTGGGCCGCCGCGCCCCGATCGCGCTGGTGCTCGCCCTGCTCGTCGCCCTCGCCGGCGGCACCGCGGCCGGCGCCGCCCCGAACGCCGCCCTGGCCGCCAGGGCCAGGGCCCTCCAGGCCAAGCTCGACGCCCAGCACGCCGAGG
>JBJMHP010000076.1:0-14720 GCA_045807325.1 Actinomycetes bacterium | reverse complement strand
CGGAGCGGCCGCCTCCTGGCAGGCGGCCCTTGACCAGCTGGCCACCCGCACCTACCCCAGGGACCTGGGCAACCCGAGCTTCCAGCTCGGCTCGGGTCGTGGGCAGCTGCCCCGCATCGACCTGCCGTACGGGACCCTGCGGTGGGTGGGCAGCTCCGGGGACCGCGCCGTCCGCCCCACCGACCTGGACCTCGGCAAGCCCTCGCCCAACTACCTCAAGCTGTTCGCCCCGACCTGGGTGGCCCAGCTCGGCCCGGCGCCGCTCACCCCGGCCGAGCAGCAGGCCGCCGATCAGCTCTGAACGGGAGGCTTCAATGCTGGTGCTGCGAGGAACCGTGGTCACGATGCGGCCCGGTGGTGCGGTGCTCGACCAGGGCGAGGTGTACGCCGGCGACGACGGGCTGATCGCCGCCGTCACCCCCGGGGACCCGGTGCCCCCCGGGTTCCAGGACGCCCCCCGGGTCGCCGCCGGCGGGCTGATCTATCCCGGGCTGATCGACCTGCACAACCACCTGCTGTACAACAGCCTGCCGTTGTGGACCGAGCCGTCCCGGTCCACCCCGTGGCAGTCGCACAACGAGTGGGTGCAGGACGACGACGCCCCCACCTACCGGACCCGGGTGAGCGCGCCGGCGCGGCTGCTGGGTGCGGCCGCGGGGCGGGCCCTGCTGCGCTATGTGGAGACCCGGGCGCTGGTCGGCGGGACCACCTGCATCCAAGGCAACCCGCGGGGAGCGACCCCGCCGGACGGGGAGCTGGTCCGCAACATCGACACCGAACGCCTCGGCACCAACCAGGACTTCATCCGGGTCCGGACGATCGTCGCCAGGAGGCTGGAGGACCTGGAGGACATCATCACCGCGGTCGGGCAGCACCGCGGGTTCGTCTGCCATGCCGCCGAAGGCACCCTGCCCGACCTGCACAAGGAGTTCCAGCTGCTGCTGGACGCGGACCTGGTCCGCCGGGAGCTGATGGCGATCCACGGCGGCGCCCTCGGCGGCCCCGACTTCCAGATGATGGCCACCGGCGACGCCACCCTGGTGTGGTCGCCGTTCTCCAACCTGTGGCTGTACGGCGCCACCGCCGACATCGCCGCCGCCAAGGCCGCCGGGGTCCGGCTCTGCCTGGGGTCGGACTGGGCGCCGTCGGGCACCCGCAACGTGCTGTGGGAGCTGAAGGTGGCCGACCTGTGGAACCAGGCCCAGGCGGCGCCGGTGTTCACCGACGAGGAGCTGGTCGGCCTGGTCACCGCCAACCCGGGCGAGGCCCTGTCCGGGGTCTGGCCCCGTCCGGTCGGCCGCCTCCAGGCCGGGGCCCTGGCCGACCTGCTGGTGGTGGCCCGCCGCCACCCCGACCCCTATCGCAACCTGATCCGAGCGACCGAGGCCGACGTCCGCCTGGTCGTGGTCGGTGGCAAGGCCCGCTACGGCACCCGGGCGCTGCTGGCCGCCGCCGGGGCGGCCACCGCCACCGAGCTGCGCGCGGGGCGGCTGCGCCGGGCCGTCGACTACGGCGAGGTGGGTGTCACCTGGGCCAAGGTGCTGGCCGAGCTGGAGCGGGTCCGGGCCGACCCCGAGGCGGCCGCCGAGCGGGCCGCCGACGCCCTGGCCGGGTTCTCGGCCGCCGGCCCGGGCGCCCCCGACGCCCCGTTCGTGCTCCTGCCCGACATGCCCGCGCCCGAGACCGAGGACACCACCGCAGGGCCCCTGGCCGCGCCCGAGCCGGTGCCGGTCCCCTCCCCCCAGCCGATCACCGCCACCGGCGCCTGGTTCGACGCCGTCGACGCCAACCCGTTCCACGGCGGGCTCCTGTCCGGCCTCCGCGACTACGCATGACCCCGGCCCGGCGGCCCCGCCGCCCGCCCGGGCAGGCGCTGTCGACCTTCCTGGCCGGCGCCCCCAGCCCGGCCCTGCCCGAGCGGGCCGCCCTGGTCGAGGCGGCCACCACCCTGCTGTCCGGCGCCTACGTGCACCTGCGCCAGAAGCAGGCCCGCTACGGGGTGGACCCGGTGCAGCAGCTGCGGGTGCTGCGGGGGCGGCTGACCGGGCTGACCGCCCAGGGCTTCCAGGACGAGCTGGGGGCCATCTTCACCGCCCTGCGCGACCGGCACACCGGCTACCTGGCGCCGGCGCCGTACGCCGGCAGGACGGCGGTGCTGCCGTTCCTGGTCGAGCGCTACCGGACCTCGTCCGGGGCCGTCCGCCACGTGGTCTCCAAGCAGACCGACTGGTGCCCCCGGGGCCAGGGGTTCGAGGCCGGGGTGCAGGTCACCCACTGGAACGGGATCCCCATCGACCGGGCGGTGGAGCGGGTCGCCGACCACCAGCGCGGCGCCACCGACGACGCCCGCCTCAGCCGCGGCCTGAACGCCCTGGTCGCCCGCTCCCTGGAGCACGGGCCGCCCCCGGACGAGGAGTGGGTGACCGTCACCTACCGCAGCGGCCGCGGCACCGCCCACCAGAGCTTCCGCTGGCGGGTCATCGACACCGGCGACCAGGAGGACGCCGGCGGCGACACCGCCGAGGCGGCCCTGACCTTCGCCCAGGACCCCGACGGCCAGGCAGTCCAGGCGGCCCGCCGTGAGCTGTACGCGCCCCGGCAGCCGACCGATCCCTGGATCCCCACCAGCCGGCCCAAGGTGTTCGCCGCCCGGCCTCTCAACCGCCGCCACGGCTACCTGCGGGTCTGGCCCTTCGCGGACCCCGACGCGACCGGGGTCCGCGACGAGGCCAGCCGCCTGGCCGGCCTGCTCCCCCCGCACGGCCTGGTCCTGGACCTGCGCGGCAACCCCGGCGGGAACGTCCCCACCGCCGAGCTGCTGCTCCAGGTCTTCACCACCGGCCATGTCCTCCCGGCCGGGTTCTCCCTGGCCAACACCACCCTCACCCTGGCCATGAGCCACGCCGACCCCGACCAGCTCGGCCGCTGGACCCCGTCGCTGCAGCTGGCCGTGGGGACCGGCGAGCCCTACTCCCAGGCCCTCCCCCTGACCGGCGAGCGGCAGGCCAACGAGCTCCCCCGGGAGCGGCGCTACCGCGGCCCGGTCGTCCTGATCGTCGACGCCCTCACCTACAGCGCGGCCGACATCTTCGCCGCCGGGTTCCAGGACAACCGGCTCGGCCCCGTCCTCGGCACCAGCGCCACCACCGGCGCCGGCGGCGCCAACGTGTGGACGGCCGCCCAGATCGCCCAACGCCTCGGCGACACCGACCACGGGCCCGTCCTCCCCACCGCCGGCGGCTCCTTCACCGTCGCCGTCCGCCGCGCCACCCGCGTTGGCGACCAGGCCGGCCTCCCCCTTGAGGACATCGGCGTCATCGCCGACAGCGTCCACCACCTCACCCGGGCCGACCTCACCGACGGCAACCGCCAGCTGCTCCGCGCCGCCGCGGCCCTGCTCGACTAGCCCCGCTTGACGTAGCGCCGGCGCAGCTCCTCGAGCTTGCGGCGGTTCTCGGGCTTGCTGGCCTGCTCCTTGACCTGCTCGATGAGCTGCTGGCCCTTGGGGCTGCGGGCGAAGTCCTTGATGAGCTTGGTGACCGATGCCATGGAGTCCTCCTGCTAGCTGGCTGCTGCCGAAGGTCTCTCCACCCTGCCGGGCCGGTCGCACCGGGCTCGATGCCGTGCTGACGGTGGACCGCACGCGGATACTCCCCTTCGCGTGCCCCAAGGATAGCGGCCCGGACGTCAAACCGGGATACGTGGGGCCGTTGACCCGGTACTTCAACGCCCGTAGACTTCATCAAGCGTTGAGTTTCTGTCCGTGGAGGGTGCCGCATGTGGGCGATGGTGCAAAAGGAGTTCCGCCAGCTGCGCCGCGACCGCCGCACGGTCGCGATGATGATCGTGATGCCGCTGGTCCTGCTGATCGTGTTCGGCTACGCGGCCAGCTTCGACGTCACCGAGATCAAGACGGTGGTGGTCGGCCCTGACGCCCAGGCGGCGGCCGACCGGCTGCGGGCCCCGTTCGTGGTCGACCGGGTCGAGCCCGCCTCCACCCGTGAGGACGCCGTGGACATCTTGCGCGACGGCCGCGCCCAGGCGGCGATCGTCACCGTCGCCGGCGGCCAGCCGCAGGCCCTGATCGACGGCTCCGACCTGTTCGCCGCCCGAGCCGCGGTCAGCGCCCTGGGCCAGGCGGCCGCCCAGGCCGGCCAGCCGGCGCCCCAGCCGGAGGTGCTGTTCAACCCGGATCTCAAAACCTCGGTGATCATGGTTCCCGGGCTGGTCGGGGTCATCCTGGTGTTCATCGGCGTGGTGGCGACCAGCCTCGGGGTGGTCCGCGAGCGCCAGGCCGGCACCCTGGAGCAGCTGGCGGTGATGCCGTTCCGCCCCGCCGACGTGTTCATCGGCAAGATCCTGCCCTACTTCCTGATCGCCGCCATCGACCTGACGGTGATCACCATTGTCGGCAACACCCTGTTCGACGTGCCCTTCCGCGGTTCGGTGCTGACCCTGGCCCTGGGCGCGACACTGTTCCTGTTCGTCACCCTGGGGCTGGGGGTGCTCATCTCCACGGTGTCGCAGAACCAGGGCCAGGCGATCCAGCTGGCGTTCATGACGGTGCTGCCCCAGATCCTGCTGTCGGGGCTGCTGTTCCCCCTGCACTCGATGGCGGCGGGGGTGCGCTGGATCGGGTACCTCCTGCCGCTGACCTACTTCATCCAGCTCTCACGCGGGGTCATGGTCCGCGGCACCCCCATCGACGCGCTCGTGCTCCCGCTCACCATGCTGGCCGTCCTCGGCGTGGCCGTCTTCGGCCTGGCGCTGATCCGCTTCCGCCGCGACCTCGCCCCCGGCGGCCGGGCCGAGACGGGGGCGGCCGAGGAGTCCACCACCGTCCCGGCGGGTGCCCGATGAGCGGCTACGGCGTCACCGACCTGCGGGTCCGCTATGGCAGCCGGGAAGCCGTCGACGGCGTCAGCTTCTCCGTCCCCGGGCACACGATCGCCGCCCTGGTCGGCGGGGACGGCGCCGGCAAGTCCAGCGTGCTGCGGGTGCTGGCCGGCGCCATCGCACCGGCCGGCGGCAGCGTGCGGCGGCCCGACGAGCACCGCATCGGCTACATGCCGGCCGGTGAGGCGGTCTACCGCGACCTGACCGTGGACGAGAACCTCGCCTTCAGCGCCCGCGCCTACGGCGTGCGCGGCCCCGAGGCCGCCCGGCGCGCCGACGAGCTGCTGGAACGCACCGGGCTGGGCGCGGCCCGGAGCCGGCTCGGCGGTCAGCTGTCGGGCGGGATGCGTCAGAAGCTCGCCCTGGCCATGGCCCTGCTCCACCAGCCGGAGCTGCTGGTGCTGGACGAGCCGACCACCGGCATCGACCCGGTCAGCCGCGCCCAGCTGTGGCGGCTGATCGCCGGGGCGGCCGCCGCCGGCGCGGCGGTGGTGGTGGCCACCTGCTATGTCGACGAGGCGGAGCGGGCCGCCACGGTGGTGATCCTGTCCGACGGACAGGTGCTGCTGGAGGGGTCGCCCGAGGAGGTCGTCGCCCGCACCCCCGGCGTGGTGGTCGCCTCGGCGGCCCGGCTCGACCCGGAGCGCTCCTGGCTACGCGGCACACGCTGGCGGACCTGGTCCCCGGACGGCACGGTCCCGCCCGGCGCGACCCGCGCCGAGCTCGACCTGGAGGATGCGGTGATCGTCGCCGAGCTGGAACGGCTGCCGCACGGGACCGGGGAGGCGGCGGCATGAGCCTCGTCGACGTGGCCGGGGCGCGCAAGCGCTTCGGTGAGGTCGTCGCCGTCGACGGTGTCGACCTGACCGTCGAGCCCGGCGAGGTGGTCGGGCTCCTGGGCGCCAACGGGGCCGGCAAGACCACGCTGATGCGGCTGATCCTCGGCCTGCTGCCCCCGAGCGGCGGCACCATCCGGCTGTTCGGCGAGCCGCCCTCGCGCCGCACCCGCGCCCGCCTCGGCTACGTCCCCCAGGGCCTGGGACTGTACGAGGACCTGACCGTGGCCGAGAACCTGGTGTTCGCCGCGGGCGCGTTCGGCGCCCGGGCGCCCGAGCGGCTGGACCCCACCCTCGAGGCCGTCCGCGGCGACCTGGTCGCCGAGCTGCCGCTGGGCCTGCGGCGGCGAGTCGCGTTCGCCGCCGTCCTCGCCCACCACCCGGACCTGCTGGTGCTGGACGAGCCCACCTCCGGCGTCGACCCGCTCGGCCGAGCGCGGCTGTGGGAGACCATCAGGGAGGCCGCCGTGACCGGCGCCGGGGTGCTGGTCAGCACCCACTTCATGAGCGAGGCCGAGCAGTGCGACCGCCTGGTGGTCATGGCCGCCGGACGGGTCGTGGCCGTCGGCGGCATGGCCGAGATCGTCGGCGACGCCACCGCCGTCGAGGTCCGTCCCCAACGGTGGGCGGAGGCCTTCGCCGCCCTGGACCGGGCCGGGCTGCCGGCCGCCCTGGTCGGCCGCCGCCTCCGCGTCCCGGACGCCGACCCGCGGCAGGTCGGCGCGGTGCTCGAGGCGGCCGGGGTCGCGGCCGACGTGCGGGCCGTGCCGGCCACCTTCGAGGAGACCTTCGTGGCGCTCAGCGGTGGCGGGGAGCCGGAGGCGCCGGCCCCCGACCACGCCGGCGTGGCCTGATGGCCGCGGGGAGGACGACCGGCAGGACGGGGCGGCGGCCGGGCGAGAGCGGCACCCGCGACGCCATCCTGGAGGCGGCGCGGCGCGAGTTCGCCCAGCACGGCTACGACCGCACCACGATCCGCAACGTGGCCCGGGGCGCCGGCGTCGACCCGGCCCTGGTCCACTACTTCTTCGGCACCAAGACCGAGCTGTTCGCCGCGGCCATGCAGCTGCCGGTCAACCCGGCCGAGCTGGTGCAGACGCTGCTGGCCGGCGAGCCCGAGGGGATCGGCGAGCGCCTGATCGGCACCTTCCTGGCGATCTGGGACCACGCCGCCAACCGCGACGTCTTCATCGGGCTGATCCGCTCGGCCGTCACCGACGAGCACGCCGCCACCCTGCTGCGGGAGTTCGCCGTGCGCGAGCTGTTCGGCCGCGTCGCCGCCGCCCTCGGCACACAGGACGCCGAGCTGCGGGCCAACCTGGTCTTCTCGCAGATCTTCGGCCTGGCCGTGGCCCGCTACATCCTGCGGGTCGAGCCGCTCGCCTCAACCCCTGGCCAGACGGTCGCGGCCACGGTCGGGCCGACCATCCAGCGCTACATCACCGGCGACCTCGACCCCAGCGCCCGCCCCCACCCCTAGGAGACCGCTCAGGTCCGCAGGTAGGAGGCGCCGTTGACGTCGACGATGGCGCCGGTCAGGTACTCGGCTCCAGGGCTGGCCAGGAACACGACCACGCGGGCGACCTCCTCGGCGGTCGCGGCCCGGTTGAGCGGGCTCTGGGCGCGGATGCTGTCGCCGGCCGGGCCCTGGAGGAACGGGGCGGCCATGTCGGTGTCGACGAACCCGGGGGCGACCGTGGTCACGTAGATCCCGTGGCGGCCCAGGGCCCGCGCCATCGACTGGCCCAGGCTGTTCAGCCCGGCCTTGCTGGCCCCGTAGGCCGGGTGGTCGGGCTCGCCCCGGAACGCGCCCCGCGAGGAGACGTTGACGATCCGGCCCCCGCCCGCGGCCACCATGGAGGGGACGACGGCGTGCAGCAGGTTCGCCGGCCCGATGAGGTTGGTCTCGATCGTCTCCCGCCAGATCCGCCCCCACTCCTCGTAGGTCGTGGCCAGGATCGGGTGCTCCCGGTAGATCCCGGCGTTGTTGACCAGCACGTCGATGCGGCCCAGCCGGCCGAGGACGCGCTCGGCCAGCGACCGCGCCTGGACGGGGTCGGCCAGGTCGGCCTGGAGGGCCAGGTGGCCGCCGCCGGGGAGGGCGGCCACGGTGTCGTCGGCCGCCTGCCGGGCGGCCCGGAACTGGACGGCGACCGTGGCCCTCTGGGCGGCGAACTGCTCGGCCACGGCGCGCCCGATTCCCCGGGAGCCGCCCGTGACCAGCACCACCATGCCGTCGAAGCCCACCCGCATAGGGTGCCTGGTCGCAGCCGTTGACGTTGCCGCTTACAGACTTACACTGGAACCGACGGACGAGGAGGATCCAATGGGCACCGAACTGGAGGGCGCCGGCGGCTACCGGGTCGGGGACGCCGACCGCAACCGCGTCGCCGACCTGCTCAAGGAGGCCCACGCGGCCGGCTACCTCACCCTCGAGGAGGTGGACGAGCGGCTCGACACCGCCCTGGCCGCCCGCACCCGCGGCGAGCTGGACCGGCTGGTCGCCGACCTCCCGCCCGAGTGGCGGGCCAGCCAGGGACACGGCCGGCCGCCGGCCGGGCCGCCCCCACGCCGTCGTCCCGCCGCCCCGCCGGAGCTCGCCTGGCTGCTGCCCCTCGTGGTGATCCTGGCCGCCCTGGTCGTCTTCGCCGTGCTCACCCGCGGCGTCTGGTTCTTCCCCTGGCCGCTGCTCTGGATCTTCTTCTTCTTCTTCGGCCGCCGGGGCCGCGCCGGCTGGCGCCCGCCCCGCTGGTGACCCCCGCCGGCATCGCCTGACCCCCAGGGGCGTTCCGGGCGTGGGGGCCTGGCGTTAGGCTGGCCTGCGCGATGGTCGACAAGGAGGACCCGGCCCGCCGGGGAGCGGGCGGGCGTTCGTGGAGCGCGACCGGGAAGTCGCCGACCTGGTGGCCGGCCTCGAGGACGCGATCGGTGGGCGGATGCGGCTGCTGCTGGTCGCGGGCGAGCCCGGGATCGGCAAGACCTGGCTGGCCGAGCACCTGGCCGGGCACGCGACCACGCGGGGGGCCCGGGTGCTGTGGGTCCGCTGCTGGGAGGGCGGGGGCGCGCCGCCGTTCTGGCCGTGGGCCCAGGTGCTCCGGGCCCTGGCCGAGGACCTCGACGACCAGGCCCTGGCCGCCCGGCCGGGCGCGGGAGCCGCCCCGGTCGCCCAGCTGGTACCGGAGCTGGGCGAGCGGCTCGGGACGGGGCCGCCCCCGCCGGCGCCGTCGCCCCCGTCCGAGGCGGCCCGCTTCTCGCTGTTCGAGGCCATCTGTGGGGTCCTGCGGCGGTCGGCCGCGGCCCGGCCGTTGGTGCTGGTCATGGAGGACCTGCAGGCGGCCGACGACGCCTCCCTGCTGCTGCTGGAGTTCCTGGTCAAGGACGTCCACGGCGCCCGGCTGCTGGTGGTCGGGACGTACCGCGACGTGACCGCCGACCGCATGCACGGGATCGGCGACGCCATGGGGCAGCTGGTCCGGGAGGGCCACCTGCTCCGGCTCCAGGGCCTGGACCGGCGGGAGGTGCGGGAGCTCATCGAGGCCATCTCCGGGACCACGCCGTCGGAGACGATGGCCGCCGCCGTCCACGAGGCGACCGAGGGCAACCCGCTGTTCGTCCGCGAGACCGTGCGGCTGCTGGCCACCGACGTCACCCTGGCCGACCCCGGCCGGCTCCGCGTGCCCCTGTCCGGGAGCGTGCGGACGGTGATCGGGCGGCGGCTGGCCCCGCTGTCCGCCGACGCCGTGCTGGTACTGTCGGCGGCTGCCGTGGTGGGCCACACCTTCGACCTGTCATTGGTCGGGCCCGCCTGCGAGCTGCCGGCCGAGCGCGTCCTGGCCGGGCTGTCCGAGGCGGCCGCCCTGGACGTGGTGGCCGAGAAGACGGGGGCGGTCGGCCGGTACCGCTTCTCCCACGCCCTGCTCCGCGAGGTGCTCTACGAGCGGCTGCCCATCCCGGCCCGGGTGGACCTGCACCGGCGGGTCGGCGAGGCCATCGAGGGCCGGCACGGCACCGTCTCCGGGGCCCACGTGGCCGAACTCGCCCACCACTTCGCCCAGGCCGCCGCGGCCGGCGACGCCGCCAAGGCGCTGGCGTATGCCCGCGAGGCCGGCGAGCGGGCCATGGGCCTGCACGCCTACGAGGAGGCCGACGCCCACTACCGGCGGGCCCTCGAGGCCCTGCGGTTCGCCGGCCCCGACGACCCGGGCCGCTGCCGGCTGCTGCTGCGCCTCGGCGCTGCCCAGGCCCGGGCGGGCCGGTACCGCGAGGCGGAGATGAGCTGCCTGGAGGCGGCCGAGCTGGCCAGGAAGCTGGGGTCGAGCGAGCTGCTGGCCCAGGCCGCCCTGGGCTACGGGCAGCGCGAGCTCAGGGGAGGGGAGGTCAACCGGCGGCTCGTCGAGCTGCTGCGGGAGGCCCTGGAGGCGCTGCCGGCCACCGACGGCCCGCTGCGGGCGCGGCTGCTGGCCCGGCTGTCGCTGGAGCTGACCTTCTCGGACGAGACCGAGCCGGCCGGGCCGGTCAGCCGGGAGGCGGTCGAGCTGGCCCGACGCCTCGGCGACACCGACTCGCTCTCGGGCGCGCTGCGGGCACGGTGGATGACCGTGTGGGGACCAGACGGGCTGGAGGAGCGCTCGGCCATCGCCGAGGAGCTGCTGCGGCTGGGACGGGCGGCCGGCGACCGGGAGCTGGAGCTGGCCGGCCGCTGCCGGCGGGCCACCAGCTCCCTCCAGTCGGGCGACGCCCGGACGGTGGCGGCCGACATCTCCGCCTGCGCCGGGCTGGCCGAGGAGCTCCGCATGCCGGCCCACCAGTGGCTGGCGACCACCATGCGGGCCATGTGGGCGCTGCTGCGGGGCTCCCTGGAGGAGGCGGAGCGGCTGGCCGAGCTGGCCCGCTCGCTCCAGCCGGACGGCCCGAACACCGGCTCCGCCTACCACGGCCTCCTCGACATGCTCCGCTGGGACCAGGGTCGGCCCGTCGCCGGCGACACCGAACCGGGGGCGCTGCCGGCCCGGGTCGACGAGCTGGCCAGGCGACCTCGCGACGGCAACTGGCTACCCGCGGTGGCTCTGGCCGCGCTGGCGGCGGTGCGGCTCCAGGAGGCGGCGGCCGGCGACCGCCTGTACCGGGCGCTGCTGCCGTACCGGGCCCAGGTCGTCGTCGGGACCATGCCCCACCCGGTCGTCTGCCTGGGGTCGGCGTCGCTCTACCTGGGCCTGCTGGCGACCCTGACGTCGCGGTGGGACGAGGCGGGCGAGCACCTGGAGGCGGCGGTCGCCGCCCACGAGCGGCTGGGCGCCCGCCCGTTGCTGGCCCGGGCCCGCTACGAGTACGGCCGCACGCTGCTGGCCCGAGGCCAGGCCGGCGACCGGCACCGGGCGCTGGAGCTCCTGGACCAGGCGCTGGCGGCCGCCGACGCCCTGGGGATGGCCGTCGTCGCCGACGGGGCCCGGGCCCTCCAGGCGGCCCAGGCGGCGGCGACGTCCGAGGGAGGGCCCGCCGAGGCGGCCCGGCCGGAGGTCGCCGGGACCGTGTTCCGCCGGGAGGGCGAGTACTGGACCGTCGCCTACGAGGGCTCAGTGGTCCGCCTGAAGGACACCAAGGGCCTTCGCCACCTGGCCCGGCTCCTCACCATCCGGCGCGGGAGCTGCTCGCCGTCGACCTCGAGGCCGCCGACTGCCGGCCCGCGGGAGCGGCGGCCCCGGGCTCGAGGGGCCGGGCCGGGGCCGGCGAGCTGGCGGCGCACCCCGACCTCGGCGACGCCGGGACGCTGCTGGACGCCACCGCAAAGGCGGCCTACAAGGCCCGGCTGGGCGAGCTGCGGGCCGACCTGGAGGAGGCGCGGTCCGGCAACGACCCGGTCAGGGCGGCCAGGGCCCGGGCCGAGCTCGACTTCCTGGCGGCCGAGCTGGCCCGGGCGGTCGGGCTGGGCGGCCGCGACCGGCGGGCGGCCTCCCACGCCGAGCGCGCCCGGCTGAACACGACCAGGGCGATCCGCGCCGCCATGGCCAACCTGGCCAGGGCCCATCCGGCCCTTGGCGAGCACCTGTCCTCGACCATCCGCACCGGCCGCTACTGCTCCTACACCCCCGACCCGCGGGCCCCGATCCGCTGGGAGCGCTGAACACCCGTGCACCCCCGCTGAACGCCCGAGGGACACAGGGACCGTGGGGAAGGAGCGGCCGGCGTGCTGATCCGCGTCTGGGTCGAGCGCACCAAGCCCCTGGCCGGGACGGCCGCGACCGGCGAGGCCGAGCCGCTCGCCTTCGACGGGTGGCTGGAACTGCTCCGGGTGCTCTCCGACCTGGTCGCCGGAGCACCGGCCGGCGAGGATACCGACACAGACGGCCGATGAACGGAGGCGAGGGTCATGCAGGAGCTGATCGTCACCCAGAACATCACCCTCGATGGCGTGATCGATGCCGCCGAGGGCTGGTTCGACCCCTCGGACGGGGAGGGGACCGACCAGTCGGACCTCATCGAGGCGGTGCGCGACGGGATGGCGACCACTGACGCCCTCCTCTTCGGGCGGGTGACGTTCGAGCAGATGCGCGGCTACTGGCCGCTGCAGACCGGCGACGTCACCGGCGTCCGTGACCACCTCAACGAGGCGCACAAGTACGTCGTCTCGCGAACCCTCCAGGACCCGGCATGGGAGCGTTCGACCGTGCTGCGCGGGCCCCTGCTGGAGGAGGTCCAGAGGCTGAAGGCGCAGCCGGGCAAGGGCATCGTCGCCACGGGCAGCATGTCGCTGATGCCCGAGCTGGTCGCGGGGGACGTGGTCGACGAGTACCGGCTGTTCGTCTACCCGGTGGTGCTCGGCCGGGGCCGGCGACTGTTCGCCGACGCCACCGGCGTGCCACGGCTCCGCCTGGCCGAGACCCGGCCGTTCCGCTCCGGCATCGTGCTGCTCCGGTACCGCACCGCCCGCGACCGGGGCGAGCCGGCATGACCTCCGGGCCCGGCGGCCGGCACCGCCGGCGCGGATGGACGCTGTTGGCCGCGCTCGTCCTGGCGGCCGGCTGCGGGAACGGCCGGGATGCGGCCCCGGCCGGTCAGGGGCCGGCGAGCTCGGCGACCGCCCCGGCCCCGCCCACCACCGTGGCCGCGGTCTCCAGGTCGTGCCTGTCCGCGGCCGAGCAGGGCAGGGTGGTCCGGTTCAGGACCGGCACCGGGGCGACCCTGGCCGGGGTGGCCCTTGGCGCCGGCCGCGCCGGGGTGGTGCTCGGCCACCAGCTCGGCAGCGACCTGTGCGAGTGGGTCCCCCTGGCCAGGGCGTTCGCCAGCCGCGGCTACCAGGTGCTGGCCTTCGACTTCGCCGGGTTCGGGGACTCCGAGCCCGGGTCGGGGGACGACCGGATCGACACCGACGTGGTCGCCGCCGCCCAGCAGCTGCGCCGCCGCGGGGCCGACCGGATCGTCCTGGTCGGCTCCTCGATGGTCGGGACGGCGGTGCTGTCGGCGGCGACGCGGGTCCGCCCCCCGGTCGCCGGGGTGGTGCGCCTGTCCGGCCCCTCGAGCTTCGGCGGGGTGGACGCCACGGCGGCGATGCGGCGGCTGCGGGTGCCGGTGCTGCTGGTCGTCGGCGCCGACGACCAGCAGTTCGCCGCCCAGGCGCGGACGCTGTACGGCGCGGCCAGGGTCCGGGACAAGCAGCTGCTGGTCGTCCCGGGCGGGGGCCACGGCACCAGCCTGCTGGAGTTCGGCGACCAGGCCCCCAGGGTGCTGACCGCGGTGCGGAAGTTCATCGACGACCGGACAACCGGGGAGAGGAAGGGAAGATGATGCGGATCGGGATCACCGGCATCTTCGTCGACGACCAGGACCGGGCCGAGCGGTTCTACACCGAGGTGCTCGGGCTCCAGGTCAAGACCAGCGCCCCCTACGGGCCGGACGAACGCTGGCTGACCGTGGTCTCCCCCGAGGAGCCCGACGGGGTGGAGCTGGCGCTGCACCTGACCGACGAGCCGGCCCGGGCGTTCCGGGAGGCGAGCCGGGCCATCGGTCGCCCGGTGCTCTCGCTGCGCACCGACGACTGCCGGCGGGACGCCGAACGGCTCAAGGCCAACGGCGTGGTGTTCGTCAGGGAGCCGGCCAGGATGGAGTACGGCGGCATGGACGCGGTGTTCGACGACACCTGCGGCAACCTCGTCAACCTCCACCAGGACTGAGGAGGCGACCCTGGGTCGGTCGCGCCGGTCGCCGCTCATCGCCCCTGGCTGCCGTGCTGGCGGTGGCCGGGTTGGGCTGTGCGGCGCTGGCCGCGTCCACCTCCCGCTCGCAGCCGGCCCGGGCGATCCTCTGGGGCGAGTCGGACGGGGGCGACCACGCCCGCTTCCCGGCCCGCCCGATCGTCGCCGGGCCGGCCCGGTTCCGGTTCTCCCGCCCGCCCGGCGGCGTTCTTCGCCAGGGGCCAGGTACGGCCAGCACATCTACGTGGTGCCCGAGGACGACCTGGTCCTGGTCGGCTTCGGAACCGACACCGGCTACCGGCACTGGCCGCAGCTGCTCAGCGACCTGGCCGGCCGGCTGTCCCTCCCCCTGGCGGGGGAGGGACGTCGGAACGGATCTCCCCGGCGAGGGTGATGACCGGGTCCCCGGCCCCTGCCAGCATCACCTCAGCGGTACTCGGACCCGGGTGGGAGGCGATCATGGACAACGACGGTGGACGGCGGTGGCGTGGCGCGGAGACGGCGGTCGGCGGGCTGCTGTTGCTGCTCGGGGTCCTGGTCCTGCTCGGCCAGGCCATGGACCTGGACCTGGGGCGGGTCGGCTGGCCGGTGTTCGTGATCGTCCCGGGACTCGGCCTGCTGGGGCTGGGGCTGGCCGCGCCCGGCCGGCTGGGCGAGGTGCTGGCCATGGCCGGCGGGGTGGTCGCCATGGCCGGGCTGGTGCTGCTGGTCCAGAACGCCACCGACCGGTTCGACACCTGGGCCTATGCCTGGGCCCTGGTGCTGCTGGCCGGCGCCGGGGTCGGGCGGCTGCTGGTCG
>JBJMHP010000075.1:0-5493 GCA_045807325.1 Actinomycetes bacterium | reverse complement strand
CCACGACATCGACGTGCGGCTGGCCCGCTCGCCCCGGGGCGGGGTGACGGCCACCGTCCTCCTCCCCGAGCGGCTGGTCGTGGCCAGCCTGCCCCTGCGTCGCGAGGCGCCGGACGTCCCCGAGGCCGACCCGCCCCTGCCCAGGCGGGCCCCGCACACCAGCCTGGCCCCCGACCTGGCCGCCGGCGGCCCCGGGCATCCCGTCCACCCCGTCCGCCAGGTCTCCCCCCGGTCGCCCGAGCAGGTCAGGACGATGCTGCGCCGGTACCGCTCGGGCCTGGAGCGCGGCCGGGTGGCCGCCGCCCGCGACCTGCCCGACGACCCCCTGCCCTGACCGGCCGGCTCAGGCGGCGCGGCGAGGGCGGCCGGCGAACAGGTCGGCGGCGGCCCGCCAGGCCCTGGCCCCGACCATGGCCCCCAGGGCCCGGCCGACCAGGTCGCCGGCCTTGAAGTGGAGGCCGCCGTAGCGGCGGGACCGGCCGGCCTGGTCGGCGGCGTCGGTGAAGGTCGGCCAGGACAGGACGACGTCGACCGCCGGGGTGATGCCGGGCTCGACCCGTGAGCTGCCCGCCGGGATGGTCACCCTCGCCCCGAAGCGGTCGGAGCCGGTGAAGGCGGCCAGCACCGCGGCCCCGGCGGCGCTGAAGGTGGAATGCCCCGAGGGATGCTCGGGGAACGGCGGGGTGGCGAGGTAGGGCTGCCACGCCTCGCCCCGGATGCGGCGCGTCCCCTGCCCCGGGCCGCCCCAGGCCGGCACCTCCTGGCCGGCGAACAGGGACCGGATGGCCGTGACCGGCCGGACCGAGTCGTAGGTCCGCTTGGCGTCCCAGCAGGCGATGCCGGCGTCCAGCAACGCCCCGGTGAGGGCGAAGAACAGCCGCACGTCCTCGTCCAGGCCGTGGCCGTCCCTGGCCGACACCGCCTGGGCGAGCAGGCACCAGTGGCCGGGCGGGGTCTCGGTGTCGGGGCCGTCGGCCCAGTACTCGGCGATGGCCTTGTGCTCGTCGGTCAGCCCGGCGCTGTCGGCCAGGAGCTCGGCGGCCTGGGCCAGGAAGCCGGGGCCGGGGTGGCGCCGCGGCCCCCGCGGCCGCAGCTCCCAGCCGGCCGCCAGCGCGAAGGGCGCCACCAGGCCCCAGTGGGGGACCAGGAAGCGCTGTCCGGCCCCGTCGGGGGTGGGCAGCGGCTGCCAGCGGTTGGGGTCGAGCAGCCGCATCGGCTCGTTGACCGGCCGGTAGCCGGTCCAGTCGGCGTACGGCTCGGCCAGCCGGCCGGGACCGCGGCCGAGGTCGCCGAGCTGGTTGGCCCCGTCGCCGTGGCGGAAGGCGAGCACCGCCCGGGCGGCCAGGACGCCGACGGCGCTCGGCGAGCCCTCGGGCCCGACGGCGTCGGGGTCGTGGCCGAGCTCGCCCAGCAGCTTGGAAAGGCCGGCCACCTCGGAGGGGAACAGGTCGACCAGGGCCCGGTGGGCGGCGAAGCTGGCCGCCTCCCGCCTGGCCGCCTCGGTCCGGTCGGCCGGCGGCCGGCGCAGCCTGTCCCCGAGGCGGCTCCCGAAGGCGACCTCGTCGTGGGCCGCCCAGGCGTCGTACATGGCCGCGTGCAGGACATGCAGGGCCCTGGCCGCGATCGGGGGGCCCATGCGGGTCCGGCGGACGGCCTCCAGCGCGGCGGTGTTCCAGGACAGGGCGACGTTGTCGCGCATGACCGGCTCCTCCCCGTGGCGGCGGGGCACACCATAGCCGCGCCACCACCCGGCTCCGGCCGGTTCGGGCGATATCGGGGCATCCGTGGCTGTTTCGTTGCCGGGGCGAGGCCGCCCTGCTATGGTCCCTAACAACCGTTCGTTAGGAGCACCAGGTGCAGACCCGACGGCGCCAGATCGAGGACGTGGCCAGCGCCCTGTTCAGCTCCCATGGCTACGCCGCGACCAGCATGCGCGACATCGCCCGAGCACTCGACCTGCAGGGCGGCAGCCTGTACGCCCACATCCCCTCCAAGGAGGCGGTGCTGGCGGCCATCGTCGAGGAGGCGGCCGAGGAATTCCACGCCGCCGTCCGCCCGGTCGCCGAGCGGCCGGGGCCGGCGGCCGAGCGGCTGCGGGAGATGATCGCCGCCCATGTCCACGTGGTCACCGGCGGCCGCGAGCGGGCCAAGGTGTTCCTGTTCGAGTGGACCTTCCTCGGTGAGGAGCGCCGCGCCGCGGTCACCCGCTCGCGGGCCGCCTACCAGGCCTACTTCGAGCGCGTGGTGGCCGAGGGGGTGGCCGCGGGCGAGCTGGCCACGCCCGACCCCAAGCTGGCCGCCGTCTTCATCCTCTCGGCCATGAACGCCATGGCCCACTGGTACCGGCCGGACGGGGCTCTCGCCCCCGACGCCCTCGCCGAGCACTACGCCGATCTCTTCCTGAGCGGGCTCCAGCCATCTGAGAGGACACCATGAGCGATTCCAGGCGGGTCCAGGAGTTCAACCGGCACGTGGCCTCGGGCGGCAAGGTCGAGGCCACCGACTGGATGCCCGAGGAGTACCGCCGGGCCGTCTGCCGGTTCGTGGAGATGCACGCCAACTCCGAGCTGATGGGCGTGCTGCCCGAGCGGGAGTGGATCCTGCGGGCGCCCACCCTCAAGCGCAAGCTCGCCCTGTCGGCCAAGATCCAGGACGAGGTCGGCCACGCCCAGCTGCTGTACCGGGTGGCCGAGGACCTGGGCAAGCCGCGCGAGGCCATGCTGGCCGACCTGCTGGCCGGCAAGACCAAGTTCCACAACGTGTTCCACTACCCGACGTTCAGCTGGGCCGACGTCGGCATCATCGCCTGGCTGGTCGACGCGGCCGCGATCGTGGCCCAGCAGGCGCTGCGCGAGTCCAGCTACGCCCCGTACGGGCGGACGATGAAGAAGATCTGCTGGGAGGAGTCGGTCCACATCCTCCACGGCCGGGACGTGGTCCTGACCATGGTGAACGGCACCGCCCGGCAGCGGGCGCTGGTCCAGGACGCGCTGGAGCGCTGGTGGGGGCCGCTGATGCAGATGCACGGGCCCCGGACCGACCCGGTCAAGGACCGCGACCTGGCATGGCGGATCAAGAACAAGGACAACGAGACCCTGCGCCAGGAGTTCCTGAGCGTCTACGTGCCCCGCATCCGCGAGATCGGCCTCGGAATCCCGGACCCGGAGTTGCGCCAGGACCCCGACACCGGGCGCTGGCTCTACACCGAGCCCGACTGGAAGGAGCTGTACGCCGTGGTCACCGGCCACGGCCCCCGCTCGGCGGCGCGGCTGGAGCTGCGCCGGCTCAGCTACGCCCAGACCCAGTGGGTGCGCGACACCGTCCTGGCCGCGCCGGTGGCCGCCTGACCATGGCCGGCCAGCCGATGCAGGTCTACGAGGTCTTCCGCCGGGAGCGGGAGGGCGGGGCCATGCAGCACGCCGGCAACCTGCTCGCCCCCGACCCCGAGCTGGCCAGCCACTACGCCCGCGAGTTCTACGGCCGCCGCCAGGAGTCGGTGCGGCTGTGGATCGTGCCCCGGGCGGCCATCGTCGACCTGGACGACCCGGACCTGCTCCAGCCGCCGTTCGACCGCTCGTTCAAGAAGCCGGCCGGCTACTCCACCGAGATCAAGGCCAAGCTGGCCACCGCGAGGGCCAGGGCCGGCACCGAGGCCGAGGAGGCCGAGCGATGACCGCCCAGGCCCTCGATGGTCCCGTGCGTGCCGCGCTCGCCGATCTCCTGCTGGCCATGGCCGATGACGAGTTCGTGCTCGGGTTCTGGGACAGCGAGTGGACCGGGATCGCGCCGATCCTCGAGGAGGACGTGGCCTTCGCGTCGCTGGCCCAGGACGAGATCGGCCATGCCCAGGCCCTCTACCAGTTGCTGGCCGACCTGGAGGGGGGCGACCCGGACGAGCTGGCCTTCGGGCGGCGGCCGGAGGAGTACCGGCACGCCCGGCTGCTCGACCATCCCCGGACCGACTGGGCGTTCTCGGTGGCCCGCCGGTTCCTGTACGACACGGCCGACGCGGCCCGGCTCGACGCCCTGGTGGCGTCCGCCCACGCGCCCCTGGCCGCGGTGGTGGCCAAGATGCGCCGCGAGGAGACCTACCACCTGCTGCACATGCACGCCTGGCTGGAGCGGCTGGCCACCGGCGGCCAGGAGCCCCGCTCGCGGCTGGTCGCGGCCATGGAGCGGCTGTGGCCCGACGCCCTGTGCGTGCTGGCCGGGGTCGAGGGCGACGACCTGCTGGTCGAGGCCGGCGTCCTGGCCGAGCCCCTGGCCGCGGTCCGGCGGCGCTGGCTGGCCGGCCTGGCCCCCGAGCTGGAGCGCCTCGGCCTGCCACCGGCGCCGGCGACCCCGCCGACCGGGTGCCGGGGGCCGGAGCGGTCCGACGACTTCCGCTGGCTGTGGGAGCAGTTCACCATGGTCCGCCGGTCCGACCCGGAGGCCGTCTGGTGAGAATCAGGTGAGAACCAGGTGAGAGCCAGGTGAGAACCAGGTGAGAACGCTCAGCGAGACCGAGGTCTGGGAGGCCCTGGCCGAGGTCCCGGACCCGGAGATCCCGGTGGTGTCGGTGGTCGACCTGGGCCTGGTCCACGCGGTCGAGCTCGACGGCGAGCGGCTCCGGGTCGAGCTGCTGCCGACCTTCGTCGGCTGCCCGGCCCTGGAGCTGATCCGGTCCTCGGTGGCCGAGCGCCTGGCCGGGATGGCCCCGGTGGTCGAGGTCGAGATGACCTTCGCCGTGCCCTGGACCTCCGACCGGATCACCGACGAGGGCCGCCGCAAGCTGCACGACAGCGGCTTCGCCCCGCCAGGCCCGGCCCCGAGCTCCGACGGGCCGCTGTTCACGACCATCATCACCCCGCCCCGGGCCACCTGCCCACACTGCGGGTCGGCCGACACCACCCTGGAGAATCTGTTCGGCCCGACCCTGTGCCGGACGCTGTTCTGGTGCAACCGCTGCCGGCAGCCGTTCGAGCAGTTCAAGGCCGTCTGACAGGAGTTATGATGCACCTGCCCCCCGGGCGGCCGGGGCGCGGTGGGAGGTGGGCATGGCACTGCTCGAGGTCAAGGACCTCCGGGTCCAGTTCGACACCGACGACGGTGTCGTCAAGGCCGTGGACGGGGTCAACTTCTCGCTCGACCCGCGCCAGACCCTGGGGATCGTGGGCGAGTCCGGCTCTGGCAAGAGCGTCACCAACCTGGCCATCATGGGCCTTGCTCGGGGCGGCCGGATCACCGGGGAGGTGCTCTTCGAGGGCCGGGACCTGCTCAAGCTGCACACCAACGAGCTGCGCGAGATCCGCGGCAAGAAGATCGCCATGATCTTCCAGGACCCGCTGTCCAGCCTGCACCCCTACTACAAGGTCGGGTCCCAGATCGCCGAGATGATCCTGGCCCACGAGAAGGTCTCCAAGAAGGACGCCCGCGACCGGACGATCGAGCTGCTGCGCCTGGTCGGCATCCCCAGGCCCGAGCGGCGGGTCGACGACTACCCGCACCAGTTCT
>JBJMHP010000074.1:0-6662 GCA_045807325.1 Actinomycetes bacterium | reverse complement strand
GGCCTCAGCTGCTTCCTGGTCCCGCGGGTGCTGCCCGACGGCGCCCGCAACCGCTTCCACCTCCAGCGGCTCAAGAACAAGCTCGGCAACCGGGCCAACGCCTCGGCCGAGGTCGAGCTGGACGGCGCCGCCGGCTGGCTGGTCGGGGAGCCGGGCCGGGGCCTGGCGGCCATCCTGGAGATGGTCAACCACACCCGCCTGGACTGCGTGGTCGGGTCGGCGGCGCTGATGCGCCAGGCGGTCGCCCAGGCCACCCACCACGCCGCCCACCGCAGCGCCTTCGGCCGCCGGCTGGCCGACCAGCCGCTGATGACCAACGTGCTGGCCGACCTGGCCGTGGAGTCGGAGGCGGCCACCATGCTGGCCATGCGGGTGGCCGGCGCGTTCGACCGGGCCCCGGACGACCCGGCCGAGGCCGCCCTGCGCCGGCTGGCCACCGCGGCGGCCAAGTACTGGGTGTGCAAGCGCGCCCAGGCGGTGGCCGCCGAGGCCCTGGAGTGCCTTGGCGGCAACGGGTACGTCGAGGAGAGCGGGATGCCGCGGCTGTACCGGGAGGCCCCGCTCAACTCCCTCTGGGAGGGTGCCGGCAACATCAACAGCCTCGACGTCCTGCGGGTGCTGGCCAGGCAGCCCGAGAGCCTCCAGGCGCTGCTGGACGAGGTCGCGCCGGCCAGGGCGGCCGAACCGCGGCTGGACCGGGCCGCGGCCGCCGTCGAGCGGGACCTGGCCGCAACCGCCGACCCGGTCGGCCTCCAGGCCGGCGCCCGGCGCCTCGTCGAGCGCCTGGCCGTCCTCCTCCAGGGAGCCCTGCTGGTCCGCCACGGCCACCCGGCGGTGGCCGACGCCTTCTGCGCCTCCCGGGTCGCCGGCGACCGCGGGGCCGCCCTCGGCACCCTGCCGGCCGGCCTCGACCTACCCACCATCGTGGAGCGGGCCACCCCCAAGACCGGTTGAGACAAACCGTTACAAGCCCGAGACGGCGCGGGAACGCCTGTGCTGGTACTTGTGGTAGTGACGGGCAGCACGCGACCAAGCGGGGGTGGGAGCATGGCAGGCAGCAGGCGAGGCGTGGTCGCCACGGTGGCGGCCGGGCTGGCCGCCGCCCTGGTCCTCGGCGCCTGCGACACCGGCGCCGACGAGCCGGCCAGGGCCGCCGAGACGAGCGCCACCACGGCCCCGCCGACCACGGCCGCCCCCACCACCGACCCGCCGACCACCACCACCGAGGCGCCGACGACCACCAGGGCGCCCACCACCACCGAGGCCCCGACCACCACCAAGCCGAAGCCCGACAAGCCGGACCAGCTCCGCTCCGGCTCCGAGGGCGCCGAGGTCGAGGCGCTCCAGCGGCGCCTGCACGAGCTCGGCTACCAGGTCCAGGAGGCCGACGGCCAGTTCGGCTCCGAGACCCTCCACTCGGTGGTCGCCTTCCAGAAGGTCAACCGCCTGGGCCGCGACGGCGTGGTCGGCCCCATCACCCGGAAGGCGCTGGAGGACCCGCGCGTCCCCAAGCCCCGCTCCACCAGGTCCGGCTTCCACGTCGAGGCCGACCTCACCCACCAGGTCGTCTACATGGTCAGGGACGGCAGGATCGAGCAGATCCTGGACGCCTCCTCCGCCTCAGGCCAGAACTACACGGTCGACGGCGACGTCCGGCTGGCCGTGACCCCCCTGGGCAGCTTCCGGATCCAGCGCAAGATCGACGGCTGGCGTCAGAGCAAGCTCGGCCTGCTCTACCGCCCGGCCTACTTCATCGGCGGCTACGCCCTGCACGGCGCCTACTCGGTGCCGCCGTTCCCGGCCAGCCACGGCTGCATCCGCATCACCACCACGGCCATGGACCGCTGGTACAACCGGCTCCCGGTCGGCACCCCGATGCTCGTCTACCGCAGCTGACCGGAACCACTCCCGGCCTCCCGGTGTAGTGCAGAGCGGAAGCTCGGCCACCGGAAGGGGTCCCCAATGCAGCGCCGTGTCCTGGCCATGGTTGTCCTCGCCCTCCTGCTGGCCGCGGTCCCGACGGCCGCCCAGGCCAAGGGGGCCTCGGCGGCCACCATCTCGGGCGGCGGGCCCGGCGGGCTGCCGGGCGGCCCCATCGACCTGAAGGGCGACGGCGAGCCGGGCAGCGGCACCGACCTGGCCAACCTGGCCGAGGCGTCGGGCGTGTTCGCCCTGCTGTTCGAGGACAGCTCCAGCGGCGCGCTGGCCACCGCGCCGCCCGGCGCCCGCGGTCCCCGCTACACCATCACCTGGACCTTCCCCAACGGCGCCGGCAACGAGAACAAGGTCCGCCAGTCTGTCTGGCCGTACGCGGCCGGCGGTCCCCTGACCTTCATGGCCTCCGGCCAGCCGGTCCTGGACACCACCACGAAGGGCGGCTGGTACCGAGCCGGCGACGACCTCCGCATGAGCCTGATCGCCCTGGGCCTGCCCAGGCGGGGGGCCCTGGCATTGCCGGCGACCGCCCCGGCCATGCCGACCCCGGCTGTGGATGGCCCGGGACGCCCCTCCCCCGAGTCCGCTACGCTCCCCCACCGGGGGGCCGGGCCCGGAGCCGGGTCGCTTTGGGTTGCCCCGGTGGTGGGCCTCCTGCTGGTCGGGGCCGCCGCCCTGGTCCTGGCCCTGCGCCGCCGCTCCGGCCCCGGCACCGCCGCCCGGTAGCCGCCGCCCCGGGGTCGCCCTTGGCCTCCACCCCCGGGGCCGCGCCGTTGCCGCTCCCCGAGGGGGCGGCCCCGGTGGCGCGCACCGTGCTCAACCTGTCGGCCGACGCCTTCCTGGCCTATGCGGTGACCCGCGGCGACCTGGCCGTGCTCGGCACCCTGGTGGCCTCCGCCGCCCAGGCGGCCGCCTAGCGGTACAGTCGAGCGTCCGCACCGCCCGAGGAGGACCCCGATGGCCAAGCTCGAAGAAGGCGCCCAGGCGCCGACGTTCACCCTGCCCGACCAGGACGGCAACCCGGTGTCGCTGGACGACTTCAAGGGCGGCAAGGTGCTCGTCTACTTCTACCCGGCCGACGACACCCCGGGCTGCACCAAGGAGGCCTGCCAGTTCAACGACAACCTGGCCGGCTTCCAGGCCGCCGGCGTCCCCGTGATCGGCATCTCCCCCGACGACGCCGTCAGCCACCAGCGGTTCCGCAACAAGTACGGCCTGCGCTTCCCCCTCCTGACCGACGCCGACCACACCGTCATGGACGGCTGGGGCGCCTGGGGGGAGAAGACCAGCTACGGCCGCACCTCGGTCGGCGTCCTGCGCTCCACCTTCCTCCTCGACGAGAACGGCCGGGTCGAACGCGCCTGGCACAACGTCAAGGCCGACGGCCACGCCGCCAGCGTCCTCTCCCAGCTCAGGAGCTGACCGGCGAGGTCGACGTGAACCCGGAGCTCGCGTCGGTCGACGTCCGCATCCCCGCGTGACCAGGCTCCCGGTCATCCCGGGCCGGAAGGTCGTCGAGGCGCTCGAGCGGGCCGGGTTCGTGCAGGTCAGCGTCAAGGGCAGCCACTGCAAGCTGTTCCACGATGAGCGTCACCTGACGGTTTTCGTCTGCTGCTGTAGGCCGTCGCCCGAACCAGCTCGACAAGGCCTCGGCCAGCTCGGCCCCTGGGGCCCCGGCGGTCGGCCAGCAGGCGACCATCTGGGCGTCCGGGCGGACCAGGACGGCGCCGCCGGGGCCGATGCCGACCGCGTGGGCGGCCGGCCGGTCCAGGACGGCCACCTCCAGTGGGAAGGGGGTGGCGGTGGCCTTGGCAGCCTCCGACCAGCCCCGGCCGTCGGGGCCGGTCAGCAGGGTCAGGCCCGGGCCGAGGAGGTCCAGGGTCGAGGACCGGCCCTCGCCGTGGGACAGCCAGGCGTGGGGGAGGCGGCCGTTGAGGTCCTCGGCCAGGGCCTCGGCGCCGGACGCCTCGGGGCCGGGGACGGCCGAGCGGGCGGTGCGGCGGGCGCCGACCGGGCGCCACTCGGCCTCGTAGGTGTCGAGCAGGTCCGGGCCGGCCCAGCCGCGCAGCACCCAGGCGAGCTTCCAGCCGAGGTCGTGGCCCTCGGCCACGGCGGTGTTCATGCCCATGCCGCCCCGCGGGGTCATGCGCTGGGCGCCGTCGCCGGCCAGGAAGGTGCGGCCCTCCCGGTAGCGCCGGGCGACCTGGGCGGCGAACGAGAACGCGCCCTTGGCCACCGGCCGGACCGGCAGGTCGACGACGCCGGCGGCGGTCCGGATGAGGCCGGTCAGGCGCGCGTCGGTGTAGTCCTCCAGCCGTTCGTGTGCCGGGTCCCAGCCGCGGCCGTACAGCCACCGGTTGCCCTGGCCGTTGGGCACGAACACGCCCCCGGCCTCCGGGTGCTGGACGAAGTAGATGCCGTAGCGGCGGTCGCCAACGACCTTGCCCAGCGGGGCCTCGAACAGCACCGTGAGCTGATCGTTCAGGTGGTCGGGGCCGTCCATGGCGATGCCGAGCAGGCTCCGCACCCGCGAGTGGGCGCCGTCGGCGCCGACCACGTGGCCGGCCCGGACGGTCCAGCCCCGGCCGGTCGCGACCTCCCGCAGCGCCACGGCGACGCCGTCGGCGTCCTGGCTGAGGGCGACCAGCTCGGTGCCGAAGCGGACCTCGGCCAGCCCGAAGCTGCGCAGGTGGCGCAGCAGCACCGGCTCCAGGTGGTCCTGGGGCACCCCGGCGGGCGTGGTCGGGCTGGCCGCGGCGGCCTGCTCGAGGCCGGCGATGCCCAGCGGCATCACGGCGCCGTCGGGCGAGGCCAGCGTCTCGGCCGTCCAGGCGCCGACGGCGCCGATGTCGAGCTGCCCGGCCCGGACCTCGTCCTCGAGGCCCCAGGAGCGCAGCAGCTCCATGGTGCGGGTGCTGACGGCCGTGGCCCGGGGCAGTGGCGAAAGGCCCGGGTTGCGCTCCACCAGCAGCGAGCCGATGCCGTTGCGGGCCAGGGTGACCGCCGTGACCAGGCCGGCCGGGCCGGCCCCGGCGATCACCACCGGCAGCTGCCGGGCGCGGTCAGCGCCGTCCATTGCGCTCCTCCTCTTCCTGAGCCTGGCGGAGGCGCTGGACGGCCAGGATGCCGGACGGGTCGATGAACGCGCCGGCGTAGGCCAGCGCCTCGATCATGGTCCAGAGCCTGGTCCGCCTGGCGGCCTCGCGGTCGCGGTCGGCCTGGTGGGTGTGGTCGGTGGGGTGGTCCCGGAACGCCGGGGCCCGGGTCGCGGTGGCGGCGAGCGGCTGGCTCATGGTGTCTCCCCCTCGTGGAAGCGCTTGCTCTGGGGGCACCATGCGCCGGCGGGCTGACGTGGCCCTGTCGGTCCGCTGCGGGTCCGCTTCGGCCGGGCGGGAGACGACGGCGCGGCCGATGGAGCGTGAAGGCCGGTTTCAGCGGGGCGGGTCCGACAGCGGCCGCCGGCCCGCGAAGCCGGTGTCGGGCCAGTGCCACCACTCGACCGCCGGCTCGCCGAGGACCCAGCACAGCAGGTACTCACGGCCGTCGTCCAGCCGGGCCGGGAAGTCGACCAGCCCGGCGTCAAGGTCGCGCAGGACGATCCCCTCGTCGGTCAGCGCCTCGACCGCGGCCCGCAGCTCCTCGGTGCCCCGCGGGGTGGCCGGATGCCCGTTGCCCTCCAGCAGCCCGGCCGCGTCCTCCCGCTCCCGCCTGGCCTCGGCGACCAGCTCGCGGATCCGCTCCAGGGCGGCCCCCACCCGCGGCAGGGCCGCGTTGGCCCGCTCGACCGTCCAGCCCTCGTCACCGGCCATGGCCGGTAGGGTAACGGCAGCGGCCGCCCGGTGCCCGGCGCCCGCGTCAGCCCGCCTGGGGCGCCAGGTCGACCGCGACCGGCAGGGCCGAGCGGCGCCAGCCGGACAGGTCGCCGCCGTAGGTCGGCTGGTACTTGGCCACGACCAGCCGGCGGGCCAGCTCGTCCTCGTCCGAGCCCGGCTCGACCACCCGGGCCCGGCCGGCCAGGGCTTCCGCGTCCCGGCGGCCGAGGCGGACGGTGACCTCCGGGCGCCGCAGGAGGTTGCGCACCCAGTCCGACCGGTCGCCGCCGCCCGACAGCACATAGAGGGTGCGGTCCGACAGCGCGAACCAGATCTCGATGGTGTGCGGCCTCCCCGAGACCCGTCCGGTGGTGGTCAGGTAGCAGAAGGGCGTCGCCCCCTGGTCGTCCATGAGGCAAGCCTGGCACACCGGCCGGCGGGTTGCCCTGGGCGGGCCGACCTGATGTGCTGCCCGCCGGAGGCTCACGAGCGAGGAGGGCGCCATGGCGCCGGTGTGCGTGTTCGACGTCAATGAGACGCTGCTCGACCTGGCCGCCCTCGACGGGGAGTTCGAGCGGCTGTTCGGCGACCGCGGGGTGCGGGTGACCTGGTTCGGGCAGCTGCTCCAGTCGGCCATGGTGGCCACCATCACCGACCGCTACCGCGACTTCGGCACCGTTGGGCGGGCCGCCCTGGAGATGACCGCGGCCCGCCTCGGGGTGGAGCTGTCCGACGACGATCGCGAGGCGGTGGTGGGCGGCATGACCCGCCTGCCCGCCCACCCCGAGGTCCCCGGCGCCCTGCGCCGCCAGGCCGAGGGCGGCCTGCGCCTGGCAGCCCTGACCAACTCGACCGAGCGGGTGGCCAGGGCCCAGCTCGAGCACGCCGACATCATCGAGGCGTTCGAGGTCGTGC
>JBJMHP010000073.1:0-9751 GCA_045807325.1 Actinomycetes bacterium | reverse complement strand
GGATCTGTACTTCGTGCGAATTTTCGAGTATTAGATCGATGGACCTTCGGTAGCGACAGGTCGCTTGTGACGATAGGTCCAGGTGTTCCTGGGTTAGAAAGTGAAGTAAACGCCACCTTCAGACGGCGGGGGACGTACCGGGTTGGGGTGACGGTGATCTGGGCGGCTGAGGCGTTTCTGGATGGGAGGAGGGTTGGAGAGGTCGACGATCTGGTGTCGCGGGCGGAGACGACCTACCCGGTGGCGGAGTTGAGGACGGTGCTGACGGGGTAGGTGGGTTTATCGGCTGGCTTGGGTTGCGATAGCCTGCTGATGGATCGATCAAGTTGCCTGCCCTCGTCGGGGGCGTCGGCTTGGTCGGGTTGGAACTGTGGTCCCTTCTGGCCGGTGAAAGGACTGCTCATGACCGCCGCTGTCGTCGTTCTTGCGGTCGTCGTGGTCGTGCTGGTCAGCTCGGTGCTCGTCTACAACGGGCTCGTTCGGCGGCGGGATCAGGTGGACGACGCCTGGAACCAGATCGACATGCAGCTCAGGCGGCGGTCTGACCTGATCCCGAGTCTGGTCGAGACGGTCGACGGCTATGCCGGCCATGAGCGGGGGACGCTGGAGGCGGTCACCGAGGCGCGGGCCAGGGCGATCAGCGCCCGTGGCCCGGCTGACCAAGGTTCGGCCGAGAGCGCGCTCACCGGGGCGCTGACGAGCCTGTTCGCGGTGGTCGAGTCCTACCCGGATCTGCGGGCCAGCCGGGGCTTCCTGGAGCTCCAGCAGGAGCTGGCGGTCACCGAGGATCGCGCCGCCTATGCCCGCCAGTACTACAACGACGCCGTCCTGACCTATAACAACGCCATCGCCACGGTGCCGCGGCGCATCTTGGCGGCGGTCTTCAGGTTCCGGGCGCGTGAATATTTCCAGGGCGGTGGGGGGCAGCGGGGGCCGGTCCCGGTCTAGCGCAATCTGATCTCGAACTCGCCGGAGTCGTAGGCGCCGGCACGGACACCGGTACGGAGCAGCGGCCGCGATACTGCCCAAGGGAGTCAGCGCCTAGGGTCGTCGTCCTCCTGCAGGTCGAGGCGGGCACGGCGGGCGCGTTCGGCGGCGTCCCGGTCGGTGGGGAAGATGTCCTCGTCGGGATGCTCCTGACCGACGCCGACCAGACGTTCCAGGCGGCGACGGGCACGCTCGAGGGGGGAGCGCTCCTCGGGCGGGGTCGAGGCGGCGCGGGCGATCCGTTCGCGTTCGGCGGCCTGCTTGGCCTCGCGCCAGCGGTCGCTGGACCCTGTGGGCCGGTCGAGGGGCACCTGTTCCTCGAAGGCCCCGGCAGGGCCCGGCCAGGGCGCCTCATCTGGCGACCGGACGGGTTCCTCCTCGGGTTGCTCGGTCGGGTGGGCGCCCTTGTCCATCGTTGTCGGGGCCGGACCGTATGGGTCCGCCGCGGTCGACCCGGGGAGTCCGGGCTCCACCGGTGCGGTCCGGGAGAGATCGCGATCGCCCTCGGCAGGGGCCTCGGGCGGTTGGGACGCCGAACCGAGCTCCTCTGGCTCGAGGCCCTCGGCGCCCAGCCCTTGCTGATCGACCCGCCTCGCCTCGTCCGGATCCGCCGTGCCTGGCTCGCGGGGCACCGAACCCTCCGTGGCGTCGGGGTCGGAGCCGGCTCGGCGGCCGGTGGCCTCATCCGTAGCGGGCTCGACCAGGCCCGTCTCGGTCGGCTCGGGCGAAACCGATCCTGATCGGCCGTCGACCGCCTCGGTCGGCGCCGGCGCCGGCGATCCTGGTTCCGCCGGAACCGGTCCGGGCCCGTCGGCGGACCCGAGCTCCTCGCTGGCGCCGGACTCAGGGTCTGCCGGGACGGGACCGGCGCCCTCGGCGACCGTTGGCTCTGACGCCTCCACGGCCCCGGGCTCTGCCGGGACCGGACCGGGGCCCTCGGCGGCCGTTGCCGCCGGCTCCTCGCTGGACGCCGCAACTGGACCCGGTCCCTCGACCGTCGCCGTCGTCGCCTCGTCGATGGACGCCGGGACCTCTGCCGCCTCGGTCGTCGGCTCGTACTCCACCCCGTAATGGGCGAACAGGGTGGCTTCCTCGGCCGGGGTGAGCTCGTCATGGGTGTCGACCCGGGGGGCGTCCTTGATGTGGCGCTTCTCGTACGGGACCTGGAGGCCGTCGCTGATCTCGGTCGCGTGGACCAGGGGCACGAAGGTCTGGGTGGCGCCGAACAGGCCGGTGTCGACCAGTGCCCAGGTCGGGTGGCCGGTCTCGCGGTCCAGGTAGAACTCGCTGATGGTGCCCACCGTGGTGCCGTCCCGGTCGACGATCGCCAGCGCCCGCCAGCGGTCAAGCGTCGCCGGGTCGAAGGCCGCCATGGTCGTCCTCCTTGCGCTCGCCGATCCGCGCCGCTGGGCGGCGCCACCCCTCTCTGCCCGCCGAGCCGTCCCGCCTAACCGGGCAACCCCGCAGGGCACGGAAGGCGGGCTCAATCGGGCGCCGACTGCTCCAACTCTAGGCCGCGGGTCTCGGGAACGCGGGCGAACAGCACGCAGGTCAGGACCACCGGAGCGCAGACCAGCACGGCGGCGGTCGCGAAGCTGTCCAGGGCGTCGGTGAGCAGGCCGAACGCGACCAGGCCGGCTACCGCCCCGAGCACCCCGGCGGCCACCAGCCATCCGCCGACCGTCGCCCGCACCCGGGTCGGGAACAGCTCGGAGCCGAGGGCGCCGAACGCCGGCGCGTAGGCCGAGGAGACCAGGACCGCCAGCAGGTAGCCGGCGGCCACCGCGGCCCGCGAACCGCTGTAGGTCAGCATCCCGGCCAGCGCCACCATGGCCTGGGTGCCGGCGGCGGTGAGCCGGCGGCCCAGCCGGTCGGCGGCCCAGCGCCCGGCCAGCAGCCCGAGCAGGCCGATGGGGCCGGCGGCCAGGACCATGGCGGCGGTGGAGGAGCGCGACATCCCGAGCGCGTTCTCGGCGTACACGAACAGGAAGGTGTTCATCGGGCCGGTGACGAACGCGATCGAGAAGGCGAGCGCGGCCAGAAGCCACAGGCGGGGGCGGAGGTCGGCCGGGACCCGGCCGAGCACGGCCGGCCGGGCGGTGGCCAGCTGGGGGTCCGCGGCCGACCGGAGCCGCTGGTAGCGGTCGGGCTCCTCCAGCCGGCGGGCCAGCAGGGGAACGGTGGCCAGGGGCACCAGGGCGAGGGCGAACAGGCCCCGGAACCCCAGGTCGCCGCCGGCCGCCCCGCGGACCAGGGCGGTCAGCCCGGCCCCGATGCCGTACCCGGCCGTCATCAGGGCGATCGCCTTGGCCCGGTCGCGGGCCTCGGTCTCCTCGGCCGCGACCACCACGGCGATGGCGTTGGTGGCCGACAGCATCGGCCGGCCGATGGCGAACAGGGCCACGAACCACCAGTAGCCGGGGCTCAGGGCGGCCAGGGCGGTGACAGCCAGGCCGCCGCTCACGCAGCCGAGCAGCATGCGGCGGCGCCCGTGGCGGTCGGCCAGCGCGGCCAGGGGCAGGCTGGCCAGGGAGGCGAGCCGGACGATGGCCAGTCCGATCCCCAGCGTCGTGCCGGACAGCCCGACCCTGGCCACCAGGGAGGTGCCGTCGCCGGCGGCGCCGAAGGTGCGGGCCACGTCGCCCAGCGAGCTGGTCGCCCCGAACTGGGCGAAGCCGGCGGCGACGGTGGCCGCGGCCACGGCCAGGATGGCCGGATGGCGCCAGCCGTGCAGCCGCACGCGGCGGGCGGAGGAGGAGGCGTCGGCGCCGGAGTCGCCAGGCGGCGACGGCCCGGGCGCGCCGGTCGAGGTCATGTCGCTGCTGGCCCTCGAGGTCGGTTGCTGTCACCGCACTCTATCGCCCGGCTCGACCGGCCTGGCCCAAGCCGTCGGGTCACCGGGGCCTGTGGACAACCGCGCGCCCAGATCCGGCGGTTCGGCTACGTTCCCCCACCGGGGGACCCGGCAGCGGCCCGGGTGGATGGGGCGTGCCACGGTGAACATCGCCCCAGCTGCAGGTCGTCCGGCCGGACGTCCTGACCCTGCGACCGCGACCGCACCGTTCGGGGGATCTTGACACGGTTTGCCCGGTACGGAAGCGTTAGCGCGTCTCCGGGTTCAGCTTCACCGCCTGCATCCAGTGTCGGTTTCAGGAAGGTGCCCATGCTTGCTCGCCGCCGCCCCCGCCCGCTTCCCGCTGCCCTTGTCGTCGCCGTCCTGGCCGCGCTGCTCGCGACCGCGGGCCCGGCGCCGGCGAGTCCCCGGTCCGCCGTGGCCGCCCCCGCCGAGCAGTCGGCGATCCTGTTCGCGGCCGACGGGATGCGGCCCGACCTGGTCGACCGGTTCGCGGCCGGCGGGGTCATGCCCAACATGCGTCAGTTGCTGCGGCGCGGGGTCGAGGGCCGCAACGGCCTCACCCAGGGGTTCCCGCCCAACACCGGGGTCGGCTGGTACACGCTGGCCACCGGCGCCTGGCCGGGCAGGCACGGCTCCACCAACAACACCTTCCACCAGACCGGCACCGACTTCTCCCGGTCGACCAGCTTCTCGTCCCCCGATGTCCTCCAGGCCGACTCGATCGCCTCGGCCGCCGAGCGGGCCGGCCGCCAGGTCGCCCAGCTGGACTGGGTCGCCGGCCGGCAGGCCGACATCGCCGGCCCGACCGTCGACTTCACCACGTTCTTCTCGAACCGCGGGGTGCTGGCCGCCCCGGCCGACCCCGACGAGCAGGCCGGCGCGGCCCGCTTCGGCCTGTCCTACCAGGTGGCCGAGTTCACGGCGGCCAGCGGCTGGAGCAACGTGCCCGCCGGCGACCCGGCCACCCCGCCCCGGCAGACGACCCTGACCGTGGCCACCACCTTCGCCGCGCAGAACCCGAACCGGGTCTACGACGTCTACGTCTTCGACTCCCGGGCCGACAACCGGCGGGCCTACGACCGGGTGCTGCTGGTCCCGGCGGCCGCCGGCAAGGACGCCAGCCAGGCCGCGGCCACCCTGCGCCAGGGCCGGTTCGAGGAGATCAGGCTCCGCGGCGGCGACGGGCTGATCGGCGCCAGGGCCGGCCAGAGCGCCGGCTTCTACGTGAAGCTGATCGACCTCTCGGCCGACCTGTCCGGCTTCAAGCTCTACTTCACCTCGGTGGCCAGGGCGAACGCCACCTGCCGGACCGACGCCTGCGCGGCCCTGCCGGCCGGCGGGGCCGGCGAGGACCGGCTGGAGAAGCACATCGCCGACAACCTCCCGTCCTGGATCGCGGCCGACTTCGCGCCGCTGGAGGCCCACATCATCGACGAGGACACCTACGTCGAGCAGGCCCGCGACCTGGAGGCCCGCTACGGCGACGCGGTGGTCCGCTACGTCCTCGGCGAGCTGCAGCCCGACACCGACCTGGCCATGGTCGGCTACCCGGCCACCGACGAGCTCAGCCACCAGTTCCTCGGGCTGATCACCCGGACCGACCTGGACGGCCGGCCCAACCCGTTCTACGACAACGTCGACGGCGAGGGGCCGCCCGACGGCCGGGCGGGGGTCCGCAGCGGCTACATCCGCAGCGCCTACCACGAGGCCGACGCCAAGCTGGGGCTGACCCGGCGGCTCATGCCCGACGACGCGGTGGTCATGGCCAGCTCCGACCACGGGTTCGGCGCCGCCTGGGAGGCGGTCAACGCCGGCAAGGTCCTGACCGACATCGGCCTGCAGCCGAGCGAGCAGCCGGGCAACTGCCGGCTGGACGCCGCGGCCGCCCAGACCACCAGGGCCAAGGCCTGCTACGCCGGCGGGACGGCCCAGATCTACCTGAACCTGGCCGGCCGCGACCAGCCCGGCCTGGTCCCGCTGGCCGACTACGACAAGGTCCGTGACCAGATCATCGCCGCCTTCAAGGGGCTCAAGGACCCGAGGGCGCCCGGCCGCCAGGTCGTCCTCGACGTGCTCAAGAAGGAGCAGCTGACCAACGTCGACGGCAGCGACTCCCAGCACCCGACCCGCTCGGGCGACGTCGTCGTCATCGCCCGGCCGCCCTACCAGTTCGACGCCGCCACCCCGGGCGTGACCATCGCCCCCTCGGAGTTCTTCGGCCAGCACGGCTACCGGCCCGAGTCGGTCGACCTCGCCCACAACCTCAACATGCACGGCACCTTCGTGGCCGCCGGGCCCGGCATCCGGCACCGGGGGCCGGTGGGCGGGATCAGGGCCGTCGACGTCGCCCCGACGCTGGCCTTCCTCATGGGCATCCCCGGCCCGCAGACCGCCCAGGGGCGGATCCTGTCCGGGCTGCTGGAGGGCGGCGGCCGCTATGTCGACACCCACCTGCTGGGGATCAACGACTTCCACGGCAACCTCACCGGGGCCGGGCAGATCTACACCGACCCCTACAGCGGGTTCCGCGGGGCGGCCGGGGGCGCGGCCGTGCTCGCCCGCTACCTGCTGGAGCGCAAGCGGGCCAACCCCGACACCACCGTGCTGGTCCACTCCGGCGACATGATCGGGGCCAGCCCGCCCGAGTCGGGCCTGCTCCAGGACGAGCCGACCATCCGCGTCCTCAACCAGATCGGCTTCGACGTCGGCACCCCGGGCAACCACGAGTTCGACGAGGGCCTCGAGGAGCTGCTGCGCCTGCTCAACGGCGGCCCGTCCCAGTTCCCGCCCGGCAGCACGTTCGAGGGCCAGGACTTCCCGCTCGTCTCGGCCAACATCGTCGACGCCGACACCAAGGAGCCGATCTTCAAGCCCTACCTGATCAAGCGGATCAAGGGCGTCCCGGTGGCCTTCATCGGCGCCACCACGGTCACCACCCCGACCATCGTGGAGCAGGGCGCCGTCGAGGGCCTGGAGTTCCTGGACGAGGCCACCGCGGTCAACCGGTACGTGCCCGAGCTCAAGCGCAAGGGCGTGGAGGCGATGGTGCTGCTCATCCACGAGGGCGGCACCCAGGAACGGTTCCCGTTCGGCACCATCTCGCCCCGGATCGGCGACATCACCCGGGCCCTCGACCCCGAGGTCGACGTCGTCATGGCCGGGCACTCCCACACCGCCCTGAACTCGCGGGTCGACGGGCGCCTGGTCGTGCAGGCGTCCTCGTTCGGGCGCGCCTTCGAGGACGTCCGCCTCACCCTGGACCGCCAGACCAGGGATGTCGCCGCCGCCTCGGCCGAGCTCCTGCCGGTCTGGTCCTTCAACCCGCCCGACATCGCCGACCCGGCCCACCAGGTCGCCGGCGACCCGGCCGTCCAGGCGATCGTCGACGACGCCGTCGAGCAGGTCGCGCCGCTGGCCAACCGGGTCGTCAACACCGCCGCCACCGACCTGCTGGCCGCCCGCGACGGCGGGGCCAGCCCGGCCGGCGAGTCGCCGCTGGGCAACCTGATCGCCGATGCCCAGCGGGCGGCCATGGGCACCAGCTCGCGTTCATGAACCCGGGCGGCATCCGGGCCAGGATCCAGGCCGGCGAGGTCACCTGGGGCGAGCTGTTCGCGGTACAGCCGTTCGCCAACGACCTGGTCAAGATGGACCTGACCGGCGCCCAGGTCTGGACCCTGCTCGGTCAGCAGTTCCAGACGCCGTCGAACCGGATCCTGGAGATCTCCGGCCTCCACTACCGCTACCACCTGACCTCGCCGACCACCGGGGTGATCGACGCGGTGTTCGTCGGCCCGCCCGGCGACGACTCCCAGCCGCTGCCCAACGACGCCAGCGTCACCTACACGGTCACGGTCAACTCGTTCCTGGCCGGCGGCGGCGACGGGTTCACCGTCCTGCGCGACGGCACCAACCGGGTCGTCGGCCCGGTCGACCTCGACGCCCTGGTCGACTACGTCGCCGCCCTGCCCACCCCGTTCACCAGCCGGATCGAGGGCCGGATCGAGCTCACCCAGTAGCCGCGACCGGCGGCGATGCCAGTGGATCAGGGCAGGCGCAGGAACCAGGCGATGGAGGCGGCGGCGCCCAGCAGGAGGAGGACGGCGGCTCCGCCCATGAAGTAGGAGGTGAGCTCCCGCTTCCCCTCGACGTAGGTGAGGCGGCTGCCGAGGTTGCGGTAGACGGCGTTGAGCTGCTCGGCGGTGGGGGCGGTGAAGGACTGGCCGCCGGTCACCTCGGCGATCTGCTGGAGCTCCGGTGGGGGCTGGGAGGCCAGGGCCACGGTGAAGACCGGCACCCCCTCCTGCCTGGCCTGCTGGGCGGCGGCCAGCGGGGGCACGCCGCTGCGGCTCACGCCGTCGGTGAGCAGGAGGATGGCGGTCGGCGGGCGCTCCTGGCCGGCCGCCAGGTTGCGGGGACGGCTGGCCGCGAGGGCCCGGATCACGGCGTCCCCGACGGCCGTGCCGTCGCGGACCGGGGCGTTGCGCAGGGCCGACCGGATGACCTCCCTGTCGGTGGTCGGGAGGGCCTCGACGCTGGGGGCGCCGGCGAAGGTGACCAGGCCGACCTGGAACCGGTCGGGGATCTCGCCCAGGAAGGTGTCGGCCGCCCGCCTGGCCGCCTGGAGGCGCGTCGGTGCCACGTCGGTGCTGGTCATCGACTTGGAGGTGTCCATGACGAGCATGATGGTGGCCTGGTCGCGCGGCACCTGGGCGGTCGCCTCGGGCCGGGCCAGGGCGACCAGGAGCACGGTGGCGGCCAGCAGGTAGAGGATCACCGGGGTCACCCGCCGCCAGCCGGGCCGGGCGGTGACCACGTTGGGCAGCAGCGCCGGGTTGCCGAAGACCCCCGCCCGCTGGGTGCGGCGGCGCTCGCCCCGCAGCCACACCAGCAGCACGAGCGGCACCAGCAGCACCGCCCAGAGCAGCTCGGGCCAGCGGAAGCTCATGCTGGTTGTTCGCGGGCGAGGTCGATGCGGGGTGGGGGGATGGCGGCCAGGACCGCGGTCAGCAGGCTGTCCGGGCTGACCTGTTCGGCCAGGGCCTGGTAGGTCAGGACCAGCCGGTGGCGGAGCACGTCGCGGGCCAGTTCCTGCACGTCCTGGGGCAGGGCATAGGCGCGGCCGCGGAGCACGGCCAGGGCCCGGGCGGCCCCGACCAGGTTGATCGACCCCCTCGGGCTGGCCCCATAGGCGATGTAGCCGGCCAGGTCGGGGAGGTTGTAGGTGGCCGGCTGGCGGGTGGCGTCACACAGGGCCACGGCGTACTCGGCGACCAGCCGGTCCACATAGACCTGGCGGGTGTGGGCCTGGAGGGCCTGGAGGGCCTCCAGCGACAGGATGGGGGTGATGGCCGGGGGGTCGACCAGGCTGCGGGCGACGATGGTCATCTCTTCGGAGAAGTTGGGGTAGTCGACCACCACCTTCATCAGGAACCGGTCGATCTGGGCCTCGGGCAGCGGGTAGGTGCCGTCGGACTCGATCGGGTTCTGGGTGGCCAGGACCAGGAACGGGACCGGGACCGGCCAGGTCTTGGCGCCGATGGTGACCTGTTGTTCCTGCATCACCTCCAGCAGGGCCGACTGGACCTTGGCGGGGGCCCGGTTGATCTCGTCGGCGAGCAGGAAGTTGCAGAACACCGGGCCCAGCTCGGTGGCGAAGGCGCCCTGGTCGGGCCGCCAGATGCGGGTCCCGACCAGGTCGGAGGGGACCAGGTCGGGGGTGAACTGGATGCGTTGGAAGCTGCCCCCCAGGACCTGGGCCAGGGTGGCGATGGTGCGGGTCTTGGCCAGCCCGGGGACGCCCTCGAGGAGCAGGTGGCCACCGGCCAGCAGGGCGACCAGGACCCGTTCCAGCATGCCTTCCTGACCGACAATCACCCGCTTGATCTCAAACAACGCCGCCTCGAG
>JBJMHP010000072.1:0-3471 GCA_045807325.1 Actinomycetes bacterium | reverse complement strand
GGCCTCGGACAGCTGCCGGCACTGGGTGGCGAACCCTGGTGCTGGGCGGCCGGGCTGCCACCACGACCGCTGCTCCACCGCCAGGTTCCACACGTACCGGGCGTGCGTGCAGTGGCCCAAGAGCGCTTCCTCGTGCGCAGGCGTGGGGTACAACCGATAGCGGCTCATGTGTTCAACCCAGTGTCTAGCTGCGACAACGAAGGGAGCAAGCGGCGTTTCCTCCCCGGCCTGAAGGCCGAGGCTTCCACGCCGCGGAAAGGGTGAGCGGGCCGGCCGGACGCAGTCTGGAGGACGTGTTGCGGGCCGGCCTGCCCCCGGCCGAGGCGCGGTCGCTGGTGGACGCGGTCGTCCCCACCGACCCCGGCGACGACGGCCGCCCGAGCCCGCGCCGGACCGGCCGGCGGCACCTGGAGGCGATCCTCCTGGAGGCTGAGGGCGACCCGGCCGCCGCCCTGGACGCCTACCGGCAGGTGCTCGACCACCACGAGCTCTACCGGGCCCCGTTCCTGCTGGCCGACTGCCACCAGGGCGTCGCCCGCTGCCTGCTCGACCGCCGCTGCCTGCTCGACCGCTGGCCCGGCTGGCGCCGCGACGAGACCGCCGCCCTCCTCCGCCGCCTCGGCCACGGCCCCACCCCCACCCCAGCGGCCGACCCAATCCCCCTCACCCCCCGCGAACGCGAGGTCGCCACCCTCCTGGCCGAGGGCCTCTCCAACGGCGAGATCGCCCGCCGCCTCTACATCTCCACCAAGACCGCCTCGGTCCACGTCTCCAACATCCTGGCCAAGCTCAACATGACCTCCCGCACCGAGGTCGCCACCTGGGCCGTCCCACGGGCCTGGTCCCCCCCGGGTAGGCCGGGGAAGCGGAGGCGGGGGGCTCCGTAGAATGGTGGGATGCGACTTCTGCTGCTGTTGCGACATGCGGTGACCGAGCACACCGGGGCCAGGCTGTCGGGGTGGATGCCGGGGCTGCACCTGTCGGAGGCGGGGCGGGAGCAGGCCGTGGGGCTGGCCGAGCGGCTGGGGCCGGTGCCGGTGGACGCGGTGTACTCGAGCCCGCTGGAGCGGTGCCAGGAGACGGCGGCGGTGGTGGCCGACGCCAAGGGGCTGAAAGTCCAGACCCTGGAGGACCTGGGGGAGGTCCGCTACGGGGACTGGACGGGGCGGTCGCTCAAGGAGCTGGCCAGGGAGCCGCTCTGGAAGGTGGTGCAGGCGACCCCGTCGGCGGCCCGGTTCCCCGAGGGCGAGTCGCTGTTCGAGATGCAGGCCAGGGCGGTGCTGGCCATCGAACGGCTGCGCGAGGCCCACCCGAGGCAGACGGTCGCGGTATGCAGCCACGCCGACGTGATCAAGGCCCTGGCCTGCCACTATCTGGGGATGCACCTGGACCTGTTCCAGCGGGTGGTGGTCAGCCCGGCCAGCGTGACCGCGTTCGCCTTCGGGCCGGTCCCCTACCTGGTCCGGCTGAACGACGTCGGCGGCAACGGCGACCTGGCCCCGCCCAAGCGGAGCCGGCGGCGCCGGCGGGGGGAGGCGGCCCGTGGCCAGCCGTGAGCTCGACCCGGTCACCCGGCTGACCGCCGACGCGGTCGGCGAGCCGGGCCAGCGCACCTTCTACCTCCAGGCCGCCTCCGGCGCCGACCAGGTGACCCTGCTGGTGGAGAAGGAGCAGGTCCGGCGGCTGGCCGAGAACCTCCAGACCTGGCTGCCGGAGCTGGCCGCCGGCCGGCCCGAGGACCCTGCCGAGGCGGCCGCGGCCGAGGCCGGCGAGCTGGCCCTGGCCGAGCCGCTGGAGCCCGACTTCCGGGTCGGGCAGCTGTCGCTCAGCTACGACGCCGAACGGGACCGGGTGCTGGTGGTCGCCACCGAGCTCCAGGCCGACGAGGAGGAGGACCCGCTCGACGTCCCCGAGCCGCTCGAGGTCCGCCTGTACGTGACCCGCGCCCAGCTGCGGGTGCTGGCCCGCCACGGCGCCCAGGTGGTCGCCCGCGGCCGGCCCCTGTGCCCACTGTGCGGCAACCCGCTCGACCCCACCGGCCACATCTGCCCGGCCCAGAACGGCCACCGCCCCGGCGTGACGTGACCACCGGCGCCCCCGAACCCGGCCACCACGACCGTGCCGTCGTCTCGGAGGAGCGCGCCCGCGCCTTCCTGGCCGAGGGCGAGCTCGAGCTGCTGGGCCGCATCCCCTGGGCGTCCAACGCCACCGTGCTGGCCAAGGTGACCCACGGGGAGCTGGAGGGCCTGGCCGTCTACAAGCCGGTCAGGGGCGAGCGGCCCCTGTGGGACTTCCCCACCGGCACCCTGTACCGCCGCGAGGTCGCCGCCTACCTGGTCTCCGAGCAGCTCGGCTGGCGGCTGGTCCCGCCGACCCTGGCCCGCGACGGCCCCCTCGGGGTGGGCTCGGTCCAGCTGTACGTCGACGCCGACCCCGAGGTCACCGCCTTCGAGCTGCTGGCCGACGGCGACCCGACCCTGTCCCGGATCGCCGCCTTCGACGTGGTCACCAACAACGCCGACCGCAAGGCCGGCCACTGCCTGGCCGGCCAGGACGGCCACGTCTGGGCGATCGACCACGGGCTCTGCTTCCACGTCCAGGCCAAGCTGCGCACCGTGCTCTGGGACCTGGCCGGGGCCGAGCTGGAGGCCCCGGTCCTGGCCGACCTGGAGGCGCTGGCCGCCGAGGCGGCCGGCGGCGCGCTCGGCGCCGGGCTGGCCGACCTGCTCGAGCCCTCGGAGGTGGTGGCCTTGGCCAGGCGGGCCAGGGCTCTGGTCAGGGCGGGCCGGCTGCCGGCCCCCCGGGGCGGCCGCGCCTACCCATGGCCGCTGGTCTGAGAAAATTCTTATGATCGGTCTCTGGCGCTGAGGGTACGATTCGGCCGCAAATGGCTTGCCGGCCAGTGGTTTCTCTGCTTGCCCCGAGGCCGACAAGGTGGGAGGTGCGCCGGGTAGGGGTTTCATGCAATGCGGCGATGGCCCCGGTCACGATGCCGCTCCCGATTCCAGGTCCCGGACCGCGGTGGGCGGCGGGCCACGACTCCGAACAGGAGGTACGACTCCAGTGCATCGTTTGCGTACGGTCAGGCTGGCGGCGCTGCTCGTCGGTCTCGCCATGGTCGCCGCGGCCTGTGGTGGCGGCGGCGGTGGTGGTGGGAACACCAGCGGCGGCAGCAGCGGCCAGGTCCAGCAGGGCGGCACCCTGAACTACGCCGCCGACCAGGAGCCGACCGGGTTCAACAACAACACCTCCAAGGACAACGGCACCTCGGTGCTCAATGTCGTGATCAACATGTTCCCGCCCGTGTTCCGCCTCCATCCCGACTATTCGGTGCAGCTCAACAACGAGCTGATGGACTCGGCCGAGCAGACCAGCGCCGACCCGCAGACGATCGTCTACAAGATCAAGCAGGAGGCGGTCTGGTCCGACGGCACCCCGGTCAGCGCCGACGACTTCATCTACCTGTGGAAG
>JBJMHP010000071.1:0-6837 GCA_045807325.1 Actinomycetes bacterium | reverse complement strand
AGCAGTACGTGCCCTAACGTGGTGCCGGGGCCCTTCCCGGCCCGGAGGGCTCGGGCGTGCTCGTCCCAGGGCGGCCGTGGGGTAGAAGAGGCCGCTTGCGGGGTAGTACCAGGCCGACGGCGCTCGCCGCGAGCGCGCTTTCCGAGAGGAGCGAAGGGTGCCAGAAGGAGAACCTTGTCCGTACTGTGCGTATCTCGCGCCCAATCCGGAGGAGCTCCGCGCCCACCTCCAACACCTGCACCCCGAGGTCGAGCCGGAGCCGGACTGGTGGGACCCCGACGCCGTGCCGCCCCCGGTGCTGTTCTGACCGGCGCCCTCCCCGGAGGAAAACCTCCAGGCGAAGACGGGTGGTAGCCGCGTTCCGGGCGGCTCCCTGAGCCCATAGTGTGACCTTCCCGAGCTGCACCAGGGAGGTCGCACATGATCGAGGCACAGGGCCTCAGCAAACGCTATGGCGCCACCTACGCCGTCCAATCCCTCACCTTCGACGTGAGGTCGAGCATGGTGACGGGCTTCCTCGGCCCCAACGGCTCGGGCAAGTCCACCACCATGCGGCTCATCCTCGGCCTCGACACCCCCGACGCCGGCCAGGTGCGGATCGGCGGCCGCCGCTACCGCGACCTGCGCTGGCCCCTGCGCGAGGTCGGGGCGCTGCTGGAGACCCGGGCGTTCCACCCCGGCCGCAGCGCCCGCGCCCACCTGCGGGCGCTGGCCGCCAGCAACGCCATCCCGCGGTCCCGGGTCGAGGAGGTGCTGGGGCTGGTCGGCCTGGCCGAGGTCGCCGGCCGGCGGGCCGGCGGCTTCTCGCTCGGCATGGCCCAGCGGCTCGGCATCGCCGCCGCCCTCCTCGGCGACCCGCAGGTGCTGCTGCTGGACGAGCCGGTCAACGGCCTGGACCCCGAGGGGATCCGCTGGGTCCGTGACCTGCTGCGGTCCCTGGCCGCCGAGGGCCGCACGGTGTTCGTCTCCAGCCACCTGATCGGCGAGATCGCCCGCACCGCCGACCACGTCCTGGTCATCGGCCGCGGCCGGCTGCTGGCCGACACCTCGGTCGCCGAGCTGGCGGCGCGCTCGGCCTCGCTGGAGGCGTCGTTCCTGGAGCTGACCGCCGGAAGCGCCGACCACCGGGCGACGAAGGCGAGGACCTCATGACCGCCTCCACCACCACCGGGGTCGCCCGGGACCGCGTCCGCTTCCCCCAGGCGGCCCGGATGGAATGGATCAAGCTGCGCAGCCTGCGCTCCACCTGGTGGGTGCTGGCCCTGACCGTGGCCGGCGCCGCCGCCATCGCCGTGGCCGTCGGCGTCAACACCGAGGACGCGGCCGCCGACCTGACCAACAACGCCCTCGCCGGCATCTCCCTCGGCCTGCTCCTGGTCGGCGTCCTGGGGGTGCTGGCCATGACCGGCGAGTACACCACGGGGACGATCCGGGCCACCCTGGCCGCGGTCCCCAACCGGCCGCTGGTCCTGGCGGCCAAGGCGGCCGTGTTCGGCGCGGTCGCCCTGGCCGCCGGGGAGGCGGCGGCGTTCATCGCCTTCGCCGCCGGCGGGGCCGCCCTGCCGCCGGCCGTGCCCGCGCCCACCCTCGGCCAGCCGGGCGTGCTCCGGGCGGTGGTGCTGGGCGGGGCCGGCTACTGCCTGATCGGGCTGCTCGGCGTCGGACTCGGCGCCGTCGTCCGCCACACCCCGGCCGCCATCGCCGTGCTCGTCGGCGGCGTCTACGTCCTGGCCCAGCTGGTGGCCGGGTTCGCCACCTGGATCATGCCCTACCTGCCGATCGCCATCGTGGCCAACTCCCTCAGCGTGGTCCGGCCGGCCGGCGACGACCAGGTCCAGTTCCTGTCGCCCTGGGCCGGCCTGGGCATGCTGTCGGTGTACGCCGCCGTCACCCTCGCCGCCGGCGCCTTCCTGCTGGCCAGGCGGGACGCCTGAGCGGGACAATGCCCCCATGGCCAGGACGGGCCAGGTGACGGAGTCGACCGGATCCCCACCGCAGCGCCGGCCGACGGGCGACGGGGCGGCCGCGGCCGCCCGGGCGCTGCTGCTGGCGCCGTTCGGCCGACGGGCCCGCCTGGAGCTGCTGTTCTGCCTGGCCGGCATCCCCCTCGGGCTCTGCCTGCTGCTGGTCCCGTACGTCATCTCCGGTCCCGCCCTGGCCGTGGCCCTGCTCTCCCCCGAGCACGACTCCACCTGGGTGGCCGCGGCGGCCGCCCTCCCCGCCGGGCTGGTGCTGGTCCTGCTGGCCACCCGCATCGCCCGCCGCCTGGGCGCGGTCCATCGCGGCCTGGCCGCGCGGCTGCTCGGCGAGCGGGTCGACCCGCCGCCGCCGCCGCGCCCCGGCCGGGGCGCGGTCGGCTGGGTCGGGGCCGGGCTGCGCGACGGCCCCGGCTGGCGGGCGGCGGCCTACCCGGTGCTGAAGCTGCCCCTGGCCGTGCTGGAGGCCTACGCCGCCTTCCTGTGGGTGGCCGGGCTGGCCGACCTCACCTACCCGTTCTGGTGGGGCCTGTTCCGCAACCACCCACCGGGGGTGACCCTGGCCCCGGTGACGGCGGCCAGCCCGTTCCCCGGCCGCGGGTTCCCGGTCGCCACCTTCGCCGGCACCTTCGCCGCCCTGGCCGTCGGCGTGGCCATGGTGCTGGCCGCCCCCTGGGTGACCCGGGCGGTGGTCTCGGTCGACCGGCGGCTGCTGCGGGCCCTGCTCGGCCCGGGCCGGCTGGCTCAGCGGGTCCGCGACCTGGAGCAGACCCGGGCCCTGGCCGTCGACGACGCCGCCGCCCGGCTGCGCCAGGTCGAGCGCGACCTGCACGACGGCGCCCAGATCCGGCTGGCCACCATGGCCATGCACCTGGGCATGGCCATGGAGAAGCTGGAGGACGAGGGCGGCCAGGCGGAGGTGCGGCAGGCCCGCGAGCTGGTCGACGAGGCCCACCGGGCGGCCAAGGACGCCCTGGCCGAGCTGCGCGACCTGGTCAGGGGCATCCACCCTCCGGTGCTCGACAACGGCCTGGCCGACGCCCTGGCCACCCTGGCCGCCGGCAGCGGCATCCCGGTCGAGCTGACCTGCGACCTGCCCCGGCGGCCCACCCCGGCGATCGAGACCATCGCCTACTTCTGCGCCGCCGAGCTGCTGGCCAACGCGGCCAAGCACAGCGCCGCCACCAGGGTCACCATCCGGTGCGCCGAGCGCGACGGGACGCGGGTGCTGACGGTCGGCGCCGACGGCACCGGCGGCGCCGCCCCGGCCGCCGGCAGCGGCCTGGCCGGGCTCGCCCAGCGGGTCCGGACCGTCGACGGGCGCCTGGAGATCGCCAGCCCGCCCGGCGGGCCGACCACGGTCACGGCGGTCCTGCCGCTGCGGGCATGAGCCCGCCGACCGGCGCCGGCGGCGGCCCGCTGCGGGTGGTGATCGCCGAGGACGCCGCCCTGTTCCGCGAGGGCCTCGTCCGGCTGCTCACCGAGCGCGGCCACCGGGTGGTCGCCGCCGTGGCCGACGGCCAGGCCCTGCGGGACGCGGTGGCCGCCGACCGGCCCGACGTGGCCGTGGTCGACATCCGCATGCCGCCCACCCACACTGACGAGGGGCTGCGGGCCGCCCTCGAGCTGCGCCGCGACCACCCCGGCACCGGGGTGCTGGTGTTCTCCCAGTACATCGAGACCAGGTACGCAGCCCGGCTGCTGGAGCCCAACGCCGCCGGCGTCGGCTACCTGCTCAAGGACCGGGTCGCCGACGTGCGCGAGTTCGTCGACGCCCTGGCCCGGGTGGCCGCCGGCGGCACCGCCCTGGACCCCGAGGTGGTCGGCCAGCTCCTGGGGGCCAGCCGCAACGCCGACGACCTGGCCACCCTCACCCCGCGTGAGCGCGAGGTGCTGGCCCTGATGGGGGAGGGCCGCTCCAACGCCGGCATCGCGAGCGCCCTGGTCGTGTCGGTCGGGGTGGTGGAGAAGCACGTGGCCAGCATCTTCAACAAGCTGCGGTTGCCGCCCGACGAGGGCGACAACCGCAGGGTGCTGGCCGTGCTCCGGTTCCTGAAGGCCTGAGCCCGGCCCTGGCCTCAGGCGGTCGGGGTCTCCTTCTTCCTGGCCGCCTCGGGCTCGATGTCGGTGACGTGGGTGGTGCCGTAGCCCTCGCGCTCGGGGTGGCCGTGCTCGCCCCGGGTCATCGCGAACTCCTCCTCGGGCGACAGGACCAGGCGGTGCCGGCCGGCGATGGCGAAGTAGACGATGCCGAGCAGGAAGTAGATCAGGGTCCCGTACACGCCGGGGCGGTAGTCCTCGTTGAGGTACAGCGAGATCAGCGAGACCAGGGCGATCGCCCCGGCGATGGCGGCGCCCCACAGGCCAACCGGGCTGCGGTAGGGCCGCTCGATGCCGGGCAGGTTGCGGCGCAGCAGGATGAACGACAGGCACTGCATGAAGTAGGAGATCACGGCGCCGAACACGGCCATGTAGAGCAGCGCCCCGACGATCTTGCCGGCCAGGGCGCCGCTGCTCTGGCCCAGCTCGTAGATGAGGACGGCCAGGGCGTAGCCCACGACCGCGCCCGCGATCAGGGCGATATGGGGGGTGTTGCGGGTGGGATGGGTGACCGACAGCCACTTGGGGAAGTAGCCGGCCCGCGACAGCGAGTAGGTGTTGCGGCCGTAGGCGTAGATGATGGTGAAGAAGCTGGCGATCAGGCCCGTCAGTCCTATCAGGGCCAGCAACTCGGCGGCGGTGCCCTCGCCGAACACGGCCTTGAAGCCGTCGAACAGCGGGGTGGCGGAGGTGCCAATGGAGGCCGCGCCGCCGTCGACGCCGGTGTTGAGCAGCAGGATCCCCAGGCCGGTGACGACCAGGGTGGTGAGGCCCCAGATGGTGGCCCGGGGGACGTCGCGCTTGGGGTCGTGCGATTCCTCGGTGGCCAGCGGTAACTCCTCGATGGCCAGGTAGAACCAGATGGCGAAGGGGAGGGCCGGGAAGATCCCCCCGATCCCGTGGGGCAGGAACTTCGAAGCCCCGGCGTCGGGCGGGATGTTGGTCCACAGGCTGGTGTCGAGCTTGCCCGAGGCCAGCACCGAGATGAAGAAGAAGCCAAGGATGCCGAGGGCGAGGATGTTGATCACCACGGTGAACCGCATCGTGGCCTCGATGCCGATGATGTTGATCCAGACGAACACCACGTAGAAGACCGCCCACCAGGTGACCGGGCTGTTCCACCATGGGGAGCCGGTGAGGTCGAACAGGCCCACGACGATGTCGTGCATCAGGAAGCCCATGGCTCCCACCACCACCGCCGGGGTGATGACGTACTCCATGTTCTCGGCCAGACCGGTGATGAACCCGCCCCACGGCCCCATCGCCGAGCGGGCGAACGAGTAGGCCCCGCCGGTGTGGGGGAGGGCCGGCGACATCTCGGCGATGCTGTAGCACAGGCCGTAGTACATGATCGTGATGATCGCCATCGCGATCAGCAGCCCACCGAAGCCGCCGGCGTCCAGCCCCAGGTTCCAGCCGTAGAAGTCGCCCGAGATGACGGCCGCCACGCCCAGCGACCACAGCGACCAGAAGGCCGCGTGCCGCCGGAGCTTGCGCCGGCCGAAGTAGTCCTCCCCGGCGTCCTGATAGCTCACCGATCCGACTTTGCGTCGCTCCTGAGCCACGCCACAACCCCCTTGCCCCTCGGAAGTTGTCTGACATTACTGCACACTGCCGGGATGGTAAGGTTGCGGACCAGAGCGAGTCAAGCGGCCGGATCTGTGCCGTTATTTCGGGGTAAACGGACCATTGCGGCGCTCCCTCGGCGCCGTTACCTTGGTCGAGTTGTCTGACGTATACTCCGGCCCGGGATGCAGATGCCACAGCGGGGAAGCGGGGCTGGGCCGCGGCTGCGCTCGGTCTCGGTCCAGGACGCGCTCAGGGCGCGGATCGACCGGGGCGAGTTCCCCGCCGGGGCCCGCCTGCCCTCCGAGCCCGAGCTCGCCGCCGAGCTCCAGGTCTCCCGGGCCACCCTGCGCGAGGCCCTGCGGGCCATGGAGTCCGAGGGGCTGCTGCGCCGCCGCCAGGGCTCGGGGACCTTCGTCGCCGAGCGCCCCCGCATGGCCAACAGCCTGGACATGAACTTCGGCGTCACCGACGCCATCCGCGCCGCCGGCATGCGCGCCGGCATCGCCAAGGGACGCCACTGGGTGGAGCCGGCCGCCGCCGGCGAGGCCGCCCTGCTGGCGCTGGAGCCCGGCCAGGACGTGCTCGTCCTGGAGCGGGTCCGTACGGCCGAGGGCAACCCGGTGGTGCTGTCCCGGGACGTGCTCCCGGCCGGCCTGATCGGCGACCGCCCCGAGGTGGTGCGCCAGCTCCTCCAGCGGTCGGTCTACGAGGTCCTGGAGCGGGAGCTGGGGGTCGTCATCCACCACGGCCTGGCCCGGTTCCGGCCGGTCCGGGCCGACTCGTCGGTCGCCGGCCGCCTGGGCGTCCCCCGCGGGGAGCTGCTGCTGTACCTGTGGCAGGTCGACTACGCCACCGACGGCGTCCCCGTGCTGTTCTCCCACGAGTTCCACCTCGCCGACGCGTTCGACTTCTCGGTGGTCCGACGAGGCCCCGGAAGGAGGTTCACATGACGGAGCAGGCTGGGACCAGGCAGGTGGGCACGGCGATGCGCCTCAAGCGGGTCATCGACCCGGCCGGGGTGTCGGTCATCTGCGCCCTGGACCACGGCATGACCTCGCCCACGTTCCTGGAGCCGCTGGCCGGCATCGGCGCCCGCACCGCCGAGGTGGTGGCCGGGGGGGCCAACGTCATCTTGATGTCCAAGGGGATGATCCGGCTCGCCGAGCCGGCCTTCTCGCCCACCACCTCGCTG
>JBJMHP010000070.1:0-5094 GCA_045807325.1 Actinomycetes bacterium | reverse complement strand
GGCGATGGTGGGGTCGGTCCTGGTGGCCACGATGGCGTTCAGCACCTGCTGGTTCCAGGCCAGCACCACACTGTCACCAGCCTCCGCCCGCGCCGGGGCCACCCCGACCTGGGCCGTCAGCCCAACGCTCAACGCCAGGACCACAGCCAGAATGACGGGGAATCTGCGGACTGTCATGGCCTCAACCGCCTCGACCTCGTACCGACCGGAGACTCGGCCGGGGACGCGGGGGCAGGGCGAGCGGACCGGAGCCGACAGACTCTAGCCGACGCCGCATGGCGGACAAAATCGGCATGGTCGTAACGACGTCTAACAGGGCAAGCTTGACATCGATGAACCGGCGCTCGCCGTGCTGCGCGCCCAACCCGGTGTCGATCCCTCCCATGTCCTGGTCGCCGGCGTGTCCTGGGGCGGAGAAGGCAGCCTGCTCGTGGCCGCGACCTTACCCTGACCTGGTGCACGGCGTCATCGCGGAGGCACCCAACTCGTATGTGGACGCCGCCCCGTTCAGCGGGAACGGGTCCTCCTGGACACTGAACGGCAAGGACCTGCCGTCCGCCACACGCCGCCTGTTCCGTGCCCCGGCGGTGAGTGTCGATCCCAGGACCTGGATCCGCCTCGGCCGCATCCGCGGCCCGATGATGCTGACCTGCGGCGGGCTTGACCTGGAATGGCCGTCCTGCAGGAACCTGGACGACATCACCTTCCGGCTCCGAGGTCGCCGGGACCCCACCGTGCTGCGTTACCCCCAGGCCGGCCACTTCGTCGGGGCCATCCAGCCCTACACGCCGATCACCGGCGTCCTCCTGACCCACGCCGGCGGCGACCTGGCGGCCACGCAGGCCGCCAACGCCGACGTCCACGCCAAGCTCCTCACCCTGCTGGCGGCGCAGTAAGGTCGAGGGTAGTGCGCAATGTCTCGGTATCGGCGGAGCTCGGGGAGGTCGAGGTGGAGACGTGGGATGCGATCAGGTCCCGACGGAACGTGCGGTCCTACGGAGAGCAGGCGATCGCGCCCGAGGACCTGGACCGGATCCTGGAGGCTGGGCGGCGGAGCCCGTCGGCCGGGAACCAGCAGGCGTGGGACTTCGTGGTCTGCACCGACCGGGAGCAGCTCGGCCAGCTGGCCAGGGTGTGGCGCAGCGCCGGGCACGTGGCCAGGTCGGCGGCGACGATCGCGCTCGCGGCCCCCGAGGCCGACGACGCCCGCGGGCGTGACCTGATCCAGTACGACCTCGGCCAGGCGACCATGAGCGTCATGCTGGCCGCGGCCGACCTCGGCATCGGCAGCGCCCACGCGGCGGTCGCCGACCAGGAGCTGGCGCGGCAGCTGCTCGGCTTCCCCGAGGGGCGGTTCTGCGCCTGGCTGATCACCCTCGGGTACCCCGCCGACCGGCCCCTCAGGCCGATCCAGCGCCCCAACCGGCGCCCCTTCGACGAGGTCGTGCACCGCGGCCACTGGTAGCCGGGGCTACGGGGAGGCCGCGCGGCGGCAGGCCTGGCTGGCGATCGTGTAGTCGCGCAGGGCGACGGCGAGCCGGCTGTCGCGTTTGTTGCGGTTCAGCCGGGAGATGACCTCGTCGGCCAGCTCCGAGGCCTCAAGGCAGGCCTCAGGGGCCTGGACCCGGGTCGATTGGGCGACGATGGTGCTGGCCGTTGAGGCGTGAGTGGTGCTGGCCGCCGAGGCGGGAGCGGTGCTGTCGGCGTCCAGCACGTAGCTGGCGGCAACGCCGAGCACGACACCGAGGCCCAGGACCAGCAGCAGGTTGACGACCAGGGCCAGTCGCTGAGGCCCGGGGCGCGGTGGCGCCGGTGGAACCAGGGATGCCTCGAGGAGCTCCGGGGTCTCCCATGGCTCGTCGGGGAGAAGCGGGGCGCGGCCATGGGCCACCGGCCGGCCGGCGTGCCAGACGATCTCCCGCAACCGGCTGGCCGCATCGACCTGGCGTCCGTGGCCAGCAGCCGGGCCAGCTTGCGGCGGCCGTGGTGCAGCTGGGCCTGGATGGTGCCCGGCGCCCGTCCCAGGGCGGCGGCAGGGTGCGGCTCGCCTGCCAGACCTCCGCGTGGTCGTCGGCCAGCTTGATCCTGTCGTCCTCGTACTGCACCACGGCGTGGCCTTCCCGTGTCTGCTGGCGCAGGTAGGCACGCAGGAACGAGCCCCGCTGGGTTGATCGCGACCTTGCGGACCCAGGCGCGTGGGTTGTCCAGCCGGCTGATCCGGTCCCAGTCCCGATAGGCGACCAGGAAGGTCTCCTGAGCGAGCTCCTCGGCCACCAGCCGGCTGCCCAGCAGCCCATGGAGCAGCCCCACCACCTTGGGGTACTCGCGGAGGTGGAACACCTCGAACCGCTCCGGCATCGGCCCAGCCGGGGCATGCCGGTCACCCGCGTCTTGTCCCATCTTGCCCAGTAACTCGCTCCAGTGGCTTCACCGGTTTACTGCGGCTTGGAGGGGTCACCGTTCCCGGTGGTTGTCGGGTCGGTCTCGGGGGGTTCCAGGCGGCGGATCACCAGGGGCGCTCACGAGGGCGAGGAGCCACAGGTACTGGCCAGGACGGGCTGGCGGATGGCGAACGGGATCGACAGCAGGAACACCGCCGGTGCCGGGAGGATCCGCAGCAGGACCCAGCGGTGCACCAAGGGGGGACGCCGGGCAGGGCGCAGGTCGCGGATGTGGATGGCGCACAGCCACACCGCGGCCTCGGCCAGGCCGGCGGCGGCGAAGCTGAGGGCGAACCCGGCCATCCGGGGAATGGACTCCCGGAGCTGCGTGCCCGATTGGAGATTCGGCACGTCCGGGACCTGCAGGTCCACGATCAGCAGGGTGATCGCGATGGCGAAGATGGCGTCGCTGAAGAACAGGACCCGGTCGTACCCGATCTCCCCGGCCCTGGCCAGGCACGCCGGCGGGGAGAACGGGGGGCCATGGCGCGGAGTGTACGCGACCGGCCGGCGCGGCCCTCCTCCCGTCGGCCGGAGCATGGTCGAGCACGGAGAGGGCGTCCACGGAAGGCGGTGGTGGGATGCACGACCAGGCGCGGCGGGGATACGGGACCGCCGGGGCGGCCGCGGCCTACGAGCGTGGGCGGCCCGGGTACCCGGAGGACGCGGTGGCCGAGCTGGTCCGGGTGCTCGGCGTGGTGCCCGGCGCGACCCTGCTCGACCTGGCCGCCGGCACCGGCAAGCTGACCCGGCAGCTCATGGCCACCGGGGCCACCCTGGTCGCGGTCGAGCCGGTGGCGGCCATGCGCGCCCAGCTGGCCCGGCTCGCGGCCGGCGAGGTGCTGGGCGGGACGGCGGAGGCGATCCCGCTGCGGGACGGGTCGCTGGACGCGGTCACGGTCGGGCAGGCGTTCCACTGGTTCGATGCCGGCCGGGCCGTCGCCGAGCTCGGCCGGGTGCTGCGGCCGGGCGGGCGCTTGGGCCTGATCTGGAATGCCCGCGACGAGTCGCGGCCGTGGGTGGCCGAGATCGGCGCCATCCTCGACCGCCACGCCGGCGACGCCCCCCGGTACCGGGACGGCCGCTGGCGGGCCGCCTTCGACGCCGCCGACCGCTTCACGCCCCTACGTCACCGGGCCTTCCACCACCTGCACCATCTGGACCGGGCGGCGGTGCTGGACCGGTTCGCCTCGATCAGCTTCATCGCCGCCCTCCCGGACACGGCCCGGGCCCGCGTGCTGGAGGAGATCGGCCGGGTCCTCGACGCCGAGCCGTCCCTGGCCGGTCAGGACCGGATCGGGCTGCCCTACCGCACCGACCTGTACTGGTGCGAGCGACGCGGCCGCCGTGACCCGGCCAATATGACTCGCGCGTAGCCAGGTGGGAAGCTGCACGGCAGCCAGCGCGCCTGACCGCTCGCCTCGCCAGACTCTGGACCGGAGGAACCGCATGCGCCGTGTGCTTCGCGACAACGGGCTCTCGATCGCCATGTTCGCGCTGTTCCTGATCTTCCTGGTGGGCCAGAGCATCGCCGGCTGGAAGTCCAACAACAGCGACAACGAGCAGCACCGGCAGCCACCGGAGTCCTACGGCGAGTATCTGACCAGCGGGGCGTTCGTCGAGGCCACCTTCGAGAACTGGGAGAGTGAGTTCCTCCAGATGGGGGCCTACGTGGTGCTCACCGCGCTGCTGATCCAGCGGGGCTCGCCGGAGTCCAAGGACCCCGAGGGCGAGCCGGCCGACGCCGACCCGCGCGCCCAGCGCGACGACCCCGAGGCGCCTGGCCCGGTCCGGCGCGGCGGCCTGGTCCTGACGGTGTACGAGCACTCGCTGTCGGCCGCCCTGCTGGCCCTGTTCCTGGTCTCGTTCGTGCTGCATGCCCTCGGCGGTCACGCCGAGTACAACCAGCAGCAGCTGGAGCACGGCGCGGCCACCGTCTCGCTGTGGAGCTTCGTGACCGGCTCGCACTTCTGGTTCCAGTCCATGCAGAACTGGCAGAGCGAGTTCCTGGCCGTGGCCGCGCTCATCGTGCTCAGCATCTTCCTGCGCCAGCGCGGCTCCCCCGAGTCCAAGCCGGTCGCCGCCCCCCACGCCAAGACCGGCACCGGCTGAGCCGGGCCAGGCGCGCCGGCGGCCGGCACCCGGTCGCGTCCGCGCCGTCCGGACGGCAGGCTAGTGTTCTGGGACCGCACCCGGAACGCCAGCGGGGTCTGGTGCGGCATGGACAGGGTCTCTGGATGACCGGTGACAAGATCAGGGCGCTGCGGCACGCCCGCGAGATCGTCGAGGACATGCACTGGCGGGGGATGCACGTGCCGCCGCTGTACCAGAGCATGGCCGAGGAGTTCCGCGACCTCGTCCGGAGCGGCGCCTACGCCGAGTGGGTGGCCAGGCGGCCCACCGACTGAGCCCAGGCCCTCAGGCGCCCCCGGCCCGGGCCGCGGGCGGCCGGAGCCACAGCGAGGCCCGGGTGGGCTGCATGGTCTGGTCGACCACGGCCAGCAGCTCGGTGTGCAGGGCGTCCAGGTCGACCTGGTCGCGCAGCCGGGCCCCGAAGGCCTCGATGAGCCGCCCGGCGTCGTGGCGGCGGCGGTTGAAGCGCCGGTCCACGGCCTGCTGGATCCGGCGACGCAGCGGCTGGAACACCGCCGCC
>JBJMHP010000069.1:0-3599 GCA_045807325.1 Actinomycetes bacterium | reverse complement strand
GAGGTCCTCGAAGTGGCCCACAACGCCATCCAGCGGCTGCGGCTGCGGCGGGCAGGCGACGCCGACCGGGGCGGGGTAGGGGCCTAGCCCGGGGGAGGGCCTACCGGGCCCGGCCCGGTCGGCGCTGCTCGCCGTGGGAGGGAACCACGGTCACCGGGCAGACGGCGTGCAGCACGGCGGCATGGCTCACCGAGCCGAGCAGCATCTCGGTGAAGCCGCCGAGTCCCCGCGACCCGACCACCAGCAGGTCGGCGTCGGCCGAGAGGGAGACCAGGGCCTCGGCCGGGTGGCGGTCCTCGATGACCGTGCGCCGGACCTCGACGTCGCCGACCTCGTCCACCTGGGCCAGCAACGAGTCGAGGACCGCCTCGGCCCGGCTGCGGAAGACCTCCTCGAACTCGGCCCGGTCCTGCATGGCCGCGGCCATCTCCAGCTGGGCCGGCTCGATGGCCACCTCCTCGGTCGTCCCCGGCGGCACCGCATGTCGGGAGGGGAAGTAGAACGGCGCCGCCAGATGCTGAGCCTGGTAGGCATACACCACCTGCAGGACCGCTCCCCGCAGCCGCGCCTCGGCGGCCGCCCAGGCCAGTGCCCGCCTCGCGCCGGGTGAAGCATCCACACCAACCACGATCCTGGCCACCGGCCCACCTCCGTTGGGTCCACCGCGGGGCTGCTCAATATGGCAGAAGGGAGGGTGGGGGTCGAGGCGGGGTTGGCAGGTGGCCCGGGGGCCGGGCCTGGTGTGCTTGCCCGGGCCTGGTGTGCTTGCCCGGCTGGGTGGGGTGGCCGGGGGTTGTCGGGCCCCACGCCTCGTGCTTCTAGGCCGGTGGGGGTCAATGGCGGAAGGTTGTCCACAATGTTGTGTCGGTGGTTGCGTTTGGCTCGGGACTTGATAGGTTGCCGCCATGAATTCGAACAAACATTCGGCTAGGCGCTCGGCCGGGCACCCGACCAGCCGGTCGACCGGACGCCCGGATCCGCTGGCCGCCCTGGCCTCGGCGGTTGATCAGTTGGCCGCCCAGAACCTGGACGGCCTGCCCGACGCCGTCGCCGCCGAACAGGTGCTGGCGCTGCGGCGGTTGCTGGACCGCCTGGAAGGCCACTGGCTCAAGGAACTCGCCACGGTGGAGGCCCGCGGGGCGGCCGGCGCCGAAGACGGCATTCAGGCTCCCTCCACCGCCGGCTGGCTCCGCAACCGGCTGCGCATGGGCGCCACCGCGGCCACCAGCCAGGTCCGCACCGCCCGAGCTCTGTTCCGCGGTCCCCTGACCCAGACCGGCCAGGCCGTGATCGACGGCGCCATTGCCCCCGCGCATGCCAGCGTGCTGACCCACGGCACCCACGACCTCCCCGCCCACACCGCCGCCAAGGCCGAACCGGTGCTGCTGGAGGCCGCCCAACGCCTCGACCCGCCCCGGCTGCGGCGAGTGGTCGCCCACCTCCAGCAGGCCGCCGACCCCGAGGCCGCCGAGGCCCGGGCCGAACACCAGCAGCAGCGGCGGGGCCTGTGGCTTGCTGCCACCCTGGACGGCATGGTCGCCATCGACGGCCTCCTGGACCCCGAAGCCGGTCAGACGTTGCTGGCGGCCCTGGACCCGCTGACCCGCCCCCACAGCGCCCAAGACGAGCGCAGCGGGGGCCAGCGCCGCGCTGATGCCTTGACCGAGCTGGCCCGCCGCACCCTCGAAGGCGGCCACCTTCCCAAGACCGGGGGGGTGCGGCCCCAGCTGAGCGTGGTGGTGGGCCTGGAAAGCCTCCTGGACCCTTACGGTGGCCTGGGCGGCGATGCTGGCTGGGCGGGACCGTTGGCGCCGGAGGCGTGTCGGCGGCTGGCCTGTGATGGCGCTGTCACCCGGGTCGTGGTCAGCCGCCACCCCACCAACCCCACGGCCCCTGCGGCCACGACCACCCCGACGACCACAACCCCGACGGCCACAGCCACCCTGACGGGCACGGCCACCCCGAGAGCCACCATGGCCCGTGCCGCCCCGGCCACCACCCCAACGGTGGCGGCGCCGGGAGCCTGGCCGAGTGGCTGGGGACCGCGGCCGCGCTGTTGCCCCCGGTCCTGGGTGGGGCTCCCAGCCAGCCGCTGGACCTAGGCCGCACCACCCGGGTCATCACCCCCAGCCAACGCCTCGCCCTGGCCGTCCGCGACGGCGGCTGCGTCTTCCCGGACTGTGACCGGCCCCTGGCCTGGTGCGAGGGCCATCATGTGTGGCACTGGCTGGACGGGGGCCCCACCGACCTGGCGAATCTGGTCCTGTTGTGCCGGGCCCATCATCGGGCCGTCCATGAGGGCGGCTGGCAGCTGGTCCGAGAACCCGATGGGCGGCTGACCGCCAGCCCACCGCATCGACAACACCGCCACCGACGACACCCGGCCGCCGCCTGAGCCGGATCGAGATGACGGGCAATCTCCCGATGCCCACCGTGCCGGGCGGGTGCATGGTGCCCAACACCCCGACCCGACCCACCGAGCCAGGCGACCTACCGGGCCCCGAATCTCCCGACCCACCGAGCCAGGTGACGACATGGGGCCCCAGAACACCGGCTCTCCCGGGAACCCCTGCCCCGGATGTTGCGGAGAGCCGGCAGGATGGACGGTGGTCGAGTGAAGGGAGCGGACCATGGAGGTTCAGGAGGTTCTCGCACAGGCGCGGGACTCGATGACGGTCAAGCGGGTGTTCGGCGAGCCGTACGAGAAGGACGGCGTGACCGTCATCCCCGCGGCCAGGGTCCAGGGCGGCGCTGGCGCCGGGGGCGGCGAGGATCCGCAGGGCCAGGGCAAGGGGTCGGGCAGCGGGTTCGGTGTGACCGCCCGGCCGGTCGGGGCGTACGTCCTTCGCGAGGGCGAGCTGAGCTGGCGGCCGGCGGTCGACGTCAACCGGATCATCCTCGGCGGGCAGGCGGTCGTGATCGTGGCCCTGCTGACCATCCGGGCCGTCATCAAGGCCAGAGCCAAGGCGAAGCGCTAGCCGAGCGACACCCGCCGGGTTCGCGACCCGGCCCAGGGCGTTCGCGGCCAGCCTGGCCGGCGTCCTCGGCGACTGAAGCCCGAGGACGCCGGCGCCATCTATCGCCTTGTCAGCAGCTCGACTTGTAGAGGAATGGCTGGACGTCGGGGTTGTTCATGTTCTCCTTGGTGACGACCACGAACCCGGTGCCGATCTTCTTCTTCACCGGCTCGCCCTTGAGGGCCTTGACCGCCTGCTCGACCCCGTCCTTGCCGATCTCGGCCGGCTTCTGGGCGATCAGGGCCTGGACGATGCCCTGCTGCAGGTCCTCGACCTGCTTGGGGCCGGCGTCGAAGCCGACGATCTTGACCTTCTGGGAGGCGCCGGCGCTGCGCAGCCCGGTCGCGGCCCCCTCGGCCGAGAACAGGTTGGTGCCGAAGATGCCCACCAGGTCGGGGTGGGCCGACAGGGCGGCGGTCGCCTTGGCCGCGGCCACCTCGGGCTTGTCGTTGGAGTACTCCTGGCCGATGTACTTCAGGCCCGGAGTCTTCTTGATCTCCTCCTCGAACCCCTTGGCCCGGGCGTCGGTGGTGGAGATGCCGGGCTTGACGTTGATGACCCCCACCGAGCCCTTGCCGCCGG
>JBJMHP010000068.1:0-8467 GCA_045807325.1 Actinomycetes bacterium | reverse complement strand
CAGCTGGTCCTGCCGGTGCTGCTGCCGGTCGTCGCCCTGACCTTCGCCACCTCCAGCCTGGGCTCGGAGCTGCGCGACGGCACGGTGACCAACCTGCTCCTCAAGCCGATCCCCCGCCCGGCCGTGCTCGGGGCCAAGTACCTCGCCGCGGTGGTGTCGTCGCTGGTGGTGCTGCTACCGGCCGAGACGGTCGGGCATCTGGTCGCCGCCGGCGGCCTCGGCTCGACCGACCTGCTCACCGGGATGCTGCTGGCCACCGTGGTCGGCACCCTCGCCTACTGCGCCCTCGGGATGCTGCTGTCGCTGCTGATGGCCAGGGCCCTGCTGGTCGGCCTGGCCTACGCCCTGCTCTGGGAGGGGGCGGTCGTGTCGGTCGCCCCCTCGGCGTCGTCGCTGTCCATCCGCGGCTACACCGAGGGTGTGCTCGCCGCCGTCCTGCACGGCGGCGGCCTCAGCCTGGAGACCAGACTGGGCCCGGTCAGCGCGACCGTCCTGGCCGCCCTGGTCACCGTGGCCGCCCTGGCCCTGGCCGTCCGCCGCCTGGAGCGGATGGACATTCCCTGACGGCGCCGCCGACGGCTCCATCGCCTCCAGCAGGTCGGGCCGCGTCAGGCGGACCAGGACCACGATCCCGAGCAGCACCAGCCCGGTGGCCGCGGTGACCCGCGGCAGCCCGACCCGGTCGCCCAGCCAGCCCTGCACGACCAGGCCGAGGGCGTGGCCGCCGCCGACGCCGAGCATGAACAGGCTGGCGATGCGGGCCCGCAGCTCGCGCGGGGCCCGGAGCTGGCAGACGGTGCTGGTGCCCGACAGCACGGCCAGGTAGACGAAGCCGAGCACGGCGATCGCGGCCACGGCCAGGGGGAAGGTCGGGGCCAGCCCATACAGGACGGCCGCCGGCCCGACCAGCAGCAGGGCCGCGACCAGCAGCCGGCGCCGGCCGAGCAGGCCGGCCAGCGGGGTCGCGGCCAGGGCCGAGCAGACCGCCCCGACGCCCTGGGCGGTGACCAGGGCCGAGGTGCCGGGGGCACCCCGCCCGAACACCTTGATGGCCACGGCCGGGACCAGCCCGATGAACGGCGAGACGAGGAACGTGGTCGCCACCAGCAGCAGCAGGGCGGTGCGGATGCCCGGGTCGCGCCTGGCCGCGACCACGCCCTCGGCGACGGTGCGCAGCACCCGCGGCCGCTCGCCGTCGCTCCTGGCCAGCGGGGGGATCCGGATCAGGGCGAGGGCGATCAGGACCGCGCCGAAGCTGAGCACGTTCAGCCCGAAGGCCCAGGCCAGCCCGCCGGCGGCGATGACCAGCCCGGCCAGGGCCGGCCCGACGACCCGGCCCAGGTTGAACTGGGCCGCCCCCAGGCTCATCGCCCCGAGCAGGTCGTCGGGGCCGACCAGGTCGGGGGTCATGGCCTGGACGGCCGGCATGGCCACGGCGAAGGCGCAGCCGGCCAGCAGCACGATGGTGGCCACGGCTCCCACCGACAGCCGGTCGGTCGCCGCCAGCAGGGTGAGCGTGGCCGCCAGCAGCGTCTGGAACAGGGTCACGGCGACCAGGAACCGGCGGCGGTCGAAGCGGTCGGCCAGGGCGCCGCCGAACGGCCCCAGGAGCACCGTGGGCGCGTAGGTGAGGGCGGCCACCGTGCCCGTCCAGGCCGCCTGCCCGGTGGCCTGGGTGACGTACACGCCGATGGCCACCGTCTCCATCCAGGTGCCGATGTTGGAGACGAAGCTGCCGGTCCAGACGGTCGCGAAGGCACGGTGCCGGAACGGGCGGAACGGCGACACCCGGCCGGGGCGGGCGGAGGTGGTCACCCGGCAAGGCTACCCTCGACCCCCTACCCCTGCCCGCGGGCCCGGCCGGGGCGCGGCCCAGGCCCGGGCGGGCCTGAGGCCCCCATGCCGGGCCGGAACCGGCTACCCTGCCTGGCATGGCCAGGCTGCTCGACCTCACCGACCCGCCGGAGCTCCGCGACCCGTTCCTGGTCGTCCACCTCCACGGCTGGCAGGACGCCGGGCTGGCCGGCCAGACGGCGGCGGTATTCCTGCGCTCGCGCTGGAACGCCACCGACCTGGCCACCTTCGACACTGACGAGCTGATCGACTTCCGGTCCCGGCGGCCGGTGGTGCGCCTGGACGGCGGCACCATCGAGGAGGTGACCTGGTCGCCCATCGAGCTGCTCCGGGCCACCCCCGGCGGCGACCGGGAGGCGCTCCTGCTGCTCGGGCCCGAGCCCGACTTCCGCTGGCAGGGCTTCTGCGAGGAGGTGGTCGAGGCCTGCCGGCGCCTGCAGGTGACCGAGGTCTTCGGGCTGGGCGCGTTCCCGGCCCCGGCCCTGCACACCGACCCGGTGGCCGTGGTCGGGACCTCGGCCGACCCCGAGCTGGCGGCCCGCCTGGAGCGGGTGCCGCTGGTCGTGGACCTGCAGGCCGGCATCCAGACGGTGCTGGAGGAGCGGCTGCACCGGGCCGGCCTCCCGGCCACCGGGCTGTGGGCCCGGGTGCCGCCCTACCTGGCCGGGGGCGCCCACCCGCCGGGCGCCCTGGCCCTGGTCCGGACCCTTGGCCGGCTGACCGGGGTCGAGGTCGAGACCACCGAGCTGGAGGCGGCCACCAAGGACCACCTGGAGCAGGTCGAGCAGGCCATCCGCGAGCGCCCCCAGATCGCCGAGTTCGTCGACCAGATCCGCGGCCTGGTCGAGCAGGGCGCCGACGAGCGGATCCCCTCCGGCGACGAGATCGCGGCCGAGCTGGAGCGCTTCCTCGGCCAGAACCCCCCCGAGGGCGGAGAGCCCCGCTAGGAACAGCGGGCACGTATCCGGCGCCGCATGCAGCGCCAAGGTGTTCGTGCAGCCAGGGTCAGTTGCGCGCCGCCCACGGCGACCACGCGATCCCCTCAATCCCGGACCGGCCTGCGTGTCAACAGGGGTTGACAGGCGCCCGTTGTCAACCTAGGATGACAGCCATGGACGAGGCAGCCGAGCTGGCAAACGCGGTGGACAGCAAGGACCCGCGGGTCGGGCTGCGGGCGGTGGCCGCACTGCGGCGGCTGCTCGAGCAGCTCGAGACCCTGCAGGTCGCCAACGCCCGCGCCGCCGGCTGGTCATGGCAGGAGATCGCCGCCGAGCTCGGCGTGAGCCGGCAGGCGGTCCACAAGAAGCACGCGGTCCGTCGAGGCCTGCTGCGGAGGGAATGAATGTTCGAGCGCTTCACCGACCGGGCCCGCAGGGTGACCGTCGACGCCCAGGCGACGGCGCGCCGCCTCGGGCACGGCCACATCGGCACCGAGCACCTGCTGCTCGGGCTGCTGCAGGGCGACGGCATCGCCGCCCGGGTGCTGGGCGGCCTGGGCATCACGGCGGCCGCGGTCGAGCGCGAGGTCCTGGCCGAGGTCGGGCGCGGCCCGCTGGGGGTCGGGGACGCCGAGGCGTTGGGGGCGATCGGCATCGACCTGGACGAGGTCCGGCGGCGGGTCGAGGACTCCTTCGGCCCCGGCGCCCTGCACTGGCACCCCGACCCCAGATGCCGCCAGGCCCGGCGGCTGCCCCTCGGCGGCCACATCCCCTTCACCCCGAGGGCCAAGAAGGTCCTGGAGCTGAGCCTGCGCGAGGCGCTGGCCCTCAAGCACAAGTACATCGGCACCGAGCACATCCTGCTCGGCCTGGTCCGCGAGGGCGAGGGCCTGGCCATGCTGGTCCTCACCCGCCTGGGCACCGGCCCCGACGCGATCCGCGCCCGCGTGCTCGACTGCCTGCGCTCAACCGGCTGAGCCTCCGGCCTCCTGGCCTGCCGACGCCCCCCGCCGCTCAGGCGATGCGGCCGAACGCGGCCAGCAGGGTGGTCTGGGGGTCGGCGCCGGGCCGGACCTGGGGGCGCTCGCCGATGGCGCCGATGGACCGGTAGAGGTCCTCCATGGAGGCGAACCAGCCGGCGCAGGCGTCCACCAGCTCCGGGTCGAGGCGCTCGTCGGCCCCGATCGCCCTGGCCAGGTCCCAGGCGTGGATCAGGTGGTCGGCGAACAGCTGCGACACGTACTCGCGGGCCGGGGTGGGCCCGCTGGACAGGTCGACGATCCGGTCGAGCGCGCCGTCGGCCTGCACCGACCCGACGGCCTCCTGGGACGACTCCTTCCAGGCTGCCTTGGGGTGGTCGCCGAGCAGGTCGCCCTCGTAGCGGTCGCCGACCTCGGCGATGGTGCTGCCGCCCATCAGCGGGACCGTCCAGCGGTTCTCGTACACGAGGTGGTTGACCAGCTGGCGCACGTTCCAGTCGCTGCACGGGCTCGGCAGCTCCCACTGGTCGTCGCCGACGGCCTGGACCCGGGCGCCGAACTCCTCGACGGCACGCCGGTGCAGCTCTGCCTGGTCAGGGGGCATGGTTCGCTCCTCCGTGGTCGGGCCGCGGACGGACCGCGGCGGTGTGGTCGGCCGGCGGGCCGCCGGCCGCCGGGTCCTGCTCGGTGGGCACCTGCCGGCGGGTGTCGACCACCAGGCTTGGCGGCCGGGCGCCGTCGGGGCCGAGGTAGAGCTGGGTGTTGTAGATGGTGCTGCCGGCCGGGTCGCGCTCGTTGACCCCGATCGACGCCCCCACCCCCGGCCGTCCCCACGGCGTCGACGCCACACCCAGTGCGGGTAGGTGGGCACGAACGTCTTCGGGAACACCACCAGCCCCGCCCCCGGCGGCCGCGGCCTCCCCGATCAGCCGGCAGGCCTTGTCGACGGTCGCCTCCCGGTCCAGGAACACGGGCGTGGCCTGGACCGCCGCCGCCGTCACCTTCTCCATGTCCCACACCTCCGCCGCGCAGGCCAGGGGCCGTCGTTGCAGCCGCCTTGCAATGGAAGCACGACCACGGGCTACTCGTACCGCAGGGCCATGATGGGCTGCATGCGGGCCGCCTTGCGGGCCGGCCAGACGCCGAAGAACACGCCGACGGCCACGCTGACCCCGAAGGCCAGGGCGACCGACCAGCCGGTGATGGCCGCCGGCACGGGCGAGAACCGCCCCACCAGCAGGGCCCCGCCGATGCCGACCAGGATGCCGACGACCCCGCCGCTGATGGTCAGGGCGACCGCCTCCAGCAGGAACTGGCGCAGCACGTCACGGGTGCGGGCCCCGACGGCCTTGCGCAGGCCGATCTCCCGGGTCCGCTCGGACACGCTGACGAGCATGATGTTCATCACCCCGACCCCGCCGACGACCAGCGAGATGCCGGCGATCGAGGCCAGGACGAGGGTCAGGATGCCGAGGATGCGCCCGACCACCCCGAGGATGTCCTCCTGGGTCAGCACCTGGTACTCCTGCTCGGGATGGGCCTCGATGACCACCTTCCGGATGATCGCCTGCTCCTCGTCGATCTGCTCGGTGCTGGGCGCCTTGACCGCGATCCCGTCGACGCGGCTGACCCCGAACAGGCGCTGGGCCGCGGTGACGGGGATGAACAGCTCGGCGTCGCGGGCGACCCCGAAGGCGGTCCCGACCCGGCCCATCACGCCCACGACCCGGAAGCGTACCCCACCGACGGTGATCGACTTGCCGACCGGGTCGCGGTCGGGGAACAGGCTGTCGGCCGGGTCGGCGCCGAGCACGGCCACCCGGCGGCGGGTCTCGACGTCGGCGGCGGTGAAGAACGCCCCCCGGGACACGGTCCGGTCGAACACCAGCGGGATGGTCTCGTTGGTGCCGTTGACGTTGACGGTGGCCCGCCTGGCCCCGACCCGGGCGACCTCGCCCGAGGCGACGGTGGCCGCGACCCGGCGCGGGTCGCCGATGGCGTCGCCGACCCGGCGGACGTCCTCCAGCCCCAGCCGGGAAACGCTCGGGGCCGAGCCGAACGACAGGTTGCCTGGGGCGACGAACAGGATGTTGGAGCCGAGCGACTCGACCCCCGAGGTGACCTCGTCGCGGGCGCCGCTGCCGATCGCCACCAGCAGGACCACGCTGGCCACGCCGATGACCACCCCGAGCATGGTCAGCCCGGAGCGGAGCTTGTTGGCCCGCAGGGCCTCCCAGGCGACCCGGATCGCCTCCCCGAGCCTCATGCCTCCGCCTCGCCGACCAGGCGGCCGTCGCGCATGGTGACCCGGCGGCGGAACCGGGCCGCGACCCCGGGGTCGTGGGTGACCACGACCACCGCCACCCCGCGGTCGGCATGCAGGCGGGCCAGCAGCTCCAGCACCTCGTCGCCCGAGCGCGAGTCGAGGTTGCCGGTGGGCTCGTCGGCCAGCAGCATCGCCGGCTCGGTGACCAGGGCCCTGGCGATGGCCACACGCTGCTGCTCGCCCCCCGAGAGCTGGGAGGGCCGGTGCTGGAGCCGGTGCCCGAGCCCGACCGACTCCAGGGCCTCGGTGGCCAGGCGGCGGCGCTCGCCCCCGCCCAGCCCACGGTAGACCAGCGGCAGGCCGACGTTGCCCACCGCCGGGGTCCGGGCCAGCAGCTGGAAGCTCTGGAACACGAAGCCCACGACCCGGTTGCGGACCGCCGCCAGCTCGTCCCCGGACAGCCCGGCCACGTCCCGCCCGTCGAACCGCAGGGTCCCCGAGGTTGGCCGGTCCAGTCCGCCCAGCAGCCCGAGCAGGGTCGACTTGCCCGACCCGCTCGGGCCCATGATGGCCATCGAGTCGCCCCGCTCCACCACCAGGTCGACCCCGTCAAGGGCCCGCACCTCGACCCCGTCCAGCCGGTACACCTTGGTCACCCCGACGGCCTCGACCACGGGCACCTGGCCAGACACCCCCACCGGCGGCGCGGTCCTGGCATCCCTTGCCGGCTGGGCCATTGTTGTCAGCCGCCAGGCCAGTCCTGGCCGTCGCGCAGCCGCTCGGCCCCGCGGGACACCACCCGCTCGCCGTCGCGCAGGCCGGAGGCGACCGCCACCCGGTCGTCGCCGTCGGCGGCGACCTGCACCGGCCGCAGGTGGACCTTGCCGTCCTCGACCACGAACACGGCCTGGCCGCCCGGCCGGCCGACCAGGGCCGACCCGGGCACCGAGGGCCGGTTGGTGGTCCGGCGGACCGCGATGGCCGCGGTGGCCGTCATCCCGACCCTGGGCACCGGCTGGGCCTCGCCCGCGGCGCCTCCCTCGGCCTCGCCGAGGACCAGGTCCACCTGGTAGGTGACCCCGCCGGCGGCCGACTGGCCGGCCGTGGGGGCGACCGCGACCCGGCGGACCTTGGCCGCGAAGGCGGCCTGGGGGAACGCGTCCAGCTCCACCCGGGCGAGCTGGCCCGGCTTGACCAGCGCGATGTCGGTCTCGTCGACCTCGGCCGCGACCAGCAGGTCGCTGACGTCGTACACGGTGGCCACGGTCTGGCCGGCGGTGACCTCGGAGCCGACCCGCAGGGGCGGCCCGGTCTGGGCGGCCTGGGTCCCGCCCCCCAGGCCCTGGAGGGCCTGCTCGGCCCCTTCGGGCAGCCCCTGGACCTGTGGCAGCGAGGTGCCCCCGCCGCCGGAGCGGCCGAGCTGGACGTTGCCGGCCAGCGGCGACCGCAGGGTCAGGCGCCCCTGCTGGTCGCGGGCCAGCTCCAGGGCGAGCTCGGCCTGGCTGCGCTGGGCTGCGGTGGCGGCCTGGAGCGACCGCTGCAGCGAGTCCGCCTGGGCGGCGGTCGCGGCCGCGGCCTGCTCGGCCGCCTGGTCGCCCTGGCGCTGGAGCTGGGCCACCCGCACCTGGGCCCGGTCGATCCGGGCCTCCAGGCGGGCCCGCTGCGCCCTCGGCACCAGCGGCAGGGCCGAGCGCAGGGCCGCGATCACGGCCGCGCTGGTCGCGGTGACCTGCGACTGGACCTGCTGGAAGGCCGACAGCGCCGCCCCCGTGGGCAGGGTCGGCGCCACCCCGCCGAGCGACGAGGCGGCGTCCACCGCCGCCTGGGCCTGCCGCACCTGGTCCTCGACCTGCTCCGAGGACAGCTCGGCGACCAGCTGCCCCTCCTTGACCGCCTGCCCGTCCTTGACCACCAGCCGCTCGACCCTGGCCGCCGCCGGCGCCTTGAGATCGGCCTGCCCCGCCGCCTGCACCGCCCCCGGCGCACTGACCCGCTCCACCACCTCGGCCGTCCGCACCGGCTCGGCCGCGTACCGCCCGCTGTCCCCCGAGCGACACCCCGCCAGCACCAGCACGCCGACAACCCCGAGGGCGGCGGCAGCCCCGGCCAGCCCGTGCCGCATCCGCCACCCTTTCCTCGCCGACGACCACCCAGGTCAGCATAGATGCGCCCGGGTGGTTCTGCGCCGGTGGCCCTACGGCGACCCGGCCCGGGCCGCGGGGGGCCGGAGCCACAGCGAGGCCCGGGTGGGCTGCATGGTCTGGTCGACCACGGCCAGCAGCTCGGTATGCAGGGCGTCCAGGTCGACCTGGTCGCGCAGCCGGGCCCCGAAGGCCTCGATGAGCCGCCCGGCGTCGTGGCGGCGGCGGTTGAAGCGCCGGTCCACGGCCTGCTGGATCCGGCGACGCAGCGGCTGGAACACCGCCGCC
>JBJMHP010000067.1:0-20428 GCA_045807325.1 Actinomycetes bacterium | reverse complement strand
ATCGCCACCTACGGCGACACCATCCACTCGCTGGTCGACCGCTCCGGCTACACCGGGCCGTTCCTGCCCGGGTTCGCCGCCTGGACCTCGGTTCCCGACCCGCTGCCCCCGGTCGGCCTGGAGGCGATCGACCACGTGGTCGGCAACGTCGAGCTGGGCCGCATGAACCAGTGGGTCGAGTTCTACGAGCGGGTTATGGGCTTCACCGAGCTGGTCCACTTCAGCGACGAGGCCATCTCGACCGAGTACTCGGCGCTGATGTCCAAGGTCGTCTGGGACGGCGACGGGCGCATCAAGTTCCCCATCAACGAGCCGGCCGAGGGCAAGAAGCGCTCCCAGATCGACGAGTACCTGGACTTCTACGGCGGTCCGGGCGTCCAGCACATCGCCATCCAGACCGGTGACATCGTGGCCAGCGTGCGGGCCCTGCGGGCCAGGGGCATCGAGTTCATGCGGGTGCCCGACACCTACTACGGCGAGCTGGCCGACCGCTTCGGCGACGTCGAGCTGGACCTGGACAGCCTCCAGGAGCTGGGCGTGCTCGCCGACCGGGACGACGAGGGCCATCTGCTGCAGATCTTCTCCAGGATGGCCCAGGATCGGCCGACAGTGTTCTTCGAGCTGATCGAGCGGCACGGCGCCCGCGGGTTCGGCGAGGGCAACTTCAAGGCGTTGTTCATGGCCCTGGAGCGTGAGCAGGCGCTCCGCGGCAACCTGTAGGGCCAGCACGCGCGGGGCCAAGGAGGTTTCATCAACCATGTCTCAGCAGCCAGCCAGCGATCGCGGCGTCACCTACCTGACGCCCGAGGCCTACGAGCGTCTCACCAGCGAGCTCAACGAGCTCAAGACCGAGGGTCGCGAGCGCATCTCCCAGGCCATCGGCACGGCCCGCGAGCACGGCGACATCCGTGAGAACGCCGACTACGACGCGGCCAAGAACGAGCAGGGGATGATGGAGGCCCGCATCCGCCAGCTGGAGACGCTGCTCAGCACGGCCGTGGTCGGCGAGGTGGCCGGGGCCGCCGGGGTCGCCGGGCCGGGCACGGTGGTGGTCCTGGACATCGCCGGCGACGAGGAGACCTACTTCCTGGGCAGCCGCGAGGAGGCCATCGACGGCATGGAGGTCCTCAGCGCCCAGTCGGCCCTCGGCCAGGCGGTCGCGGGCCGAAAGGCCGGCGAGGAGTTCAGCTACGTCACCCCGACCGGCCGGGAGCTGCCGGTAAAGCTGCTCCGAGCCGAGCCCCGCAGCTGACCGGCACCGACTGGCCCGAGCGGCCCGCCGGCCCCCCTGGGCCACCCGACGCCTGGCCGGGCCCCAGGCCCGCCGGCCCCCCGGGAGGGCCCGCCGGCGAGCTCGGCCTGGGGCTGGTCGGGGCCGGCCGGTTCGGGGCCAGGCTGCTGGAGGCGGCCGCCGAGCTCCCGGGGCTGCGGCCGGTGGCCGTGGCCGACCGCGCCCCGGACCGGGCCGAGGCCCTGGCCGCCGCCCACCGCCTGGACGCCTGCGGGCCCGAGCGGCTGCTGAACGACCCGCGGGTCGAGCTGGTGGCCATCGCCACCCCGCCGGGAAGCCACGCCGAGCTGACCCTGGCCGCCCTGCGCGGCGGCCGCCACGTGTTCTGCGAGCCGCCCCTGGCGACCACCCTGGAGGATGCCACCAAGGTGCTGGCCGCGGCCGCCGGCCCGGACGCGCCCCGGCTGGCCATGGACGCCGTGCTGCGCCGCAACCCCCTGTACGCCCTGGTCGGCCGGCTCGGCCAGGCGGTACTGGGCCCGCCCCGGCACGTCGCCCTCGAGGACCTGGCCGGCGACGAGCAGCTGGGCCCCGACCACTGGTTCTGGGACCGGGAGGCCAGCGGCGGCATCCCGGTCGCCCACGGCGTGCACTTCTTCGACGCCGCCGCCTGGCTCCTCGGCTCCCAGCCTGAGCTGGTCCAGGCCCTGGAGGCGGCCCGTCCCGACGGCCGGGTCGACACCTTCCTGGCCACGGCCCGGCATCCGGGCGGCGCCACCGCCAGCTACGCCCACAGCTTCGCCCGCCCCGACCGGGCCGAGTCCCAGTGGACCACCCTGGACTGGGGCGAGGCGGCCGGCGGCCGGCTGTACGGCTGGGTCCCGGTCGAGCTCGAGCTGGACCTGCGGACCGACGGCGCCGGGCTGACCGCCGTGCAGGCCCTGGCCACCAACCAGCAGGCCGCCATGGCCGTCCCCGGCTACCGTCCCAGCGGGGCCGAGCGCATCACCCTGGAGCTGGCCAGCCGGAGCCAGCCCGGCCGCTGGGACCTCCGCCTGCGCGCCACCCTGGGCGGCCAGGCGGCCCGGGCCCGCGCCCACCGCGAGAGCGTCCGCGCCGGCCTGGCCGCCCTCCTCGCCGCCATCACCACCGGCACCACCCCGGCCGCCCCCCCAGCAGACGCCTGGACCAGCCTGGCCACCGCCCTGGCCACCCGCCAGTCGGCCGCCACCGGCACCACCACCCGCCCGGCCAGCCTCCCAGGCTAGGGCCGGATGTTCTGGTACGGCGGAAGACGTTGGACGGGTCCCAGATGCGTTTGAGGGCGACCAGACGGTGGTTGATCGACCCGATCGGCCCCGAGCAGCTGCGGGCGGCGGTCCGGGCCAGCCTGGCCGGGCACTGGGCCCTCCAGGGCACCGACGTCGCCTGGCTGCGGCCCCGCAACTACCAGGCGTTGGCGGTCCTGAGCATGTGCCGGGACCTGTACGCACTCGAGCACGGGACGCTGGCGTCCAAGCCGGTGGCGGCCGCCTGGGCGAGCCGGGGACTCGGCCCGCCGTGGACGGCCCAGGTCGAGCGGGCCCTCGGCTGGCGGCCCGACCCCGCATCGACGACCGGGCCCTGCCGGAGACGCTGGCGTTCGTCGCCCATGTGGTCGTCCTCGCCGGCGCGGAGGGCTGAGCGGCTCCCGGGGTCAGCGGCGGCGGGCCAGGGTGGCGTCGACGGCGGCCGCGCCCTGATCGACGCTGCCGGCCAGCAGGCCGCCGGGCAGGCGGGCGGCCAGGTCGGGGGCGTTGGCCACGGCCGGGCCGCCCCACCAGGCCGGGGTGGACCGGGACCAGCGGCGGCGCTCCCCCATCCACTCCAGGGCCCGCTCGAGCGACTGGGGCATGGTCAGGCTCACCACCACCCCGGCCGGGTCGAGGGCGGCCGCGGCCCGCTCCATGGCCGGGCCGGGCACCCGGGCGCCCAGGTAGACGACCCGGTGCCCCCGGGCGCGCAGCAGCACCATCAGGAGCAGGGCGCCCAGCTCGTGCTGCTCGTCGGGGCCGCAGCCGATCAGCACCGGCCGGCCGATGGCCGGCGGCAGCCCGTCCAGCAGGCGCAGCGTCTGGCCGCGCAGGAAGTTGGAGGCGAAGTGCTCGACCTCGACCGGCGGGCCGTCCTGGCCGGGGTGGTGCGCGCTGGCCGCGACGATGGCCGCCGGGATCAGGCCGATGGTCACACTCTCTACGCCGAGCAGGGCCTCGGCGGCGGCGAAGGCGGCCTCGGCGTCGGCCTCGTCGAAGGCGCGGAAGGCGGCGACCAGACGGGCCAGCAGCCGGCCCGGGTCGCGGTCCTCGACCGCCGGGGCCGATCGGAGGAGGCCGGCGGCCTGGGACAGCGACATGCCCTCGACCCGGCGCCGGTTGAGGAACCGGATCACGGCCACGTCCTGGTCGGAGTAGAGCCGCTGGCCGGAGGCGGCCCGGGCCGGCCGCGGCCAGCCGTAGCGCCGCTCCCAGGACCGCAGGGTGCTGGCCGGGATGTTGGTCACCCGCTCGACGGCGGCGACCCTGTACCGGGGCACCTGATCGTCGGCCTGCGCCGGCGACTCCTGGCCATCAGGCGTCATGGGTTCCTTCCGCCAACCCGAGCAGCACGCCGTCGAGGATGTCGGCCTCGCTGGCGACCACCTGCTGAATCTGGAACCTGCGGACCAGCTCGTCAAGAAGAAGCGCCCCGGCGGCGATCACGTCCTCGCGTCCCTTGGCCATCACCGGCAGGGCCGCCCGCTCGGCCACCGTCATCGCGGCCAGCTTCTCGGCGGTGGCGGTGATCAGCGCGGCGTCCACGGTCGCCAGGTGGATGCGCCGGGGGTCGTAGGCCTCGAGCCCGAGCGCGATCGCGGTGACGGTGGTGACCGTGCCCGCCACGCCGACGACCCGCTCGGCGACCGCCGGGTCGAGGACTTCGCCGACCCGGTCCAGGTGGGCGGCCACGTCGGCCCGGAGCGCGGCCACCTCGGCGGCGGTCGGCGGGTCGGTGTGCAGGTGGCGCTCGAACAGCCGGACACAGCCGATGTCCAGCGAGACCATGGCGCGGGCGGTGACACCGACGCCGGCGATGAACTCGGTCGAGCCGCCGCCGATGTCCACCACCAGGGTGGGCTCGTCACCGCCGAGGCTCGCGGCAGCTGGCCGGTCGCCGTCTCGGCCTCCCCGGACCCCACCGGCGGTGGCGCCGAGGTAGGTCGCGGCCGCCTCGGCCTGACCGGTGAGCACCTCGGCCTCCACGCCGAGCAGCTCACGCACGCCGGCCAGGAACACCCGCCGGTCGGCCGCGTCCCTGGTCGCGCTGGTCGCCACCACCCGCCGCCGCTCCACTCCGAGACGCCGGCACACCCCGGCGTAGTCCGCCAGCACCTCCAGCGTCCGGGCCAGCGCCGCCGGGTCGAACCGGCCACTGCGGTCGACGCCCTTGCCGAGCCGGGTGATCACCATCTTCCGGGCGTGCTCGGCCACCATGACCCCGTCCACGACGTCGCCCACCAGCAACCGGGTGGAGTTGGTGCCGACGTCAACCGCCCCCAACCGCACGGCGCTCACACTCCGACGCCGCGGGCCCCAGGGTCTTCGGTCCCGGGGCCGTGGGTCCCGGGGCTGTGGACAGCCGGGCGCCCCCGATCCGCGGTTGGGCTACGCTCCCCCACCGGGGGACCCGGCACCGGCGGGTCCGGGTCAGGCGCGCCCGCGGCTGGGGAACCCGAGGATGGTTCAGAGGCCGCTCCCGCGGGGGGGTCGCGGGCCGGCTCGGGAGGTGGGGTGGGGTCCACGCAGGGGCCGGGGCAGTCGATGGGGTCGACGGCCTGGCTGACGATGCGGCCGACTGGGTTGGCGCCGGTGGCGGCCTGGTGGGCGTAGAGGGCATGGAGGCACTTGACGCGGCCGGGGAGGCCGCCGACGCCTGGGTTGCCGGGGAGAGGGGCCATGGCGTCGCGTTGGGCCAGGTAGCTCGTGTGGGCGGCGGCGTGGGTGGCGGCCAGGTCGGGCTCGGTGGCGACCCGCTCGCTGAGCTTGGCGTTCCAGCCGGCCGCCTCCAGCCGGCCGACGGCCACGCGGGCCGCCGGGCAGGCCAGCCAGTACAGGGTCGGGAACGGGGTGCCGTCGGGGAGCAGGGGCGCGGTCCGGACCACGGCCGGCAGGCCGTAGCGGCAGCGGGCGGCGACGGCCACCGACCCGCGCACGTCCCGGCCGATCTCGGCCTCGATCAGCCGCCGGTCGGCCGCCCCGGCCTCGGGCAGCGAGGCCGCCCAGCCGGGCTCGGACCGCGGATCGACCGGAGGGGGGGTCGGGGGAACCCCGGAGGGGTGTCCCGGTGCATCAGGTGGGGTCCGGGGAACCCCAGAGGGGTGTCCCGGTGCATCGGGTGGGGTCCGGGAACCCCCAGGCGGGTGCCACGGGAGGTGGAGTGGGTCGGGGAGGGCGGTGGGGTTGGGCCGGGTTGGGGACCGGGGTGGGATGCGGGGCACGGATTACCCGCGCCGGCCCTCGCGCTGGCGCTTGACGTCGACCAGCCGTTCCTCGCTGGAGCGCATGAACCGCTTGAGCTTCTGCTCGAACTCGGGGTCCTTGGCGGCGCGGCGGGGCCGGCTGGCCTCGGGCTGCCAGTCGGCGGCGGCCTGCTTGATCGACAGGTCGATCTTGCCGTCCTCCTTGACACCCACGACCTTGACCGTTACCTGGTCATCGATGCGCAGGTGCTCCTCGACCGAGCGGACGTAGTTGCGGTCGATCTCGGAGATGTGGACGAGACCCGTCTCGCCCGACTCGAGCTTGATGAAGGCTCCGTAGGGTGCGATCCGAACGACGGTGCCCGGGACAATGGCCCCGATCTCGGCACTCATGCTGGCGACCAGCGCTCCTTTCAGATGAAGAATCGGGCCGACGTCTGCTCGGCCCGGTTCCCATCGTAGGGATGGCCCTCCGGGAGCGTCAACAATTTCACGAGCGGCCTGGTTGGACCGGCTCGTCCGGGTTCAGCTGAGTCCGCCGGTCAGGCGCTGCCAGGCGCGCTTGTACCAGGGGCGGTTGCGGGCCGCCTCCTGGGCCGCCTGGGCGGCGTCGCTGGGGGGCGGGGTGCCGGTGACCACCCAGGCCTCCTCGCCGGGGGCGACCAGGTGGTAGTTCCCCTTGGCCAGCTGCTGGACGTAGGCCGGGTCCTGGAGGCGCTTGCGCTCGACCTCAAGGCGAGCATTCTCGGCGGCCAGCGCCCGCTGCTTGGCCTCCAGGAACTCGATGCGGTGCTGCTGGGACACGTACTGGCGCAGCGGGTACACCGCGGTCGCGGCCAGGGCGAACATGACCAGCAGGAGCACCGCCCCCCGAGGGGTGAGGCCCAGCGGCGGCCGCGGCTCACCCTCGGCCGGCCGGAGCTGCCCGGACCCGCCGGCGGCCACCGAGCGGACCTGGCTCACGCATCACCCGAGGGATAGGTGCGCGGGAACGCCTGGCGGCCCGGGTAGCGGGCGACGTCGCCGAGCTGCTCCTCGATGCGCAGCAGCTGGTTGTACTTGGCCACCCGGTCGGTGCGGGCGGGGGCGCCGGTCTTGATCTGGCCGGAGCCGACGGCCACGGCGATGTCGGCGATGGTGGTGTCCTCGGTCTCGCCCGAGCGGTGGCTGACCACCGCCGTGTAGTTGCTCCGGTGGGCCAGGTCGACCGCGTCGAAGGTCTCGGTCAGGGTGCCGATCTGGTTGACCTTGATGAGGATCGAGTTGGCCGCGCCCTCGTCCAGGCCGCGCTGGAGCCGCTGCACGTTGGTCACGAACAGGTCGTCGCCGACCAGCTGAAGCTTGTCGTCGAGGGCCTCGGTGAGGGCGGTCCAGCCGGCCCAGTCCTCCTCGGCCAGCCCGTCCTCGACCGAGACGATCGGGTAGCGGTCGGCCAGGGTCCGCCACAGCTCGATCATGCCGTCGGAGTCGAGGGTGCGGCCGTCGCCGGCCAGCTCGTAGCGGCCGTCGCGGTACAGCTCGGTGCAGGCCGGGTCCATGGCCAGGGCGACCTCGGCCCCGGGCTCGAAGCCGGCCTTGCCGATCGCCTCCACCAGCAGCTCCAGGGCGGCCTCGTTGCCGGGCAGGTCGGGGGCGAAGCCGCCCTCGTCGCCGATGCCGGTGCTGAGGCCCCGGTCCTTGAGGACGCCCTTGAGGGCGTGGTAGGTCTCGGCGCCCGTGCGTAGGGCCTCGGCGAACGATGGGGCCCCGACGGGCACGACCATGAACTCCTGGAAGTCGACGTCGTTGTCGGCGTGGGCGCCGCCGTTGAGCACGTTCATCATCGGCACCGGGAGCACATAGGCGCTGATCCCGCCGAGGGAGCGGTACAGGGGCACGCCCAGGGAGTCGGCGGCCGCCCTGGCCACCGCCATCGACACGCCGAGGGTGGCGTTGGCGCCGAGCTTGGACTTGTTGTCGGTGCCGTCGGAGTCGATCAGCACCTGGTCCACGGCCCGCTGGTCATAGGGGTCGGGGGCCTCGTCGAGCAGCGCCTTGGCCAGGGTCTCGTTGACGTTCCGGACGGCGTTGCGGACGCCCTTGGCGCCGTAGCGGTCGCCGCCGTCGCGCAGCTCGACGGCCTCGAACTGGCCGGTGGAGGCGCCGGAGGGGACGATAGCCCGGCCGAAGCCGCCGTCGTCCAGGTGGACGTCGCACTCGAGGGTGGGGTTGCCGCGGGAGTCCAGGACCTCCCGGGCGACGACGAGTTCGATGGTGGCCATGGGGAAGCCTTCCTGCGCGGCTGAGCGGACGGCGGCGTCGGCGAGCATATCATCGCGGCCAATTGCCACCAGAGAGCTTCGCGGGGATTTTCCGTGCCCGGCTCGCCGCCGGCGGCCGGGCCGACTACCGTTACGCGCGAACGCCACAGACGGCGAGCCAGGAGGGAGCGATCATGACCGATCCGGCCCCGCGCCCCCGCACGGTGGCCCGGTGGCGCGTGCTGGCCCTGCTGGCGGCGGCCGCCCTGCTCGCCGGCTGCGAGCTGGCCACGGGCACGGTGCGGACCGCCAGCCAGCTCCAGGACGCCGGCATCCGCAACCCGAACCTCCAGTACGACAACGGCGTGGCCACCCTCCGCTACGACGCCGACCCGAACCCGCTGGAGGCCAGGACGGAGCAGGACCGGGCGGCCGCCATCATCTGGAGGAACCTGCCGTTCCGGATCGACCGGATCACCGTCATCGCCGACGGCTCGTTCCCGAACCGGCGCGACTACCCGAGAGCGCTGCTGGAGCAGGAGCTGGGCCCGCGGCCGGCCAACCTGGACCGGTCGGTGGCCGACATCGCCCGCCGGGCCACCCTGATCGCCGTGGCCGTCGCCCTGGTCCTGATGGTCCTGGTCGTCGTCGTCATCGTCCTGGTCATGCGGGCGGTGCGGCGCCGCCCCACCCCGCAGCCCGCCGGTGTCTGGCCCCAGGGCGGCGCCCCCCAGCCGTGGGGCCAGCCGGGCTGGGGCCAGCCACCCCCGGGCCAGCAGCCGTGGGGCCAGGCACCCCCGCCACCCCCGCCGCAGCCCTGGGGCCAGCCACCGTCCCCGCAGTCGTGGGGCGAGACGCCACCCCCGCCGCCGCCGGTCCGGCCCGGCGCGGCCGAGGACTGGCCGGCGGGCGCTCCCCGGGCCGAGGCGCCGCCCCGCGGCCCCGGCGACACCCAGCGGCTGGAGCCCGGCCCACCGCCACCGTCACCGCCGTCGCCCGAGGAGGAGCGGGGCCCGACCCCGCCCAACTGACGGCCCGGGGCTTCCCAGGCCCCGCCGAGCCGACGGTCCCGGGCCCGGCTCCTCAGCTCTCCGGGGCCGCGGCCAGGAACTGGGCGCGGAAGCGGCGGGCCACCCGCCGCAGGGCGGCCTCCGGCTCGACCCCGTTGGCCCTGGCCAGGGCGACGACCTCGAACAGGAGGGCGCCCACGGCGTCCTCGAGCCGGTCGGCGTCGCCGGCGGCCCCGGCCAGGTCGTCCAGCCGCTCGCGGACCGAGGCCGCCGACCCGGCCTCGCCGGCCAGGCCGCCGGGGACGCGCTTCTGCAGCTTGGCCGCGAGCTGGAGGGCCGGCAGGGCCGACGGGATCCCGGCCAGCGGGTCGGTGCGGCCCTCCTCCTCGCGCTTGATCGCCTCCCAGTTGCGGACCACCTCGCCGGCCGAGTCCACCCGCAGGTCGCCGAAGACGTGCGGGTGGCGGCGGACCAGCTTCTCGGTGATCGCCCTGGCCACCCCGTCGACATCGAACTCGCCGGCGTCCTCGGCCAGCTGGGCGTGGAAGACCACCTGGAGCAGCAGGTCGCCCAGCTCCTCGCGCAGGTGCTCGGGGTCGCCCTCCTCGATCGCGTCCAGCACCTCATAGGCCTCCTCGACCAGGTGCCTGGCCAGGGAGGCGTGGGTCTGCTCGCGGTCCCACGGGCAGCCGTCAGGTCCCCGCAGGCGGGTCTCGGTCGCGACCAGGTCGAGCAGGGCGGCCCCCTTGGGCTCGCCGACCGGGTAGACGGCCTCGACCTCGATGTGGCTGCGGGCGGCCCGGTCGGCGACCAGCTGCACCAGCGGCCCGTCGTTGACCGGCGGCAGCAGCAGCGTGGCCGTCCCGTCGCGGCGGGCGTGGTCCAGCAGGGCGTCGGCCTGCCGCCTGGCCAGCGCCACTCCCTCCATGTCCAGGCCCTGACCCACCAGCAGCAGGTCACGGCCGGCAGGCCCGGTGTCGGTGGCGGGGGCCAGCACCTCCCAGGGGATCTCGGCCACCTCCAGGGCCGGCACCGAGGGGTGGTCGGCGTCGAGCAGCCACACCGGCCGGGCGGCGTCCAGGGCCCGCCAGGTCTGGGGCGGGAACAGCAGAGGGAGTCGCGGGCTGGAGGCGACCAGCACCACCCGAGTCACTGGGGCACCCCTCGGGGTTCCCCAGGCCCCTCCGGTCGGGTCATGGGCGGCTAGGGCTGGGTCGGGGTGGGGCCGCCGAGCCCGGCGGTCGTGGTGGTGGCGGCCCCGGGAGCGGTCTCGCGGTCGACCACCTTGCCCTGCTCGGCGTCCCAGCGGCCGAAGCGCGGGTTGACGGTGACGTCGGCCTGCTTGAGCTGCTCCTCGAACCAGCGCTGGACGGCCTGCTGGCGGCGGGCCTTGACGGTCGGCTCGAGCTTGCTGCGCAGCTCGTTGTTGAGCGTGGGCAGGCGGACGCCCACGACCTGGAGGACGTGGTAGCCGTACTGGGTCTTGACCGGCTCGGAGATCGGCGAGCTGCACGAGCCGCTGGTCTTGCCCTTGCAGTCGCCCTGGGCGGCCAGGGCGTACTCGGCCGTCTCGAACTCCTTGACGGTCGCGCCCTTGGCGTTGAAGCCGAGGTCGCCGGCCTTGTTCTTGCTCTGGGCGTCGATCGAGCGCTGCTTGGCCACCGCGCTCCAGTTGCCCGAGTTGACCAGCTGCTGGCGGACCTGGGCGGCGGTCTGCTTGTCCTTGACCAGCACGTGGCGGACGTGGACCTCCAGGAAGTCGTCCTTACGCTTGTCCAGGGTGGCCCGCAGCACCGGGTCGGGCGAGTAGGGGACCAGCTTGACCGCCAGCAGGTCGACCGCCAGCTGGACCCGCTGCTGGTCGCGGAGGATGTTCTCCGAGAGCTGCCGGGTCTCCAGCAGCTCCTGGTAGTTCTGGCCCTGGGCCGCCACCTGCTGCTTGAGCTGCTCCATGCGGGCGTCGACGTCGTGCTCGTCGACGGTGATGCCGGCCTTCCTGGACCCGTCGATGACCAGCTGGAACTGGATCAGGCCCTCGAGGGCCTGCCGGGTGGCCCCCTCGATGTCCTGGGAGGCCTGCTGGCCCTGCTGCTGCTGGGCCATCTGCTGCTGGCCGAGCTGGGCCTTGGTCATCTCGGTGAGACGCTCGGTCGGGATGGCGACGCCGTTGACCGTGGCCGCGTCCTGGTTGCGGACCCCCAAGCCCGAGCAGCCGGCGGCGAGGACGGCGACACTGGCGACACTGAGGACGAGGAGCAGACGGCGCACGGACGACCTCACGTTCACGACTCGACGACAATGCACAAGCATACCGGCGGCGACCGGCTTCGGGTGCGAGAATGCCGCGATGAGCTACCAACCGGCCGATGACCGCTACGACACCATGCAGTACCGCCGCGTCGGGCGCAGCGGGCTCCTGCTGCCCGCCATCTCCCTCGGGCTGTGGCAGAACTTCGGCGGCGACCGGCCGCTGGAGACCCAGCGGGCGATCGTGCGCCGCGCCTTCGACCTCGGCATCACCCACTTCGACCTGGCCAACAACTACGGCCCGCCGTACGGGTCGGCCGAGGAGAACTTCGGCCGCATGCTCTCCACCGACCTGCGCGGCTACCGCGACGAGCTGGTCATCTCGACCAAGGCCGGCTACGACATGTGGTCGGGCCCCTACGGCGACCACGGCTCCCGCAAATACCTCATCGCCAGCCTCGACCAGAGCCTGTCACGCATGGGCCTGCCCTATGTCGACATCTTCTACTCCCACCGGGCCGACCCGGACACGCCGCTGGAGGAGACGATGGGGGCCCTGGACACGGCCGTGCGCCAGGGCAAGGCGCTGTACGCCGGCATCTCCTCCTACTCGCCGGAGCGGACCCGCCAGGCGGCCGAGATCCTGCGCGGCCTCGGCACCCCCCTGCTCATCCACCAGCCCTCGTACTCGATGCTGAACCGCTGGATCGAGGAGGACGGCCTGCTGGAGGTGCTCCAGGAGGAGGGGGTCGGCTGCATCGTGTTCTCGCCGCTGGCCCAGGGGCTGCTCACCGACCGCTACCTGGACGGCATCCCCGAGGGGTCGCGGGCCAGCCGGCCGGGCACCATGGACCAGGACCAGCTCAACGAGGCCACCCTGGACAAGGTCCGGGCCCTGAACGACCTGGCCGGCCGGCGCGGCCAGAGCCTGGCCCAGATGGCCATCGCCTGGACGCTGCGCGACCCGCGGGTCACCTCGGCCCTGGTCGGCGCCTCCAGCGTCGCCCAGCTCGAGGCCAACGTGGCCGCCCTGGACAACCTGGAGTTCAGCGACGACGAGCTGGCCGAGATCGACCGCCACGCCACCGAGGCCGGCATCAACCTCTGGGAGCCGTCCAGCAGCGTCTAGCCGGCCGCCTCCAGGGCGGCCGAGACCACCGCGGTGGCCTCCTCCAGGATCCGCTCCAGGTGCTCCTCACCGAGGAAGCTCTCGGCGTAGACCTTGTAGACGTCCTCGGTGCCTGAGGGGCGGGCGGCGAACCAGCCGTGCTCGGTGACCACCTTGACCCCGCCGAGAGCGGCGCCGTTGGCCGGGGCCGTGGTGAGCACGTCGGTGATGGGCTCGCCGGCCAGCTCCGAGGCCTGCACGTCGCCGGCGGACAGCCGCTTGAGCACGTCCTTCTGCTCGGGGGTGGCGGGGGCGTCGACCCGCCGGTAGGCGGGGTCGCCGAAGCGGGCGGTGAGCTCACGGTACTGGGCGCCGGGGTCGGCGCCTCGGCGGGCGGTCATCTCGGCGGCCAGCAGGCAGCAGACGATGCCGTCCTTGTCGGTGGTCCAGACGGTCCCGTCGCGGCGCAGGAACGAGGCGCCGGCGCTCTCCTCGCCGCCGAAGCCGAGGGAGCCGTCCAGCAGCCCGTCCACGAACCACTTGAACCCGACCGGGACCTCGTGCAGGCGCCGGCCCAGGTCGCCCGAGACCCGGTCGATCATGGAGCTGGAGACCATCGTCTTGCCGACCCCGACCTCGCTCCCCCACTGGCGGCCGCCGCCGAACAGGTAGGCGACCATCGCGGCCAGGTAGTGGTTGGGGTTGAGCAGGCCGCCCAGTGCGGTGACGATGCCGTGGCGGTCGGCGTCGGCGTCGTTGGCGAAGGCCACGTCGAAGCGGTCCCGCAGGTCGATCAGGCCGGCCATGGCGAACCGGGAGGAGGGGTCCATGCGGATCTTGCCGTCCCAGTCGAGGGTCATGAACCCGAAGGTCGGGTCGACGGCCTGGTTGACCACCTCAAGGTCGAGGCGGTAGCGGTCGGCGATGGCCGACCAGTAGTCGACCGCCGCCCCGCCGAGGGGGTCGACGCCGAGGTGCAGCCCGGCCCCGCGGACCGCCTCCAGGTCGACGATGGCCGCCAGGTCGTCGACGTAGGCGGCCACGTAGTCGTAGCGCTCCACGCCCGGGGCGCCGGCGGCCTGGTCGGCCGGGACCCGCTTCACGCCGTCCAGCCCGGCCCGCAGCAGCCGGTTGGCCTCGTCCTGGACCCAGCCGGTGATGTCGGTGTCGGCCGGGCCGCCGTTGGGCGGGTTGTACTTGAAGCCGCCGTCCTCGGGCGGGTTGTGGGAGGGGGTGACCACGATGCCGTCGGCCAGGTGCTCGCGCCGGTCCCGGTTCCAGATGAGGATGGCGTGGGAGAGGGCCGGGGTCGGGGTCGGCCGGTCGCCCGAGTCGACCCGGACCTGGACGCCGTGGGCGGCCAGCACCTCCAGGGCGGTGCGCTGGGCCGGCTCGGACAGGGCGTGGGTGTCGCGGCCCAGGTACAGCGGCCCGTCGATCCCCTGGGCCTCCCGGTAGCGGCAGATGGCCTCGGTGGTGGCCAGGATGTGGGCCTCGTTGAACGACCCCTTGAGAGCCGACCCCCGGTGCCCCGAGGTCCCGAAGGCCACCTGCTGGGCGGTGTCCCCCGGGTCCGGCCGCTCCTCGTAGTACGCCTTGACCAGCTTGTCCACGTCGACCAGGGTCGAGGGGTCCGCCGGCCGCCCGGCCTGCTCGTTCACTGTCATCCGCTCACCCCGCTCCGGAAGGGTCCCAGGTGTACGGTACCCGGCCGGCGGGGTTCCTATGACGCCGCGCGGCGTGGTTCCGGGCGGTCGCTGTCGGGCAGGGCGGGGGCGGGCGGGGCGGCGAGCACCCCGGTGAGCAGCTCGCACAGCCAGGTGGGGAGGCTGGTGCCGTCGCTCGGGAGCGGGACCAGGAGGGTCCGCTCGGGCTGCTTCCAGATCGCCCCCGGGTAGAGGCGGTCCAGGCGGACCTGCTTGGACTCGGGCAGGTCGTCGACCGGGAACAGCCGCGCCCGCCCACCGAAGCAGACCAGCTCGGTGAGGCCGACGGCGTTGGCCTGGGCCCGGACCCCGGCCAGCTCGAGCAGGTTGCGGACCGGGGGCGGGGGCGGCCCGTAGCGGTCGGCCAGCTCGGCGGCCAGCGCCTCGACCTCCTCGACGGCCCTGGCCCCGCCGAGGCGCCGGTAGGCCTCCAGGCGCAGCCGCTCCCTGGGCACGTAGGCGGCGGGCAGGTGGGCGTCCACCGGGACCTCCAGCTTCAGCTCCTTGGGCTGCTCGATGGGGCGGCCGCGCAGCTCGGCCACGGCCTCGGCCAGCAGCTGCATGTACATGTCGTAGCCGACCAGGGCGACATGGCCCGACTGGTCGGCTCCGAGCAGGTTGCCGGCGCCGCGGATCTCGAGGTCCTTCATGGCGATGGCCATGCCCGAGCCGAGGTCCTGGTGGGTGGCCACCGTGGCCAGCCGCTGGTGGGAGGTCTCGGTGATGGACCGCTCGGGCGGGTAGAACAGGTAGGCGTACGCCCGGTCCCGGGAGCGCCCGACCCGTCCCCGCAGCTGGTAGAGCTGGGCCAGGCCGAGGGTGTCGGCCCGGTCCACGATCAGCGTGTTGGCGCTGGGGATGTCGATGCCGGACTCGATGATGGTCGTACAGACAAGAACGTCGTAATTCTTGTCCCAAAACTCGAGCATAATGCGCTCGAGCTGCTCCTCGGGCATCTGGCCGTGGGCCACGGCCACCCTGGCCTCGGGGACGGCCTGGCGGACCTCGTAGGCGACCCGGTCGATGGAGTCGACCCGGTTGTGGACGAAGAACGTCTGGCCCTCGCGGAGCATCTCGCGGCGGATGGCGTTGGCCACCGTGCCCGGGTCGTAGGCGCCGACGAAGGTCAGCACCGGGTGGCGCTCCTCGGGCGGGGTCTCCATCACCGACAGGTCGCGGATGCCGGAGATGGCCATCTCCATGGTCCGGGGGATCGGGGTGGCGGTCAGGGTGAGCACGTCGACCTCGGTCCGCAGCTGCTTGAGGTGCTCCTTGTGGCCGACGCCGAAGCGGTGCTCCTCGTCGACCACGACCAGGCCGAGGTCGGACCACTTGGCGTCGGCCGACAGCAGCCGGTGGGTGCCGATGACCACGTCGATGCTGCCGTCGGCCATGCCCGCGACGACTTCCTCCTGCTCCTGGTGGGACTGGAAGCGCGACAGCACCGCCACCCTGACCGGGAAGGGGGCGAACCGCTCGGAGAACACGGCCATGTGCTGCTGGGCCAGCAGGGTCGTGGGCACCAGGATCCCGACCTGCTTGCCGTCCATGACCGCCTTGAAGGCGGCCCGAAGCGCGACCTCGGTCTTGCCGTAGCCGACGTCGCCGCACAGCAGCCGGTCCATCGGCACCGGCGCCTCCATGTCGGCCTTGATCTCCTCGACGGCGGTGAGCTGGTCGGGGGTCTCGGTGAACGGGAAGGCGTCCTCCAGCTCCCGCTGCCAGGGGGCGTCGGGGCCGAAGGCGTGGCCTGGGGAGGCCATCCGGGCCGAGTACAGCCGGACCAGCGCGGCCGCCATCTCCCGGACCTTGCGGCGGACCCTGGCCTTCTGGCGGTCCCACTCACGGCTGCCCAGCCGCGACAGCTTGGGGTGCTCGCCGCCCACGTACCGGCTGATGAGCTCGACCTGCTCGCTGGGCAGGTACAGCTTGTCGCCCTGGTCGTAGGCGAGCACCAGGTAGTCGCGCTCGGCCCCGCCGACGCTGCGGTGCTCCATGCCGATGTAGCGGCCGATGCCGTGGACGGCGTGGACGACGATGTCGCCCGGCTGGAGCTCCTCCAGGGCGAGCTGGCCGCCGGCGTGCCTGGCCCGGCGGCGGGCCGAGGGCATGCGGGCCTGCTCGCGGGTCTGGCGCCTGGTCCCGTACAGGTCGCCCTCGGCGACCAGGGCCAGCCGGAGCGAGGGCAGCCGGAAGCCGGTGAGCAGCGACGCCGTCCCGACCAGGACCCCGGGGGCGGGCTCGGCGGGCAGCTCGGTGGCCGTGCCGAACACCAGGTCGGGGACGGTCAGCCCCTCCTCGCGCAGGACCTCGACCAGCCGTTGGGCCGGGCCGGCGCCCTCGGTGGTGTACAGCACCGTGGAGCCGGCGGCGACCAGCTCGCGGGCGTCGGCGGCGATGCGGGTGACGTTGGCCCGGTAGGGCTCGATGGCGTGGGCGTCGATGCGGACGGCGGCGGCCTGCCCGGAGTCGAAGGGCCCGAGCCGGAGCAGGGCCCGGCCGGCCTCCTCCAGAACCACCTCAAGAGGCCGGTAGGCGACCCCCTCGACCGGGGCGGTGGCGCCCTCGGCGGCGCCGCCCCAGGAGGCCTGGCCGGCCTCGTCGGCCTGGCGGCGGACCTCCTCGGCCCGGTCCAGGGTGCGCTTGGGGTCGAGCAGCACCAGCACGGCGTCGCCGGGAAGGTAGGCCGTCAGCGGCTGGAGGTCGTCGAACAGCAGCGGCAGCAGCGACTCGACCCCCTCCACGTCCAGGCCCTCGGCGACCTGGGCGAGCAGGTCGCCGGCGACCGGGACCTCGGCGGCGAGCTGGCGGGCCCGGCCCCGCTCGGCCTGGCCCAGGCGCACCTCGCGGCACGGCCAGGCCTCGACCTCGGGCAGCTCGGTCAGGGACCGCTGGCTGGACACGGCGAAGGCGCGGATGCTCTCGACCTCGTCGCCCCAGAGCTCGACCCGGACCGGGTGGTCCTCGCCCGGCGGGAAGAAGTCGACCAGGCCGCCGCGGACGGCCACCTCGCCCCGGCGCTCGACCATGTCGGTGCGCTGGTAGCCGGCGTCGACCAGCCGTTCCAGCAGCTCCTCGAGGTCGACCCGGTCGCCGGTGGCCACCGTGACCGGCTCGACCGCGTTCAGGCCGGGGGCCAGCGGCTGCATCATCGCCCGCGCCGGCACGGTCAGCAGCCGGAGACCCGATTCACCGCTGGGGCCGGCGCGGCCCTCCCGGACCCCCCCGTCCTGCTCAGGGCTACCCAGCCGGTGGAGCAGGCGCAGCCGGGTGGCGACCGTCTCGGAGCGGGGCGAGAGGCGCTCGTGGGGCAGGGTCTCCCAGGCCGGGAAGGTGGCCGCCGAGTCGGGCCCGAGGAAGGCGGCCGCGTCGGCGGCCAGGGCCTCGGCGTCGGCGGTGGTGGCGGTGGTGACCACGACCAGCCGGCCGCTGACCCTGGCGATCCCGGCCAGCAGGAACGCCCTGGCCACGTCGGGGACGATCGCCTCAAGGCGCGCGGCGGCCTCGCCGCCGCCGAGGGCGGAGGCGAGCTCGGCGAAGGCGGGGTCGTCGGTCCAGCGGTCGAGCAGGGGGGTGAGGCGCACGGCGATCCTTTGCAGCGTGGTCGGAGCACAGACAACTAGCCCCCGACGGCCGCAGCCGGGGGGCTCCTGCTGTGTCAACGGCTAAGGGTAGCGCAGCATTCCGACAGCCCGTTGGGGGTGGGCCCCGTCATCGCGTGGGCGTTACCCGTGCGCGGATACCCGCGTGGGCGTGTTACTGGCGTGGGCTTCAGTCGGCCGGTGGCAGCTGGGGAACCACCACCGCCAGGTCGACGTTGCCGCCGGTGAGGACGGTGCCGACGCGCTTGCCGGCCAGGTCGCCGGCCTTGCCGGCGAGCAGGGCGGCCACGGTGGCGGCGCCGGCCGGCTCGACCACGACCTTGAGCCGTTCCATCACGAACCGGACCCCGGCCAGGATCTCGGCCTCGGTCAGGAGCACGACCTCGTCGACCAGGTCGCGGAACAGTGGGAAGGTGAGCGGGCCGGCGAAGGGGGCGCACAGGCCGTCGGCGACCGAGCGGGCCACGATCGGCACCGGGTGGCCGGCGGCCAGGGCGGCGCTCAGGGCGGCCGCGCCCTCGGGCTCGACCGCCACCACCCGGCAGTCGGGGTTGGCGTCGCGCACGGCCAGGGCGGTCCCGCACGTCAGCCCGCCGCCGCCGACGCTCACCACCCAGACGTCGACCGGCCCGACGTCCTCCACCAGCTCCAGGCCGACGGTGCCCTGGCCGGCGACGATCTCGGGGTCGTCGAAGGGGTGGACGAAGGTGAGGCCGCGCTCGGCCTGGAGCCGCTCGCACTCGGCGAACGCCTCGGTGGTGGTGTCGCCGTGGAGGACCACCTCGGCGCCGTAGCTCCAGCAGGCGGCCACCTTGGCGGCCGGGCTGTAGGTGGGCATGACCACGGTCGCCTTGGCCCCGACCTGGGCGGCCGCCCAGGCCACGGCGGCCCCGTGGTTGCCGGCGGTGACGCACACCAGCCCGCGCTCGCGCGCCTCGTCGGGCAGCGTGAGCAGGCGGTTGAGGGCTCCGCGGGCCTTGAACGAGCCGGTCTTCTGGACCGCCTCGTCCTTGACCAGGACCTGGGCGCCGGTGCGCCCGTCGAGGGTGGCCGAGGTGCGCACCGGGGTGCGGTGCACCCGGCCGGCGATCCGCGTCGCTGCGGACCGCACCGCTGCAGGGTTCACCTTCGCTCCTTCCTGCGACCGCCCGGGTGGCGGACCAGAGCCAGCATAGAACCGCCCCGCTGTTGACGGTGCCAACCCGGCGTGGTACCAAACATCGGATGTCTGTGTCGACCGGATCGTGAGGGGAGCCGATGGCCGCGCCGCGGACGGAGACGGCCATCGCCAGGATCCGGGACCTGATCACCTCCGGGAAGCTCGCCCCCGGCTCCCGGCTGCCGCCCGAGCACGAGCTGGCCGCCCAGCTCGGCCTGTCGCGCAACACGGCCAGGGAGGCGGTGCGGGCCCTGGTCACCGCCCGGGTGCTGGACGTGCGCCGGGGCGACGGCACCTATGTCACCAGCCTCACCCCCGACCTGCTGCTGGAGGGCGTGGGGGCGGCGGTGGAGCTGATGCGCGACGACGGGGTCCTGGAGGTGCTGGAGGTGCGGCGCTACCTGGAGCCGGCGGCGACCGCGCTGGCGGCCAGCCGCATCGACGCCGCCGGCCTGCGAGCCCTGCGGGCCGCCATCGGCAAGATGCGCCAGGCCGGCGACGACGAGGAGTTCGTGGCCCAGGACGCCAACTTCCACGCCGGCGTGGCCGAGGCGGCCGGCAACGGCACCCTGGCGTCGCTGCTGGCCGGGCTGTCCAGCCAGACCATGCGGGTCCGGGCGCTGCGGGCCATGACCGGCGCCGACGTCCTGGAGAGCACCATCGCCCAGCACGAGGCCATCTACGCCGCCCTGGCCGCCGGCGACCCCAACCTGGCCTCCGCCCTGGCCACCCAGCACGTGGTCACGACCGAGAGCTGGCTACGCCAGCGGGTGGTCACCGACCCCGACGGCGGCGACCCCGACGGCGGCTAGTCCGCCGCGGTCCAGGCGGGCCCGTCCGGGAACCGGTACCTGGCCAGGGCGGCCGGGGTCATGGCGGCATACCCGGGGGCCGCCGGGAGGTGGTAGCGGCCGGCGGTCACCCGCACCGGCTCGGTGAACTGCTCGTGCAGGTGGTCGACGTACTCGACCATCCGCTCCTCCAGCGAGCCGCTCACGGCCACGAAGTCGAACGCCGACAGGTGGATCACCAGCTCGCACAGGCCGACCCCGCCGGCATGGGGGCAGACCGGCACCCCGAACCTGGCCGCCAGCAGCAGCACCGCCACCACCTCGTTGACCCCGGCCAGCCGGCAGGCGTCGACCTGGCAGGCGGCGATGGCCCGGGCCTGGAGGAGCTGCTTGAACATCACCCGGTTCTGGACGTGCTCGCCGGTCACCACCCGGATCGGGGCGATGGCGCGGGCGATGGCGGCGTGGCCGAGGATGTCGTCGGGGCTGGTCGGCTCCTCGATCCACCACGGCTGGAAGCGGGCCAGCTCCCGCATCCAGCCGATCGCGTCAGGCACGCTCCACACCTGGTTGGCGTCGAGCATGAGGCCCCGGTCGGGGCCGATCACCTCGCGGGCGATGGCCAGGCGGCGCCGGTCGTCCTCGAGGCTGCCGCCGACCTTGAGCTTGAGGTGGCTGAAGCCGGCGTCGATGGCCTCGCGGCAGCGCCGCCGCAGCTTGTCGTCGTCGTAGCCGAGCCAGCCGGCCGAGGTGGTGTAGGCCGGGTAGCCCTCGGTGGCCAGCCGCGCCTCGCGCTCCGGGCGGGTCGCCGCCCGCTCCCGTAGCAGCCCGAGCGCCTC
>JBJMHP010000066.1:0-18509 GCA_045807325.1 Actinomycetes bacterium | reverse complement strand
CGTGGCCACCCGCGACGGCTCCCGCGCGGCCCACTTCGAGCACACGGTGGCCGTGCTCGAGGAGGGCCCGGAGCCGCTCACGGTCCCCTGACGCCCCGACCGGCCGGCCGAGTCGGCCTCCCGTTCCCGCCGGCTCAGGCGACCGGGTCGCGCTCCAGGGGGCAGCTCATGCAGCGGGGGCCGCCGCGGCCCCGGCCGAGCTCGAAGCCGGGGATGGTCAGGACCTCGACCCCGTCGTCGATCAGGCGCTGGTTGGTGTCGACGTTGCGCTCGTAGGCGACCACCACCCCAGGGGCGATGGCGAGCACGTTGTTGCCGTCGTCCCACTGCTCGCGGGCGGCCAGCATCTCGTTGCCGCCGGTCTCGAAGGTGCGGATGCGGGGCACGTCCAGCACCCGGGCCAGGGTGGCGAACAGCTCGTCGGCGGCCCTGACCTCCAGGTGGCGGCCGGGCCCGGGGGTGACCAGGAACGGCCGCATCTGGGTCCGCAGGCCCGGGTAGACCACGAAGGCGTCCCGGTCGACCTGGGTCAGGACGGTGTCCAGGTGCATGTAGGCCCGGACCTTGGGCAGCTCCACGGCGACCAGGGTGTCCAGCACCCCGGCGTCGAACAGCCGCCTGGCCAGGGCCTCCACGCCCTGGTGGGTGGTGCGCTCGCCCATCCCGACGAGCAGGGCCCGGCGGCCGACGACCAGGATGTCGCCGCCCTCGATCACCGCCGGGTAGTGGTCGATCCCGTCCCCTCCGTACCAGATGGGGAAGTCGGCGGCGGCGAACAGAGGGTGGCGCCGGTAGACAGTCTCCAGGTGCATGGTCTCGCGCCGCCGCGACGGGAAGGCCATCGGGTTGATCGACACCCCGCCGTACATCCAGGCCGAGGTGTCGCGCATGAACATCTGGTTGGGCAGCGGCGGCAGCACGAAGGTGGTCGGGTGGAAGCTGGCCCCGACCAGCCCCTCGGGCCGGAACGGCAGGTCCTCGGGGATGACCCCGCCGATCAGGTAGGTGACCAGCTGGTCGGCGTCCAGGGAGTCGAACCAGGCCCGCAGCTCGGGGGCCAGGCCGGCCCCGAAGGCGTCGACGGTGACCACCCGGTCCAGCAGCTCCTTGCGGCCGCCCTCGTCGGCCAGGGCGGTGGCCAGCAGGTCGGCCAGCAGCAGCACCTCGACCCCGCGGGAGCGGAGCACGTCGGCGAACGCCTGGTGCTCCAGGCGGGCCCGGTCGGCCCACATGATCTCGTCGAACAGCATGTCGGCGATGTTGGCCGGGGTCAGGCGGGTCAGCTCCAGTTCCGGGCGGTGCAGCAGGACCTTGCGGAGCTGGCCGATCTCGGAGTCGACCTGGTAGTCGGACATGGTCCGATCTTGACACCGCGGCGGGGGTCGGCGCACAACCACATCCACAGCCCAGCCGAGGGAGGCGCGCATGGCCCGCTACCTCATCGTCGCCCACCAGACGGCCTGCAGCCCGGAGCTGCTGGAACGGGTCAGGTCGCTGGCCGCCGCCGACCCGGCGGCCGAGTTCACCCTGCTGGTCCCGGCCACCCCGACCGGGCACCTGCTCCACAACTGGGAGGAGGGCGAGGCCAGGCAGCTGGCCCGCAGGCGGGCTGGCGAGGCGATGGCCGCCCTGGCCGAGGCCGGGGTCCCGCTGGCCGCGGCCCGGGTGGGTAGCCACTCGCCGCTGGAGGCGGTCAGCGACGAGCTCCAGGCCCGGCCCGGCTATGACCGGATCGTGCTGTCGACCTTCCCCCCGGGCGTGTCCCGCTGGCTCAAGGGGAACCTCCCGGCGATCCTCGAGCGCCGGTTCAGGCTGCCCGTCGACCACGTGACCTCCCAGGCGAGGACGCCCAGCACCAGCTGACGGGGGGCGCCATGGCCAAGCGGCTCGACGACGAGGACCGGCGGCCAGGCGAGGACGGGGAGCTGGAGGCCGTGGGTGGGAGGACCGCCATCCCGAGGTGGAGGCGGCCGGGGTCGCGGTGTCGCTGCAGGCCCTGTAGTGGGTGGTCGGCCCCCAGCCCTACCGGACCTCGTTCCTGGCCGTCACCCTGGCCATGACCCTGCTCGCCTACCGGCCGCTGGCCGGCCGGGCCCGCGACGGCGTCTACGCCATGCTCGGCGGCCTGCTCCCCCACCAACCGGGGGGTGGGGTGAGGCGCGGCTTCGGGGCCTCAGCTGCCGGGGTCGGGCTGGGCGCGTCCGCCGGGGGGGTCGCAGCCGAACCCGGACGGGCGGGTTGGCTAGTCGGGTTCCAGGGCGCGGCAGGTGACGGAGCCGTTGATGGGGAGTTCGGCGGTGGTGCCGATGGCTGGCTCCTCGTGGGTGGCGCCGGGCTGGATCGTGTCCTTGAGGCTGACCGCGCCGACCCCGACCCGTTCGCCGGTGAAGTTGTAGAGGATGGCCTCGCACTTGTCGGGGCGGCCGGCGCGGTTGCCGGTGTTGGTCACCCGGAACAGCAGCCGGACCTGGTTCTGGCTGCCGGCGACCGGGCCGAGCACGGTCACCGTGGCCTTGAAGGCCTTGCCGCGGTTGGAGGCCAGCTCGATCGTGATGGCCACCGCGGTGAAGACCAGGATTGCCACCACCATGACGATCAGGGCGGTCGGGCCGAGGAGCTCGCGCCGGCGGCGCCCCGGAGGCGGCGGCTGGGGCTCGGTGGTGGGCGGGCTGGACACGATGCCATCAGGCTAGCAGCCGGTCGCGGCCAGGGTGAGACGCACCGGCTCGCCCTCCGGCGTCCTGGCCCCGGGAGCGGCCGCCTCGCCGGGCCCCGGGCGGGACACCGAGGCTCGGCCTGCTCACCGGGGACCAGGTGGGCGAACACCAGATCGGCTGCCTGCTCGGCTACCATAGGCGGCCGACGACGACGTCCCGCCCATCCCCCGCGCCGGGTGTGACACCGCCCGGCCCGACCCGAGGTGCACGCCATGCCCGCCCCACGCACCCTGCTCGACAAGGTCTGGGACCGCCACCTGGTGGCGGAGCCCCCCGGCCTGCCGGCCGTCCTGTACGTCGACCTCCACCTGGTGCACGAGGTGACCTCGCCCCAGGCCTTCGCCGGCCTGGCCACCCGCGGCCTCAAGGTCCGCCGGCCCGACCTGACCCTGGCCACCGCCGACCACTCGGTGCCGACCTCGGACCGCTCCCTGCCCATCGTCGACGAGCTGGCCCGGGCCCAGGTGGAGCGGCTGGAGCGCAACTGCGCCGAGCACGGCATCCCCCTGCACGGCATGCACAGCCGCCACCAGGGCATCGTCCACGTCATCGGCCCCGAGCTGGGCCTGACCCAGCCGGGCATGACGATCGTCTGCGGCGACTCCCACACCTCCACCCATGGCGCCTTCGGGGCCCTGGCCTTCGGCATCGGCACCAGCGAGGTCGAGCACGTGCTGGCCACCCAGACCCTGCTCCAGCGCCGGCCCAAGGCCTTCGAGGTCCGGGTCGAGGGCCGGCTGGCCCCCGGGGTGACGGCCAAGGACGTGATCCTGGCCCTGCTGGCCAGGATCGGCGTCGGCGGCGGCACCGGGCACGTGTTCGAGTACAGCGGCCCGGCCATCCGCGCCCTGTCCATGGAGCAGCGGATGACCATCTGCAACATGTCGATCGAGGGCGGCGCCCGGGCGGGCATGGTCGCCCCCGACGACACCACCTTCGAGTACGTGGCCGGCCGGCCGTACGCCCCCCGGGGCGAGGCCTGGGACCGGGCCCTGGCCGACTGGCGCACCCTGCCCGGCGACGACGGGGCCAGCTTCGACCGGACCGTCACCCTGGACGCTGGCCAGCTGGAGCCGATGGTCACCTACGGCACCAACCCCGGCATGGGGCTGCCGATCTCCGGCCGGGTCCCCGACCCCGAGCACGCCGGCGACCCGGCCGCCCGCCAGGCCCTGGCCAAGGCCCTCACCTATATGGACCTGCGCCCCGGCGAGCCGCTGCTGGGCCGGCCGGTGGACGTGGTCTTCATCGGCTCCTGCACCAACTCGCGGATCTCCGACCTGCGCCAGGCCGCCCAGCTGCTGCGCGGCCGCAAGGTCGACCCGGGCGTGCGGGTGCTGGTCGTGCCCGGCTCCCAGGACGTCAAGCGTCAGGCCGAGGCCGAGGGCCTGGCCGAGGTGTTCCGGGCCGCCGGGGCCGAGTGGCGCGAGGCCGGCTGCTCGATGTGCCTGGCCATGAACGGCGACCAGCTCGCCCCCGGCCAGTACGCGGTGTCGACCTCCAACCGCAACTTCGAGGGCCGCCAGGGCGCCGGGGGGCGCACCTTCCTGGCCAGCCCCCTGACCGCGGCCGCCTCGGCCCTGGCCGGCCGCATCGCCGACGCCCGCCCGCTCGTGGAAAAGGCGGGGGTGTGACGATGCCTGAGCCGCTGCGACCCTTCACCAGCAAGCTGGTCCCGCTGCTGGCCGACAATGTCGACACCGACCAGATCATCCCGGCCCGGTTCCTCAAGGGCACCAGCAAGGCCGGGCTCGGCGAGGGCCTGTTCGCCGACTGGCGCTACGACGGCGACGGCAACCCGCGGGAGGGCTTCGTGCTCAACCGGCCGGAGATGGCCGGCCGGTCGATCCTGCTCGCCGGGGCCAACTTCGGGTCCGGGTCGTCGCGCGAGCACGCCGCCTGGGCGCTGCAGGCCTTCGGGTTCAGGGCGGTCCTGGCGCCGCTGTTCGCCGACATCTTCAGCAACAACGCCCTCAAGAACGGGATGCTCCCCGTCCAGCTGCCGGCCGAGGCCCACGCCGAGCTGGCCGCCGCCACAGACGCCGACCCCGACGCCGAGGTCACCGTCGACCTCGAGGCCGAGACGGTCACCCTCCCCGGCGGCCGCACGGTCGGCTTCGGCGTCGACCCGTTCGCCCGCCAGATGCTGCTCGACGGCACCGACGAGCTCGGCTACCTGCTGTCCCAGGGGGCCGCGGTCGCCGCCTACGAGGACGCCCACCCCTCCCGGGTCGACACCACCGCCCCCGCCTGGGGTGGCTGAGGAGGCCGGCCCCGGCCCGCTGCCGGCCGCCCTGGAGCTCCTCCCCGCCGGCCCGGTGGCCATGCGCCTGCCCGCCCCGGCCAGCAAGAGCGTCACCAACCGGGCCCTGCTCTGTGTCGCCCTGGCCGAGGGAACGAGCCGCCTGCACGGCGCCGCCGCAGGCGACGACGCCCAGGCCATGGCCGCCGCCCTGGCCGAGCTGGGCGCCAGGGTGGAGGCGGAACCGCGGACCTGGACGGTCCAGGGGACCGGGGGGCGGCTGCACAGCCCGGCCCGGCCGCTGGACGCCCGGCTGTCCGGGACCACCATGCGGTTCCTGGCCGCGGCGGCCACCCTCACCCCGGCCGGGGCCACCGTCACCGGACGGGCGCCCCTGCTCCGCCGGCCGGTCGGGCCCCTGGTCGCGGCCCTGCGGGCGCTCGGGGCCGAGGTCACCGACCACGGCGGCCTGCCGCCGGTCACCGCCGCCGGCGGCGGCCTTGAGGGCGGCCGGGCCAGTGTCGACGCCGCCGCCTCCAGCCAGTTCCCCAGCGCCGTGCTGCTGGTCGCCCCCTATGCCCGCCGGCCGGTGGTGCTGGCCGCCGAGCGGCTGGGGGCGGCCGCCTACGTGGAGCTGACCGCCGCCCTGATGCGCGACCTCGGCGCCGCCGTCGAGCCGGCCGGGCCGGACGCCTGGCGGGTCGAGGCCGGCCGGCCCTACCGGGCGACCGACCTGGAGGTCGAGTACGACGCCAGCGCCGCCGCCCACCTGTTCGCCCTGGCCGCGGCCACCGGCGGGCGGGTCACGGTGACCAACGCCACCCCCGGCACCCTGCAGCCCGACGCCGCACTTCCCAGGCTGCTGCAGGCGATGGGCGCCACCGTGGAGCGCGACGGCGCCTGCCTGACCGTCCACGGCCCCCAGGCCCTCGACCCGGTCGACGCCGACCTGGCCGCCATGCCCGACCAGGTCACCACCGTGGCCGCCCTGGCCGCGCTGGCCACCGGGCCGTCGCGGCTGCGTGGGGTGGCGGTCGCCCGCGGGCACGAGACCGACCGCCTGGCCGCCCTGGCCGCCGAGCTGGCCAAGCTGGGGGTGGCCGTCACCGAGCTGCCCGACGGGCTGGTCGTCGCCGGCACCGGCCCCGACCGGCTGCGCCCGGCCCGGCTGGCCACCCACGGCGACCACCGCATGGCCATGGCCCTGGCCGCCGTGGCCGCCCGCGTCCCCGGGGTGGTCCTGGAGGACCCGGCCTGTGTGGCCAAGACCTACCCGGGGTTCTGGCGCGACCTGGCCGCGGCCGGGCTGGCCTGGCGGGCTCATCCCGGCCGGGTAGAGTAGCCGCTCCCATCCCACCCGGGCGCCGGCGGCGTCCCCGACCCGACTGCAGAGGAGCAGCCATGGCGCCCATCCTGTCCGGCCAGCAGCGCGCCTCCCTGGAGGCCAACCACGGCGCCGTGATGGCGACCGTGGACGACCGCGGCCGGCCCCACGCCGTGCCGGTGCTGTGGCTGACCGTCAGCGGGCCGGTCGAGACCCGGCGCGCGCGCCGGGTCAAGGACAACCTGCGCCTGTACCGGGTGGCCATGGTCGCCGAGCGCCGCCTGGTCTATGTCCTGGCCCCCTCGCGGGTCTACCCGTCCGCACGCTGAGAGGAGAGAGCCGCGCATGGCAGGCGAGCGGATCGCCGTCGTCACCGGGGCGTCCAGCGGGATCGGGGCGGCCAGCGCCCGCCGGCTGGCCGGGGCCGGCTTCCACGTGGTCGCCGGCGCCCGCCGCACCGACCGCCTCCAGCCCCTGGCCGAGGAGGTCGGCGCCACCACCCTGGCCCTGGACGTCACCGACCCGGCCTCGGTCGAGGCCTTCGCGACCGCCGTCGGCGACCGCCACGGCCACGCCGACCTGCTGGTCAACAACGCCGGCACCGGGGTCGGCCTGGACCCGGTGGCCGACGCCCGCGACGAGGACTGGCAGGCCACGGTCGACATCAACGTCGTCGGGCTGCTGCGGGTCACCCGCAGCTTCCTGCCCCTGCTGCGGGCCGCCCCCCACGCCCACATCGTCAACCTCGGCTCCATCGCCGGCTTCGAGGTCTACCCCGGCGGCGCCGGGTACGCCGCCTCCAAGCACGCCGTCCGGGCCATCACCCAGGTCCTGCGCCTGGAGCTGAACGGCGAGCCCATCCGGATCACCGAGATCGCCCCCGGCATGGTCGAGACCGAGTTCTCGGTCGTCCGCTTCCGCGGCGACCAGGCCCGAGCCGACCAGGTCTACGCCGGCGTGCAGCCCCTGACCGCCGACGACATCGCCGACTGCATCGTCTGGGCCGTCACCCGTCCACCCCACGTCGACATCGACTTCATGGTCGTCCGCCCGGTCGCCCAGGCCGCCTCCCACAAGGTCGCCCGCAACCTGGAGTGAGGGAGGCGCTCGCCAGGGCACGGGACCGAGCTGGCCTGGACGATGGACGCACCGCCCCGCGGCGGGGCCGTCCGCCAGGTCCGGCTCGGGGCCGGCGAGCTGCACCGCATCGCCGCGTTCTGGGCGGCGGTCACCGGCGGGACGGTCGAGCGCGCCGGAGTGCTGAGGGCGCATGGCGGTCGCGAGCCGCCCCGGCCGGGTGACGCTGACCGTCGAGGTCGACGACCTGGCGGCGCGGCTCAGGTGGCTCCGGCCCCGCTCATGAGGTGCCGGGCCGGGTGGCCAGCAGCTCGGCGGCGGCGCGGTGGCCGCTGCGGAGGCCGCCTTCCATGAGGCCGGACCAGGGGCCGGCGGTGTGCTCGCCGGCGAAGTGGAGGGGGCCGACGGGGTGGGCGAGCAGGTCGGGGTCGTCGGGGCGGAAGCTGGGGGTGCGGGTGGAGTAGGCGGCCTGGACCCAGGGGTCGTCGTCCCAGGTGGACAGGACCGTGTCCCGGTCCAGGTCGAGGTCGGGGCGCAGAGCGGCCAGGTGGCGGCGCCAGGTCGCGGGGCCGTCGGTGACCTCGAGGGCGGCCAGGGCGGGGGCCGAGCCGGCGAAGGCGCTGACCACCGGCTGGACGGTGCCGCCGGCGCCGCGGGCGGTCCAGGTCCAGTAGTGGTCGGGGACCGAGAGGACGGCGCTGGGCTCCGGCACCCGCCGCAGCGGGATGAACAGCTTGGCCGCGTGCCCGTAGACGACCCGCTCCAGGGCCTCGGCCTTCCAGGCCGGCAGGGGCGGGTCGAAGTGGATGCGGCCGATGACCGAGGCCGGCACGGCCACCACGCAGGCCTCGGCCTCCAGCTCGGCGCCGGCCGTCGTGACCCGCACGCCCCGCTCCGACCAGGTGACCGCCTGCACGGGGACACCCAGGCGCACCGCCCCACCGAGCCGCTCGGCCAGGCGCAGGGCGAGCTGCTGGTTGCCGCCGGCCACCCGCAGGCTCTCCCGGGTCGAGAAGCTGGCGCCGGCGTGGCCCAGCGCCGCCGCCGACAGCCGCTCGGCCGGCTGGGCGGCCGACACCTGCAGCCGGGCGGCGATGGCCCCGCCGGCGCCCGGGTCCAGGGGCAGCTCGGCCAGCACCTCGGCCACCGACCGGCCCAGGGTGGCCGGGCCGGGCCGGTCGGCCAGGAGCCCCGGCAGGCGGGCCGCCTCGGCCAGGACGGTCGCCCGGTCGGTCCCCAGGCCGCCGCGGGGCTCGCGGTCGCCGTAGGCCATCCCGGCCGGGGCCATGGCCAGCCCCAGCCGCCGGGCGGTGGCGAGCAGGGTCTCCTGGTCGTCCTCGACGAACTCGGCCCCGAGCTCGACCACGGCCCCGTTGTCCAGCCGCCGGGAGCGGACGCGGCCGCCGACGCGGTCGCGGGCCTCCAGAACCAGCGGCTCCAGGCCGCCGTCGGCCAGGGCGGCGGCCGCGGCCAGCCCGGCGAAGCCGGCCCCGATCACGCACACCCGGGCCGGCGCCGGCCGGGCCGTCGGTGGGTCGGCGGCGGTCGTAGGCACGGCCACAGGTTACGGCGTAGTGTTTGCCCATGCCTGACGAGGAAGCACGCATCGCCCTGTTCATCGACCACGAGAACCTGGTCATCGGGGCCAGGGAGATCGGCCGGGGGTTCGACGTCGGCCCGATCTTCGACGCCCTGGCCGAGCGGGGCCGGGTGGTGGCCAGGCGGGCCTATGCCGACTGGACGCTGTTCGCCGGCGACCGCCGCACCCTGGTCGAGCACAACTGCGAGCTGATCGACATCCCCCAGCGGACCGGGGCGGTGCGCAAGAACGCCGCCGACATCAAGCTGGCCGTGGACGCGATGGAGCTGGCCTATGAGCGGGGGTTCGTGTCCACCTTCGTGATCGCCTCCGGCGACTCCGACTTCACCCCGCTGGTGGCCGCCCTGCGGGGCCTGAACCGGCGGGTCATCGGGATCGGCGTGAAGGGCTCGACCTCCAGCCTGCTCCCCCCGGCCTGCGACGAGTTCCTGTTCTACGACCGCCTGCCCGGGGTGGAGGTGGTCCAGCAGGGAGGCCGGCGGGCCGGCAACGGCGCGGCCGCCCAGGTCAGGCGGCCGCCCCGGCGGACCTCCAAGCCGCGCACGGACGACGGCGGCCCCCCGGCCGGGCAGCGGGACCTCCAGGAGCTGCAGCGTCAGCTCACCCAGACCCTGGCCGGGCTGAAGCAGAGCGGCGCCGAGCCGGTGCTGGCCTCCTCGCTCAAGCGGGCCCTGCTGCGCAAGGACCCGACCTTCTCCGAGTCCGACTACGGCTTCCGGGCCTTCCGGGAGCTGCTCGCCCAGGCCGAGCGCAACGGCATCATCGCCCTCACCGAGGGCCAGGCCCCCGGCGACCCGGCGGTCGACTTCCCCGACACCGGCCAGGCCGACAAGGCCTTCGACCTGCTCCGCCAGACCCTCCTGGACCTCCAGGGCGAGGACGGCGAGGTCCCCCTGTCCGGGCTCAAGGACCAGCTGCGCAAGCGCGACCCCAACTGGTCCGAGAAGGACCTCGGCTACGCCGGCTTCCTCCAGTTCGTCAAGGCGGCCGCGGCCAAGGGCACCGTCAACATGGAATGGGACGACAACGAGGGAGATTATTTCCTCTACGTCCCCGACTGACCCGGTGCCGGTCGAGGTCAGGGAGGCCGGGACCGCCGCCGAGATCGAGGCGGCGGGGCGGGTGACGGTGGCCGCCAACGCCGAGTTCGCCCCGCGCGACCCGGACGACCCGTTCAGGGCCCCGTGGGCGCGGTACCTCAAGGAGATGGCGGACGCGGCCGCCCGGGCCGCCCACGGGGTGCTGCTGGTCGCGGTCGAGGACGGCCAGGTGGTGGGGACGGTCACCCTCTACCTGGGCCCCGGGTCCCTGCAGTGGCGGCCCGGCGACGCGATGGTCCGGCTCCTGGCCGTGGACCCGGCCCACCGTGGCCGCGGCATCGGCCACGCCCTGTTCCAGGCCTGTCTGGACCGGGCCAGGGCGGCCGGCAAGCGCCGCATGGCCCTGCACACCACCGAGTGGATGGCCACGGCCAGGGCCATGTACGAGCGGGCCGGGTTCAAGCGCGAGCCCGAGGGCGACGAGGTGCTGCCCGGCGTCACCATCATCGCCTACGCCGCCGACCTGTAGCCGTCCATGGACAGGACCCTGCGGCAGCCGGCGACCGAGGCGGCGGCGATGCTGCGCCGCGGGCAGGTCAGCTCCCATGAGCTGACCGAGGCCCTGCTGGGCCGGATCGAGGCCGCCAACCCGGCGCTGAACGCCGTGGTCGAGCTGCGCGGCGAGCAGGCGCTGCGGGAGGCGGCGGCCGCCGACAATGCGACCGCCCGCGGCGGCGGGCTGGGGCCGCTGCACGGCGTCCCCATGACCATCAAGGACGGCTTCGACGTGGCCGGGCTGCACACCACCTGGGGCAACCCGGCCTTCGCGGACCACGTCGCCGGCGCCGACGCCACCGTCGCCCGGCGGCTCAGGCGGGCTGGGGCGATCATCGTCGGCAAGACGAACGTGGCCTTCATGCTGGGCGACTTCGGGCAGACGGCCAACCCGCTGCACGGCGTCACCAGCAACCCCTGGGACAGCACCCGCAGCCCGGGCGGCTCCTCGGGCGGCGCGGCGGCGGCGGTGGCGGCCGGGATGAGCTTCCTCGAGTACGGGTCGGACCTGGTCGGCTCGATCCGCATCCCGGCCAGCTTCTGCGGCGTCTACGGGCTGCGGCCCAGCGTGGCCAGCGTGCCCCTGACCGGATTCCAGCCGCCCGGCCCCCCGGCACTCCCGAGCGACATGACCTACCTGTTGGCGGTCGGCCCTCTGGGCCGGTCCGCGGGTGACCTGCGGGCGGCGCTGGCCGCCACCGCCGGCCCCGAGGGCGCGGCGGCCAAGGCCTACCGCTGGGCCCTGGCGCCGCCCCGCCACACCCGGCTGGAGGACTTCCGGGTCGGGGTCGTGCTCGACCACGACCACGCTCCCGTCTCCAGCGAGGTCGGGGCCGTGCTGTCGGACGCGGTGGACGCGCTCGCCCGGGCCGGAGCGACCGTGGTCGAGGGCTGGCCCGAAGGCGTCGACCCGGTCCGCGAGGCCGAGTCGTTCGGGTTCCACGTGCGGCTGTTCTTCGACTACCAGGAGCCGGACGAGGACCTGCCGCCGTTCGCGGAGGTCGTCGACCAGGAGCACCGGCGCATGGCCGCCCGTGCCGCCTGGGGCCGCTTCTTCGACGACCACGACGTGTTCCTGTGCCCGGCGGGCTTCACCCCGGCCATCCCCCACGACCCCAGGCCCTTCGAGGACCGCACCATCGCCACCCCCGAGGGCGGGCGGCCCTACACCGACCTGGCCTTCTGGGTGGCGCACCCGGCGCTGCCGGGCCTGCCGGCCGTGGCCGCCCCGGTCGGCTGGACGGCCGGGGGGCTGCCGGTGGGCGTCCAGGTCGTCGGTCCGCCGCACGAGGACGACACGGCCATCACCTTCGCCGAGCGGCTGGCCGAGGTCGCCGGCGGCTACCGACCGCCGCCGCTGTGATCGGCCCGCCGGCCGTCAGCCCAGGCGCCAGCAGCCGGGCTCGTGGGGTGGGGCGACCCGGCCGACGCTCTGGAGGAACGCCTCCACCACCTGGGGGCCGGCGAACTGGAAGGTCTGGCGGTAGACCCGCTGCTGGTCCTCGAGGTCGTCGGGCTGGGCGACGACCCAGTCGCCGAAGGAGCCGTGCTCGTCGGCCAGGGTCAGCACGACCTTGGCGTTCTCGATGGTGGCCAGCACCTTGGCCCGGTTGCGCACGATCCCGGGGTCGCGCAGGACGCCGGTCACGTCCTTGGCGGTGAAGGCGGCCACGATCTTCGGCTCGAAGTCGTGGAAGGCCCGCCGGAAGCCGTCGCGTTTGGCGAGCACGGTGCGCCAGGACAGGCCGGCCTGGAAGACCTCGAGGCTGAGACGTTCGAACCAGCCGGCGTCGCCGACCGGAGGCTCCCCCCACTCGTTGTCGTGGTAGGTGGCGAGGACCGGGTCCGTGGCGGCCCAACGGCAGCGGGTCTTGCCATCAAGCGCGGGGAGCACCATGCACGACCTCCGTGGTGCGCGGCAGCGGTGAGGCTCATGGTCGCCGGAACGACCGCTGAAGCGTAATACGACGAGGCGCCCAGGAGGTAACCGGCTATCCACAGCCCCCCGGTTGCGAGCCTGGGAACCATCATCAAGCCGCCCGAAGCTCGTGATCCGGCAGACGGCCAGTGGTCAGGGGCGGACGGCGCCGGCCCAGCCGAGGGCGAGGGCGGCCATGCCGGCCAGGAGCAGCCGGTAGGCGACGCGGCGGCCGGCGGGGCCGCGGGCGCCGACCGGCAGGGCGGCCAGCCCGAGGGTGGTGGCCAGGGCCGCCCCGGCCACCACCACCGGCCGGTCCCCGGCGGCCAGCCCCGAGACCAGGGCCATGACCACGGCGGCGGCGTAGCAGGCGGCGGCCACCGCGGCCGCCCGGCCGACCCCGAGGCGGGTGGCCAGCCCGCGGACCCCGGTGGCCCGGTCCCGCTCCACGTCGGGCAGGGCGTCGGCCAGGTGGGTGGCCACGGCCAGCAGGGCCCCGATCGGCCAGGCCCACCACAGCACCGGCGGGAACCGCCCGGCCGCGCCGTAGCCGAACAGCGGCACCACCGGCACGGCCACGGCGAACGGCAGGGCGCTGAAGACGGTGCCCTTCAGCCACAGGTCGTAGGACCAGGCGCAGGCCAGGCCGACCACGGCCAGGACGAAGGTGGCCGGGCCCAGGGCGAGGCCGAAGCCGAGCGAGGCCACTCCGGCGACCACGGCCGCCGTGGCCACCGCCCGGCGGGAGATCACCCCCCGCTGGATCGGCTTGCCCCGGTCGGCGGCGGCGTCGGCATCGGCGTCGACGGCGTCGTTGAGCGCCCCGGCGGCGTACTGGTTGCAGATCAGCAGCCCGGCCAGCAGAGCCAGCCGGTCCCAGCGCGGCTCGGCCCGCATGGCCACCAGCCCGAACGCCAGCCCGACCCCGATGACCGCGAACGCCGGGGCGGCGTGCAGCAGCTCCAGCTGCGTCGCGGGATGCCAGGGCCCCCGGGTGGGATGCCGGGCCCCCTCGGGGGCCTGCCCCACCCCCCGGGGAGCGCGCGAGCCTCCGACCCCTCCGAGGTCCGTGGGCCCCCGACCCGGGAGGGTGGCCGACGGTGAGGCGGGGGGCTCGCGGTCCTCCCCAGGCCCCGCGGCCTCTCTGGTCACTCCTTCGGCTGGGGTGGGTCCGGGCGGGCGATCAGGCCCAGCCGGGGGCGGCTGGTCCGGGTCAGGTCCGGGTCCCAGCCCTCGGGGACGATCCGGTCGCCCTTGCCGTCGCCGCCGCAGCTGCATGTCCAGTTGGCCGGACGCACGGCGCCGCAGCGCTCGCACGTCCAGGTGCCCTCCTGCTCGGTCGTCTCGGCCACGCCGCCCTCCCGGTCGCTCAGTCCTCGGCTCCCAGGGTAGCCGCTGCCACGGCCGGGCGACGGTTCGGTCCCATCTTCGTATCCACCGCGCCGCCGCACGCTACCCCAGAGCAACCGGCGGTAGCATCTCCGGCATGGGCCCCTCCGACCTGCTCTACCGCCTGTACGAACGGCGCCTGGCGGCCGACCTGCGCCGCCGGGGCGGGCTGCCCCGACACGTCGGGGTGATCCTGGACGGCAACCGGCGCTGGGCCCGGGAGCTCGGCATGGGCACCAGCGAGGGCCACCGGCGCGGCGCCGCCCAGATCGACCACCTGCTGGCCTGGTCGGCCGAGCTCGGGATCCCGGTGGTCACCCTGTGGCTGCTGTCGACCGAGAACCTGCTCCAGCGCCACCCGGCCGAGCTGGCCGAGCTGCTCCAGATCATCGAGGCCAAGGTGGTCCAGCTGGCCCGCGACGGCGCCCCCGACGGCTACCGGATCGTGCCCGTTGGCCAGCTGGAGGCGCTGCCCGAGCGGACCCGGGCGACCATGCTGGCGGCCGAGCGGGCCTCGCGCGGGTACAGCGGCGGCACCCTGCACGTGGCCGTCGGCTACGGCGGCCGCGAGGAGATCGCCGACGCGGTCCGGCGGCTGCTGGCCGAGTACGGCGACAAGAGCCTGGACCTGGGCGAGGCGGCCGGCCTGGTCACCCCGGACGAGATCGCCCGCCACCTGTACACCGCCGGGATGCCCGACCCTGACCTGATCATCCGCACCTCCGGGGAGGTCCGGCTGTCGGGGTTCCTGCTCTGGCAGTCGGCGCACGCCGAGTACTACTTCGCCGACACAAACTGGCCGGACTTCCGTAAGGTGGACTTCCTTCGCGCCCTGCGCTCCTATGCCCAGCGACGGCGGCGCTTCGGGAGGTGAACGGGTGGCACGCAAGGACCGGGAGCGGGCCCGCAGGCGGCACGCGATCCAGCGGGCCCGCCGCGAGGCCGGCTACGAGCCGGCGCCCAAGGCGGAGCAGCCGGCGACCAGGACCAAGGCCAAGCCGGAGGCCAGGCGCCCGGCCGCAGGCCGGGCCCAGTCGCCGCTGCTGAAGAAGGCCCAGGTCGGCGACGTCGACCGCAAGGGCCGGGTGTACGAGCGGCCGATGCTGCTGCATCCCAGGATCGCCCTGTACATCTACTTCATCATCCTCGGCGTCGGGCTGATCAGCCTGCTGCGCCGCGACCCGACCCTGCAGGCGGTCGGCTACGGCGCCTTCGCCGTCGGCATGCTGGTGATCGCCGACTCCAAGACGACCTGGCTGCGGGCCCTGCCCTTCATCATCCTGGCCGCGGCCCTGGCCGCCGGTGCCGTCATCCTGGCCGTCAGCGTTGGCTGACTCCTCGTTCCCCAGGCGGCATGCCCGGACCCAGGGGTTCACCCTGGGGCGGCCGCGGGGGTTCCAGGTCGGGGCCGACGGGGCCCGGGTGGCGTTCCTGCGCTCGGCCGCCGGGGACGACCCGGTCAACCGGCTGTGGGTCCTGGAGGTGGCCACCGGGGCCGAGCGGCTGGTCGCCGACCCGGCCGGCCTGCTCGGCGGCGGCCCCGCCGACCCGCCGCCCGAGGAGCGGGCCCGGCGGGAGCGGGCCCGGGAGCGCGCCGGCGGCATCGTCGCCTTCGCCGCCGACCTGGACCTGACCGTGGCCAGCTTCGCCCTGGCCGGCCGCCTGTTCGTGGCCGACCTGGGGAGCGTGGCCGACGGCGGAACTGGGCTCCACCGGCTGTCCACAACCCCGGGCTCCCCGCGAGCCCCCGGCTCCCCCCGCGAGCTCCCGGTCGGCGATGGCGTGCTCGACCCGCGGGTCGACCCCACCGGAGTGCGGGTGGCCTGGGTCGCCGACCGGGCCCTCCATGTCGCCGACCTCGACGGGGCCGAGGGGCCCGGGCCCGGCGCCCCGATGGGCCCCCGGCGGGTGGCCGGGGAGGACGACCCGGAGGTCACCTGGGGGCTGGCCGAGTTCGTGGCCGCCGAGGAGATGGGGCGGGCCCGCGGGTTCTGGTGGGCGCCGGACGGGCGGCGGCTGGCCGTGGCCCGGGTGGATCTCCAATCGGTGCCGCGGCTGTACCTGACCGACCCGGCCAACCCGGCGATCGAGCCGGTCCGGCTCCCCTACCCGGCCGCCGGGACCGACAACGCCGAGGTGCGGCTGTTCGTGGTCGACCTGGACGGCCGCCGGGTCGAGGTCGGCTGGGACCGGGACGCCTACCCGTACCTGGCCGCGGTCCGCTGGGAGGCCGGCGGCCCCCTGACCCTGCTCGTCCAGTCCCGCGACCAGACGGCCACCCTGGTCCTGGCCGCCGACCCGGACACCGGGGCCGTCGCCGAGCTGGCCGCCCAGCGCGACCCGGCCTGGGTCGAGCTGGTCGCCGGCGTGCCCGCCTGGCTGGACGGGCGGCTGGTCATGACCGCCGACGACCCGGCCTGCGACACCCGCCGTCTGACCGTCGACGGCCAGCCCGTGACCCCGCCGGGGCTCCAGGTGACCGAGGTGGTGGCCGCGACCGGCGGCGCCGTCCTGGTCGCCGGGTCCGAGGAGCCGACCGAGGTCCACCTGTGGCGGGTCGTCCCCGGCGCCGCCCCCGAGCGCCTCACCGACCGGCCCGGCCAGCACGCCGCCACCGCCGCCGGCCCGGTCGTGGTCGTCACCCGGGCCGACCTGGACCACGACAACACCACCACGACCGTCCTGGCCCCGGCCCGGCCGCCGCTGCCGATCGGCTCGGCCGCCCAGCCCTCGGGCCTGGTCCCCCGGCCGCGGCTGCTGCGGGCCGGGCCGCGCCAGCTGCGCTGCGCCCTCCTGCTCCCCCAGGAGTCACCCGCCGAGGGGCCGCTGCCCGTGCTGCTCGACCCCTACGGCGGGCCGCACCACCGGCAGGTGCTGGCCGCCCGCGACCGGTTCCTGGTCTCCCAGTGGTTCGCCGACCAGGGCTTCGCGGTCCTGGTCACCGACGGGCGCGGCACCCCGGGCCGGGGGCCGGCCTGGGAGCGGGCGGTCTGGCGGGACCTGGCCGGCCCGGTCCTGGATGACCAGGTGGAGGCGCTGGTCGCCGTGGCCGCCGACCACCCCGAGCTGCTGGACCCGTCCCGGGTGGCCATCCGCGGCTGGTCCTTCGGCGGCTACCTGGCCGCCCTGGCCGTGCTGCGCCGCCCCGACGTGTTCCACGCCGCCGTGGCCGGCGCCCCGGTGACCGACTGGCGCCTGTACGACACCCACTACACCGAGCGCTACCTCGGCCACCCGGCCGTCGACCCCCACACCTACCGGCGCAGCTCCCTGCTGGCCGACGCGGCCAAGCTGGAACGGCCGCTGCTGCTGATCCACGGGCTGGCCGACGACAACGTGGTCGCCGCCCACACCCTGCGCCTGTCCGGCCTCCTGCTGACCGCCGGCCGCCCCCACAACGTCCTGCCCCTCTCCGGCGTCACCCACCTGGCCGCCCAGGAGGCGGTCGCCGAGAGCCTCCTCCACCTCCAGCTCGCCTTCCTCCGCGACGCCCTCGGCCTCACCTGATCGGCCACTGGACCTCGGTGAGCAGGTCGGCCTCGGAGACCTGGCCGGGGTCGTTGAGGTAGACGTCGCGGGGGCCGCCGGCCAGCTCGTGGCCGTGGTCCTGGACCCAGCCGGACACCGTGTGGTAGGCCGGGCCGATCTCGGCGTAGGGGCCGCGGTGGAGGGTGACGGCCGCAGGACCACCGGCCAGCTCGGTCCCGTAGACCTCGCCGGCACCCTGGAACGGGGCCGCCACCGGCAGGCAGATCTCGATCGGGGCGCTGGTCTCGGCGTCGAGCACCTCGGTGGCGTGGTAGACGACCTGGAGGGGCCCGGCCGGCTCGATCCCCCGCGCGCCCAGCTCGGCCAGGATCGCCTGGACCCCGTCGCTGATCGCGGTCGAGATCTCCCTCAGGTTGCTGATGGTGCGGGTCGCGGCCACCGGCTGGGCCGGCAGCTCACGAACGGTCACCTCGTACGGCATGACATCCTCCCTGTCCAGGAGCCGTTGGAGGAACGCGAGCATGCGTCGCTGCTCGGCCAGCCGGGCCTCCAGACGTTCCCGGTGCCGGTGCAGGCGCTTGGCCGCCGGCTCGCCGCCGCCCTCGGCCAGCAGCTCCCCGATCTCCTCCAGCGGCATCTCCACCGACCGCAGGATGCGGATGGCCTCGGCCTGGTTGGCCTGGGCCGGCCGGTAGTAGCGGTAGCCGGAGGACGGGTCGACGAACGCCGGCCGCAGCAGGCCGAGCTCGTCGTAGTGGCGTAGCGCCTTCACCGACAGCCGGGTCGCCTTGGAGAAGCGCCCGATCGGCAGCAGGTCGTCCACCTCGCGTCCCTCCCTTCCGGGTCCACCCTGGACGCTCCCCCGACAGGAGGGTCAAGCGGCCAGTTCGGCGAGCTGGCGGAGCTGGGCCAGGCGGTCGGGGTGGGTCCAGGCGGTGGGGGCGGTGATCAGGGTGCCGACGCCGGCCTGGCGGAGGGCGGCCAGGCCCTCGCGGACCTTGGCGGGGGGGCCGCACAGGGTGACCAGGTCGATCAGCTCGTCGGGGAGGGCGGCCCCGGCCTCGGCGCGGCGGCCGGCCAGGTAGTGGTCCTGGACCTGGGCCGCGGCCTGCTCGAAGCCGTAGCGGGCGGCCTGCTCGGCGTAGAAGTTGCGCTCCC
>JBJMHP010000065.1:0-12681 GCA_045807325.1 Actinomycetes bacterium | reverse complement strand
TGCCCGCGGCGGGCCAGCTCCCGGACCAGGGCGCCCCCGATCCCTCCGCTGGCGCCAACGACGACGTGCATGGCCCGCTCCCTTCGCTACAGCCGTTCACTGTTGTTAACAGTATTAACTCTACCGTATGCTGTCAACATGACGGAGACAGCGCCACGGGCGCCGCGGCGGGAGCGGGTCCGCCAGGCCACCGTGGAGGAGATCAAGGCGGTGGCCAGGGCGCAGATGGCCGCCGAGGGCACGGCCGGGGTGACCCTGCGGGCGATCGCCCGCGAGATGGGCATGACCGCCCCCGCCCTCTACCGCTACTTCGGCTCGCGCGACGAGCTGGTCACAGCGCTGGTCGCCGACGCCTACGACGCCCTGGCCGACGCCATGGAGGCGGCCGTCGGCGGCGTCGCCCCCGGCGGCCACGCCGAGAGGGTGCGGGCCGCCTTCGGGGCCTTCCGGGCCTGGGGCCTGGAGCACCCGACCGAGTACGCGCTGATCTTCGGCAGCCCGATCCCCGGCTACGTCGCCCCCGAGGCGACCCGCCCGGCCGGGCTGCGCTACACCGACCTGCTGGGGCGGCTGCTGGCCGAGGCCCACGCCGACGGCGCCCTCGACCCGGCCCGGATTGACCTGCGCGTGCCGCCGGCGCTGGCCCGCCAGGTCGAGGCGTTCCAGCGGCGCCGCGGCGGCCCCCAGATCCCGGCCCCGGTGCTGGCCTTCGGCCTCGGCGCCTGGGCCCGCGTCCACGGCCTGGTCACCCTGGAGGTCTTCGGCCACCTGGCCCCGGCCATCGGGGACGGCACCGCCCTGTTCGAGCAGGAGCTGGAGGCCATTCTTCGCCAGTCCGGGCTGGGCCGCTGACCGCGGCTGGGCCGAGGCCCGGGCGACCACCTCCACGTCCAGGATCGCGTAGTCGACGAAGCGGTCCACCACCTGGCGGTTGGCCCAGCCGCCATCGTCCTGCAGCGCCTGGGGGAGGTCCCAGTGGTACAGGGTCACCCACGGCTCGATCCCGCACTCCAGCAGCCTGTCGGCCAGGCGACCGAGAACCGGTAGGCCCCCAGCCCCAGGTCGGCCATGAGGGCCGCGTCCTCCCGGTACCGGGTGGTAGTGGTCGGCGGCCACCTCCCCGGCCATCCCCGCCACCCCCTGGTAGGGTTCCGGACATGGCCAGCCCGACCCCCCGACAGCGGATCGCCTCCGGCTCGCCCTACGAGCCGGTGGTGGGCTTCAGCCGCGCCCTGCGGGTCGGCGAGCGGGTGCTGGTCGCCGGGACGGCGCCCATCTGGCCCGACGGGTCCTGCGACCCCGACCCGCAGGCCCAGGCGGCCCGGTGCCTGGAGATCATCCTGGCCGCCCTGGCCGAGGCCGGCGCCGGGCCCGAGCACGTGGTCCGCACCCGCGTGTACCTGGTCGACCCGGCCGACTGGGAGGCGGTCGGGCGGGCCCACGGCGCCGTGTTCGCCGAGGTCCGCCCGGCCTCGACCATGGTCGTCGTGGCCACCCTGCTCGATCCCCGCTGGCGGGTCGAGGTGGAGGCCGAGGCGGTGCTGGACCCGCCCTAGCCGCGGGTGCGCAGGTAGCTGACCAGGTCGTCGTAGGACCCGGGCTCGGCGGCGAACCTGGCGTAGTCCCGGGCCAGCTCGAACCACGGCGGGGTGCTGGGGCGGAGCTCGTGCAGCCCGCGGGTGAAGTCGGCCATGGCGACCGGCCGCGAGCTGTTGCTGACGATCGAGGCCTCCAGGGCGGCCGCGGCCGCCGACTCGCACAGCTGGGCCAGGTCGGCGGCCGAGTACCGGTCGGTGCGGGCGGCCAGCCCGGCCAGGTCCAGGTCCTCGGCCAGCGGGCGGCCGGCCAGCACCGACCGGATGATGGCCTCGCGGGCCTGGAGGTCGGGTGGCAGCACGAGCAGCCGGTGGTCGAGCCGGCCGGGCTGGCGCAGCAGCGAGTCGACGTCCCAGGGGTGCTCGGTGGCGGCGACCACGAACACCCCCTCGTGCTCCTCGCTGGCGCTGTACAGCTCGGCCACGAGCTGGTCCACGACCCCGCGCCCGATCGAGTGGCGGCGGCCGGCCCGGCGCGGGCCGATGGCGTCGAGCTGGTCGAGGTAGAGCAGACAGGGCGCGGCCGCCCGTGCCGTCTCGAAGATCTCGTGGATGCTGCGGCGGCTGTAGCCGAGCCACATGTCGACCACGTGGGCCAGGTCGATGCCGAGGAAGCCTGCCTCCAGCTCCCCGGCCAGTGCCCGGGCCAGGAAGGTCTTGCCGCAGCCGGGGGGGCCGTACATCAGCAGGCCGCCGCGCAGCGACCGGCCGAACAGCCGGCGCATCTGCGGGTCGCGCAGCGAGGACAGGAACGCCGTGGACAGCCAGCGCTTGATCGCCGGCATGCCGGCCACGTCGGCCAGGGTCGTCCGCGGCTCCTCGACCTCGCCCAGCACCCACTGGTCCACCGTGGCCCCCCGGTGCTGGGGCTCGGGCGCGGCGGTCAGGTACGGGGCCGACGCCGACAGGGCGGCCTCGGGGAGGGCGGCGGTGGCCCGGCCGGCCAGCTCGACGGCCTGGCGCTGGCCGGGCTCGAGGGCGAGCACGGCCGAGCTCTGCTCAAGCGACTCGGCGGCCCGGCCGGCCTCCAGCAGGACCGCGGCGACGTGCAGGCGCAGGGCCTGGTTGTCGGGCACGGCCTCGACCGCTGCCCGTAGACCGGCAAGCAGCTCAGGGTCGACCGGCGGCATGGCCGCAACAGTATGCAAGGCCGCCGCCGCCGTGCGCGAACGCCCGGATCACCGACCGCGGAACACCGGCGGCGAATCGCTGATTACAGTATTACGATGTAGGAGACCACTCGGGAGGGAGGCAACGATGAGCTCCATCCACTTCGTCGACGCACTATTGGCGGACGCCGACCGCGACCAGCGGGCCGAGCAGGGCCCGACGGACGCCGAGGCCCTCGACGCCTACTCCCAGGTGGTCGTGGGCGTCGCCGAGCGGGTGATCGGCTCGGTGGCCAGCCTACGGATCAACCGCCGGCTGCCCGGGGGGCGCCAGGCGCAGGGCTCCGGCTCGGCGGTGGCGATCACGCCGGACGGCTTCCTCGTCACCTCGGCCCACGTGGTCGAGGGGGTCGAGAAGGGCCGGGCCTCGATGGCCGACGGCCGCGAGCTGCGCTTTGAGGTCGTGGGCCGCGATCCGCTGTCCGACCTGGCGGTGATCCGGACGAGCGGAGCCGACCTGGAGCCGGTGTCCCTGGGGAACGCCGACCGGCTCCGGGTCGGCCAGCTCGTCGTGGCCGTCGGCAACCCGATGGGGCTGGCCGGCTCGGTCACCGCCGGGGTGGTCAGCGCGCTCGGCCGCTCCTTCCCGACCACCGACGGGCGGGCCAGCCGGCTGCTGGAGAACGTGATCCAGACCGACGCCGCCCTCAACCCGGGCAACTCCGGCGGCGCCCTGGTCGACGGGCGCGGCCACATGGTCGGGGTCAACACCGCCGTCGCCGGGATCGGCCTCGGCCTGGCCGTGCCGATCAACGCCACCACCCGGCGGATCATCGCCGCCCTGATGCGCGAGGGCCGGTTCCGGCGGGCGTTCATCGGCATCGCCGGCGGCAGCCGCCCGCTGCCGCCCCGGGTCGCCGCCGTCCTCGGCCGCGACGCCGGGGTCGAGGTCGTCCAGGTGGTCACCGGCAGCCCGGCGGCGCGGGCCGGCATCCGCAACGAGGACCTGATCATCGACGTCGACGGCGTCCCCGTCGCCGACGCCGGCGACCTCCAGCGCCTGATGGTCGGCGAGCGCATCGGCCGCCCCCTCACCGTCCGCGCCTTCCGCGGCGGCGAGCTCCTGGAGCTCAGCGTCGTCCCGGACGAGCTCGAGCGCTAACGGCACCGGACCGCCAGGGACCCGCCGCCCTGCCGGGGGATTCCTTGAGTCGGGCCGCTGGGTGCCGATCAGGTCTGCAGAGCCGACGACTCTGGCAGGGCATCCACGGGAGCACTGGTGCGGACGACGCTGTGGCGGTACCACCTGGGCGGTGGCTGCGTGCTCGCCCTCGCCGATGTGTACCTGCCGTTCCTGCTGTTCGCGGCCGGGGAGGCGGTCGGGTTCGTCGCCGGGTCGCTCGGGCGCCGTCACCGGGCCGGGGCCAGCGTGGCCGAGGGCGTGGAGCACCCGGAGCAGACGACCGCCCTGGCCGAGCTCGGCTGCCACCTGGCCCAGGGCTTCCACTCTCCCGCCCCGCCTATCAGGCGGTGACGAACGGTACCGCTCGCCGGCTGGGCCGTCCCGGCTGGGCCGTCGTGGCATGCTCGACCGATGGCAGGCACGACCCTCAGCGGGCGGGAGCGGCGGCGGCTGGCGCCGCTGGCGGCCGCCCTGGCTCGTGCCCGGGACGGCGGCGGGCCGCCGCGGCTGGAACCGGTTGCCGGGAGGCTGCCGGCGGTCGCCACCGCCGGGCTGCTGGCCGGGACCTTCAACCCGTTCACCCGGGCCCATGCCGCCCTGGCCGTGGCCGGCCACCGGGCCGGCTGCCAGCTCGTGGTGCTGGCCATGGCCCCGATGAGCCTGGCCAAGGAGGGCCTGGAGCGCGCCCACCCGGTGGACCGGCTCGACTGGGCCGCGGCCTGGGCTCGCCGCCACCCCTGGGCGGCGGTGGCCGCGGCCAGCCACCCCCTGCTGGTCGACATGGCCGAGGCCCTGGGCCGCGCCACCGGCGGCGAGGTGGCCCTGGTGCTTGGGACCGACAAGGCGGCCCAGCTGGTGGAGCCCCACTGGTACGACGACCCGGCCGCGGCCCTTGAGCGCCTGGACCGGGCGGCCAGCCTGCTGGTCGCCGAGCGGGCCGGCCATCCCGCCCGCGACCTGCCCCTGCGGGCGGCGCCGCTGCCCACCGCGGCCTGGGTGCCCGAGCGGTCGGCCACCCAGGCCAGGGAGGCCGCCGCCCGCGGCCTGCCCCTCGACGACCTGCTCCCGGCGGCCGTGGCCAGGGAGGTCGAGCGGACGGGCGCGTACGCCCCGGGCGACGCCTACCTGGTAAGGATCCGCGAGCTGGAGGCGCTCACAGACACCGAAGGCTAGGCTTCGGTCCCGAGGCCCCCGACCGCCGGAGGTGGCTCCTATGGCCGTCCGCGAGGTGGAGTTCGTGATCGTCGGCGGCGGGGTCGCCGCCGCCAAGGCGGCCGAGGGCCTGCGAGCCGCCGGCGGCGACGGCCCGGCCGTGCTGCTCGCCGCCGAGCCGGAGCTCCCCTACGAGCGGCCAACGCTGTCCAAGACGTTCCTGCGCGGTGAGACCGGCCGGGAGACGACCCGCACCCACGACGAGGCCTGGTACCGCGACCACCAGGTCGAGCTGCTGCTGGCGACCAGGGCCAGCACCCTGGATGTGGCCACCCGCACGGTCACCACCGAGCTCGGCGACCAGCTCCGCTATGGCCGCGGCCTGGTCCTTGCCACCGGCGCCCAGCCGGTCCGCCTCCAGCTACCCGGCGAGGACCTGGAGGGCGTCTACTACCTGCGCACCGTCGACGACGCCGAGCGGCTGCGGGCGGCGGTCTCCCGGGCCGAGCACATGGTGGTCATCGGCGGCGGCTTCATCGGCGCCGAGGTGGCCGCCAGCGCCACCCAGATGGACACCCGGGTGACCCTCCTTGAGGTGAACGACACCCTCTGGACCAGGGCGATCGGCTCCGAGCTGGGCCGCTTCCTCGAGGCGTTCCTGCGCGATCGGGGCGTGCACGTCCGCACCCGCACCAGGGCCGAGCGGCTGGAGGGTGGCGACAGCGTCCAGGCGGTGCTGCTGCCCGACGGCACCCGGCTGCACGCCGACCTGGTCGTTATCGGGGTCGGGGCCCGGCCCGACACCGAGCTGGCCGAGCGGGCCGGCCTGCCGGTCGGCGACGGCGTGCTGGTCGACCGGCAGCTGCGGGCCGCCGAGAGCGTCTGGGCGGCCGGTGACGTGGCCAATGTCGAGCATCCGCTGTTCGGGCGGGTCCGCACCGAGCACTGGGCCGAGGCCCTCGACCAGGGGCTGCTGGCCGGCCGCAACCTGGCCGGAGCCGGCGAGGCCTACGACCGCGTGCCGTACTTCTACTCCGACCAGTTTGACCTGTCCCTTTCGTTCCTCGGGCACGCCAAGGAGTGGGACAAGCTGGTCATACGGGGCAGTCGCGGCACAACCGATCCCCGGTTCGTGGCCTGGTACCTGCACCAGGGCACCCCTACGGCGGCCCTGATGGCCAACCACCACGACGTCGAGGACCCGGTCCGCGAGCTGATCCGCCGGGACAAGCCGGTGGACGTCGAGGAGCTGCAGCGCATCCTGTAGTTGGGAGAAAAAGGGCCCCCGCGCCATCCGGGGGGGCCAAGACAGCGCGAGGGGCCGCAGACGGCATAATACGCCTGTTCCGCGAATTGTGTTGTGCCAGAAGGGGACGACGGCTCCGATGCGAGCAAGATCGCCCCATCGACGGACCCGGCTGCCCTGGGTGTCGTAGCCCTCGCTACGTAGGCCCGGCCTGCGCTCCCCTTGCCTTCCGTGGCATCTTGAAGTCATGGACCATACGACGCTGATCCGGCGGCCCCGGCTCCGGGGGCCCCTGCTGCTGGCCGCCTTCGACGGCTGGAACGACGCCGGCGAGGCCGCCACCACCGCCCTGGACGCGATCGGGGACGCCCTGGCGGCCGAGACCTTCGCCGTCATCGACCCCGAGGAGTTCTACGACTTCCAGGCGACCCGGCCGACGGTGCGGCTGGTCGACGGGCACCGGCGGGTCGAATGGCCGGCGATCGAGCTGCGGGCCGCCCACCTGCCGGCTGCCGACCACGACCTGATCGTGGTCAGGGGCCAGGAGCCCAACCTGCGCTGGCGGACCTTCGCCACCGAGGTCGTCGAGCTCGCCTCCAGCCTCGGGGTGGAGATGCTGGTCACCGTCGGCGCCCTGCTGGCCGACGTCCCCCACACCCGGCCGGTCCAGGTGGTCAGCTCGGCCGGCGACCGCGACCTGGCCGAGCGCCTCGGGCTGAGCGTCTCCCGTTACGAGGGGCCGACCGGCATCCTCGGAGTCCTCGGTGACCTGGCCACCAGCGAGGGCATCCCCACGGTCGGGCTGTGGGCCGCCCTGCCCCACTACCTCAACCTGGCCCCCAACCCCTGGGGCGCCATGGCCCTGATCGAGGAGCTGCGGCGGCTGCTGCCGATGGCCGTCGACACCAGCGCCCTGGCCGACCAGACCGAGGCCTTCGACGCCGCCGTGGCCGAGCTGGTCGAGGAGAACCCCGAGCTGGCCGGCTACATCGAGCGACTGGAGGCCGACAACGACGAGGAGGACGACGAGGAAGGGTCACCCGGCCTCGCCGACCTCCCACCCGAGGAGCTGGTCGCCGAGGTCGAGCGCTACCTCCGGGACCACCCCGGCGGGTCGAGGAACTAGAGCGCTACCTCCGGGACCACCCCGGCGGAGAAGTGCACGAAGACGTCCTCGCCGTCGGGACGGCAGCCTGCGCCCTTGCTCGGCCGGATGCTAGCGCCTGGTCGGTCACGTCAATAGTCTCTATCTCGTCTATCTCGTCTATCTTGTCGAAAGTGCTGACGCATCGCGCCGAACTCGGCAAACCACCGCGCGAGCAGGCACGATGGTGGGGCCGGCACACGACCCCGCGATCGACCAAGGAGGCCGCCACCGCATGGAACCCGTCGTCCCGTCGACCGGCTGGGGGGTCACGCACCTGTACTTCCGCGTCCATCCCAGCCGCTCCCCCGACCCGGCCCAGGCCGGCAAGGAGCTGGTGGCCGCCCTCGACACCTTCGCCTCCGAAGCCGACCACCAGGTGCTGTGCGCCTCGGTCCTCGGCCTCAAGGCCGACCTGGGCGTCATGGCCATCGGCCCCGACCTGGTCCGGCACGAGACGCTGGCCCGGTCCCTGGGGGCGGTCAGCCCGCTCGAGCCCGCCTTCTCGTACCTGTCGCTCACCGAGGTCTCGGAGTACATGGAGACCGAGGACGACGTCCGGGCCCGCCTGGAGGCCCAGGGGGTCGAGGACCTGGTGGACCGGGTGGCCAAGGCGGTCGAGCGGCTGGCCGGCCAGCGCCAGGACCGGCTGCACCCGCGCCTGCCCCGGAAGGCGGTGCTCGCCTTCTACCCGATGAGCAAGGCCCGCGACCCGGGCGCCAACTGGTACCGGCTGCCCTTCGACCAGCGCCGCGAGCTGATGCACGGCCACGGCAAGGTCGGGCGCCGCTACACCGGCCGGGTCCTGCAGCTGGTCACCGGCTCGACCGGCCTGGACGACTTCGAGTGGGGGGTGACCCTGCTGGCCGACGACCTGAGCGCCATCAAGGACGTCGTCTACGACATGCGCTTCGACGAGGTGACCGCCTCCTACGGCCGCTTCGGCCCCTTCCTGGTCGGCCTCACCTGCGACCCGGCCGAGCTGCCGGAGCGCCTGGGCCTCCGCTGAGCTAGTGCTGCCACTCGACCTGGTACACGCCTTAAGGCGGCCCAGGGCGTCCAGCAGCTGCTCGGTCCGGTAGCGGGGCGTCAGCTTGACCACCAGGATGATCCGGCCGCCGTCGCTGGTCTCCTGCCGCTCCAGCCCGCGTAGGGCCACGGTCTCGCGCCGCACGACCTCCACGAGCCGCTTGACGTCAAAGTCGGGGCTGGTCGTGAGCACGTACTCCTCGCGCGAGACCCCCAGCGCTGGATCAGGTTCCCGAACTTGCCCAGGCCGTACAGGGTGAGGACCACCAGCACGGTCGTGCCGACGGCTCAGTGCTGGTCCAGGGGGCACCAGCGGGTCGTGCGGCCGCCCACCTTGGCGATCGCCAGCTCCGACCCGTCGCGCGGGCAGACGCCGCGGGCGCGTGCCCTGGCGAAGGCGCTGCGGCCGGTGCCGCCGGCCTTCAGGGCGGCGCGGATGGCGGCCCGGATGGCCCGCCGCAGCCGGGCCAGCTCCTCGGGGTCCAGGTCGACGCCGCGGCGGCGGGGGTCGATCCCGGCCCGCCACAGGGCCTCGTCGGCCAGCAGGTTGCCGACCCCGGCCAACGCCTGCTGGTTGAGGAGGCGGGCCTTGACCGGGGCCCGGCTGCGCCCGACCAGGTCCCGGAACCGCTCCAGCGACACCTGCATGGCGTCCGGCCCCAGCCGTCCCCTGGCCGGGTCGAGGGTCACCCGGCCGAGCCGCCGAGGGTCGCGCAGGACCATGGCGCCGCCGTCGGTGAAGGCGAGCGCGAACCGCTTGAAGCGCAGCGTCGGGTCGTCGTCGAAGCGCAGGCTGCCGCTCATGCCGAGGTGCAGGCCGAGCACCGGCCCGTCGGTCTCGATCAGCAGCTGCTTGCCCACCCGGTCGACCCCGGTCACCTTGTGGCCGACCAGCGCCTCGCGGATCCCGCCGGGCGGCCACGGCCGGCAGACGTAGGAGTCGGAGTCGTCGGCGTCGGCCACCACCCGCCCGAGGGCATGGCGCTCGAGGGCCTCACGGGCCCGCTCGGCCTCCGGCAGCTCCGGCATGGCCGGAGCATCTCATCCACCCCCGGGTTCCACATCTGGAACCCGGCCAGGGTGCAGCCGCGGGAGGCCAGGTACGCACGATGGGTGATCTCCGCATGAGCCGGCGGATGCTGAAATCGAGCGGCAGCTCGCGGTTCCGCACTCGGAGCAGGGATCTCGGGGGGGATCGTTCGGTCATGTGTCGTCGTGTCCCGTTGGCGCTCCCTTCCGCCGCGGTCCTGGTCGGCCTCCTGGCCCAGCCCGGCGCGGCCGTCAACCCGCGTGGCCAACGCGGCCACCCCGGCCACGGCGATCCCCAGGAGCAACATCTTCGCCTTCGCGTCAGTGCTCGACGGCGAGGTCGAGTCCCTGGCCGTGGCCCCCGACGGGCTGCACGTGTTCGCCGGCGCCAGGGTCAGCCCTCAAGGGCAGGACCAACGCCCGGGTCAAGGACATGGCCGTCAGCGGCGGCCGGCTCTACATCGGCGGCACCTTCAAGACCGTCAACGCCGTGGCCCGGACCGGCACCGTCAATGTCGACAAGTTCGACATCACCCCGACGGCTCAAGGCTCATCGCCATCGGCAACTGGACCTCGGTGGCCGGCCTGCGGCGCGACCAGATCGTGATGCTCGACCTGGCCGCCTGCCCGGTCGCCGTCACCGGCTGGTCGACCACCCGCTACCAGCAGCAGTGCGCCGCGGTGTTCGCCACGTACCTGCGCGACGTCGACGTCTCGCCCGACGGCAGCTACTCGTGGTCATGACCACCGGCGGCGACACCCTCTCCAGCGTCGCCGTCACCGGGACCGCGGTCTACGTCGGCGGCCACCAGCGCTGGATGAACAACAGCCTCGCCGACGACCGGGCCGGCCCGGGCGCGGTCGCCCGCGAGGGCATCGCCGCCCTCGACCCGGCCAACGGCCTGCCCTGTCCTCCGGCCGCCTCATCTACGCCACCACCACCGGCACCCTGTCCACCGTCGACTTCCGGCCGGCCTCCCCACCGGCCCCGCCACGGTGGTGAGCGGCCCCGCCGTCGACGGCCGCTCCTGGCAGTCCTGGGCCCTGTTCGTCCGCAACCTGGCCTGACCGGGTTCCGGTATCCTGCGCCCCACCACGCCCCTGTAGCTCAAGGGACAGAGCAGCTGTCTCCTAAACAGCAGGTTGCAGGTTCGAGTCCTGCCAGGGGCACCAGAAACTGCAGGTCAGAGGCCATCCAGTCCTTGCTTTGCTTGCTCTGCGGTCATTCCGTGGTCATTCTTCTGCGGTGACACCGGACTGACCAGCCAAGGATGCCGCCGTGATCCGCAAGCGCCGCAACGGCCTGCAGGTGCAGGTCTACGCCGGCCGCGACCCGCTCACCGGCCGCAAACGATGGGTCAGCCGCCAGGTCCCTGGACAGACCAAGCGGTCCTATCGGGAAGCCAAGAAAATCGAGGCGGAGCTCCTGGAGCAGGTGGACCGTGGCCAACACCGCGGGAGCTCGTCCAGGACCGTCGCCGAGCTGATCGAGCGCTGGCTCGGCTGGCGTCAACAGGTCCGGCCGATCTCGCCCGTCACCGTCGCCAACTATCGCGGCGCCATCGACCGGTACATCCTGCCGAACCTCGGCCGAGCCAAGGTCCAGCAGGTCGATGCCTCCACCATCGACGCGCTGTACGAGCACGTGCGGGCGCGTGGTGGCAAGTGCCGGCATTGCTGGCAGCGGGTTCGGCGGGGCAGACCGCCGTTGCGGGTTGGTGAGCGGTATCGGCCCCGGCCCGGCGCCGACGAAGTGGTGCACAAGCTGGACTGCGTCAACGGCTGGCCGCTGTCGGCATCGGCGGTCCGCGAGGTCCACAGCGTCCTGTCCGGAGCTTTCAAGCAGGCGCTGGTGTGGGGCTGGATCGCCCACAACCCGGTCAAGCAGGCCACTGCACCATCCACCGGCTCGGCCGGAGTCTCGCCGCCCGACGCTCAAGGTGTCGCCCGACTACTCGAGCTGGCAAGGGACGAGGATCCTGAACTCGGCCTCTTCCTGCGCTTGGCCGTAGTCCTCGGGGCGCGCCGGGGAGAGCTCTGCGGCCTCAAGTGGCGCGATGTCGACCTGGACGACGGCGAGGTCTTCATCGCCAGCGGCGTGGTCCGGGTCGCAGGCCGCCCGCTGATCGACAAGGACACCAAGACTCACGCCAAGCGCCGAGTGGCCATCGGTAGCGACACGGTGGAGCTCATCAAGTCCTATCGCCTGCGGCAGGTCCAAGCCGCGCTGGCCGTCGGGGTGAGCCTGCCCCCTGACGCCTATGTCTTCTCCCAGAAGGCGGACGGCAGCAAGCCGGCCAGCCCCGACGGGGTCACCCATCGCTTCCAGCAACTCGCCGCCCGTCTCGGCGTGCGTGCCCGCCTACACGATCTGCGGCACTTCATGGTCACCCAGCTCGTCGCCGGCGGCGTGGACTGGCGCACCGTCTCGGGCCGGGCCGGCCACACCGACGGCCACATGACCCTCGGCACCTACGCCCACTTCCAGCAAGCCCAGGATCGCCAGGCGGCCGAGTTCATGGACAGGCTGTTAGGGGCGGCTGCTACAGATTCCCGCTGAGGAGCATGCGGGAGGCGCAGGATATGGCAGGAACCAGCATCAACTGCCTAGCCATCGTCCTCAAGGAGCTGGGCTGGTCCTACACCAGGCTGATCGCTGAGCTGCGCCGGCAGGCCGCCATCGATGGCGTCGTCCTCCCCAAGACCGAGAGCCTCATTCGGCTGATCAGTCGATGGGTCAACAACCATCAGCAGCCCGACGACTTCTACCGAGACCTACTGAGCCGGGCGACCGGAAGGCATCGCTTCGAGCTGTTCAGCGATGAGGCGGCCGTCGCCCTCCTCGCCGCGAGGACCAACGCAGGGATTGCCCCGATCGTAGCTGTCGGGTCTCATGAGGACATGAACCGTCGTCAGCTTCTCGCCAGATCGGCGGCACTGGCTGCCGCGCTCGTGGCAGATCCGGTTGTCTCCATGTCCGGGACGGTGACGGCGGCCGGCGCTGCCTCGGTCAGTGTGCACGCGGCACCTGTGGGCCAGGTCGAGCGCGAGATCGTGGCGGCCATCCGGCGCGTCATGTTGGGACTTGGATCATATGGGGCTGGGTCAGAGCAGCATGACCCGCTCGATGTGAAGGTACTCGATCACCGGGTGCACACGGCTTGGAGGCTTCGCCAGGGCTCCCAGTATGTGGA
>JBJMHP010000064.1:0-9591 GCA_045807325.1 Actinomycetes bacterium | reverse complement strand
CAAGCCCCACCAGCCCGAGCCCCGTAACAACCAGGTGCCGTGGCCGGCGCCCCCCCGGAACCCCCGCGGCCCCCCGCCACCCCCGCCCATGCAGGCCCCGCATCAGCACGTCGTCGGCGTTGCCTGCCTGGAGGCGGACGCTGACGAACCGCCCCGCCGGCCGGACCGGGTGCGTGACCACCCGCCGCCCGTCCACGATCCGGTACCCGGCCCCGACGACCCGCAGCCCGAGGTCCGCGTCCTCCCGGTACGCCCGCGGGAACCGCTCGTCGAACCCCCCGACCTCGACCATCACCGGCCGCCGGTAGGCCATGTCGGCGGTGGCCCACCGCGCCGTCTCCAGCCCCCGGACGTTGCGTTCCCAGTCGGTCGGCCGCCGCCCCTCGGGCATCGGCACCACGATCCGCCCCTGGCTGGCGGCCACGTCCGCCCCCAGCCCCTCCAGGTCCGCGGCCAGGTCGGCCAGCCAGCTCGGGGAGGGGACCACGTCATCGTCCAGGAACGCCACCCACTCCGCGCTCGCCCGCCGCCACCCGGCGTTCCGGGCGGCCGCCGGCCCGGCGGCCCGCCCCGGGACCACCTCGACCCGCCCGGCCAGCCACCCCGGCAGCCCGCCGGCCAGCAGCGGCCGCCCCCGACCCCGCCGGTCGTCCACCAAGAGCACCCGCCCCGGCAGCGGCCCGGCCCCCGACGCGAGCGCGTCCAGCAGCCGGGGGAGGCTGTCCCGCCCCACCGTCGGCACGACCAGGTCGAAGGTCATGGCCGGGCAAAGGGGGCCCGCCGGACCAGGAACGGCCCCAGGGCGAGGACGTCCACGGGCGCCGACCCGAAGCACTCGAGCGCGTCCCGGGGGTCGTCGACCATCGGCCGGCCGGCGGTGTTGAGGCTGGTGTTGACCACCACCGGGACCCCGGTGCGGCGCTCGACGGCCTCCAGCAGCCGGGCGACCAGCGGCTCGTCGTCGCGGTCGACGGTCTGGATGCGGGCGCTGCCGTCGACGTGGACCACGGCCGGGATGCGCTCGCGCCAGGCCGGCCGCACCCGGTGGGTGAACAGCATGTAGGGGCTGGGCACTGGGCCGTCGAAGATGTCGCCGGCCCGCTCGGCCAGGACCATGGGCGCCACCGGCCGGAACTGCTCGCGGCCCTTGACGTCGTTGAGCCGCTCCAGGTTGGCCGCCCGGGTGGCGTTGGCGAGCAGGCTGCGGTGCCCGAGGGCCCGCGGCCCGTACTCGCTGCGGCCCTGGAACCAGGCGACCACCCCGTCGGCGGCGATGACCTCGGCCACCGCCTCGGCCAGGTCGGGCGGCCGCTCGTAGGAGACCTTGGCCGTGGCCAGCCAGGCGGCCAGGTCGTCGTCGGTCCAGCCCCGGCCGAGGGCGGCGGTGGGCATGGGCGCGACCCGGTCGCCGAGGGCGTGGGCGACGTGCAGGGCGGCGCCGAGGGCGGTGCCGGCGTCGCCGGCGGCCGGCTGCACCCAGATGCGCTCGAACGGCCCGTGGGTGGCCAGGACCGAGTTGGCCACGCAGTTGAGGGCGACCCCGCCGGCCATGGTGAGGTCGCGGTCGCCGGTCTGGGCGTGCAGCCAGCGGACCAGCTCCAGCAGCACCTCCTCGAGGCGCAGCTGGACGCTGGCGGCCAGGTCGGCGTGCTCTGCGGTCCACTCCTCGTGCTTGGCCCGCCGTTTGGCCAGGGTGTTGAGCTCGATGGGGGCGACGGTGAAGCCGCCGTCGCCGGTGGTCCTGACCGCCTCACGCAGCTCGCGCATGAACGCCGGCTTCCCGTAGGCGGCCAGGGCCATGACCTTGTACTCGTCCGAGGAGCGCCGGAACCCGAGGTGGTCGGTGACCTCCTCGTACAGCAGCCCGAGGGAGTGGGGGAGCCGCTGGGCGGCGAGGATCTCCAGATCCCCCTCGACCGACCGGCCGGCCAGGTGGGAGGCGGCCTCGCCGCGGCCGTCCAGGACCAGCACGCTGGAGCTGGGGTAGGGGGCGGCCAGGTGGGCCGAGGCGGCGTGGGCGACGTGGTGGGGGACGTAGCGGACACCGGCCGGATCCAGGCCGGGCAGGGCGGTGCGCAGGAACAGCGGGGCCCGCTCGGCGTACAGGGTGCGCAGGCCCTCCCAGGCGTCGGCGGTCACGTCCGGCCCGACCGGCGGGGCCAGGGCCGGGTCGTAGGAGTAGGCGACCGCGTCCAGGTCCTCGGGGGCCAGGCCGGCCTCGGCCAGGCACCAGGCGGCCGACCGCTCGGGCAGCTCCCAGGTGGCGAAGGGCACCGGCAGCTTGCCGTGCTTGCGCCGGGTGAAGCGCTCCTCCTCGGCCGCGGCCACCACCTGGCCGTCGACCACCAGGGCGGCGGCCGGATCGTGGAACACAGCGTTCACACCGAGGACACGCATCTCTTGTGATCCTTTGCACATTTGGTCAAGCAGCGGCCCGCTGGGGACTTGCTTGCCCTGCCACTTCTCTACGGGGAGGGGTGATTAACCCACCGCGGGAGAAGCAAACAACGCTAAGAGAATTTGCTTCTCCGGCCGCCGACCTTCCGACCCTGCGTGGCTCGACGGCCACCTACAATGGGGGCATGCCAGCCAGACCGGATCCTGCGCAGCTGTCCGCCTGGCGGCGGCTGCTGGAGGCGCACGCCACCGTCACCGAGCTGCTCGAGCACGAGCTGGTGGCCGAGCGTGGACTGCCCCTGAGCCGCTACGACGTGCTGCTCAACCTGGCCGAGGCGCCGGAGGGGCGGCTGCGCATGCAGGAGCTGTCGGCGTCGGTCCTGCTGTCCAAGAGCGGGCTGTCGCGCCTGGTGGACCGCATGGTCGAGGCTGGGCTGGTCCGCCGGGAGCGCTGCCAGGACGACCGCCGCGGCTGGTTCGCGGTCCTCACCGACCAGGGCCGCAGCGCCCTGCGCCGGGCCGCCCCGGTCCACCTGCGCGGGATCCAGGAGCACTTCGCCCAGCACCTGGAGCCCGAGGAGGTCCAGGTCCTGACCACCGCCCTGGCCCGGGTGGTGGCCGCGGCCAGGGCCGTCCAGGCCGAGCACCCGGAGCGGGCCCCCGAGCCGGTCTCCGCCGGCTCCTGATCACCGGGGCTGGTAGCGTCTTCGGGACCCAGACGACGTGGAGCACCCCGGAGGACCCGATGAACAAGGCCACGGCCAGGAAGCGGCTGGAGCAGGAACGCACGCGGCTCCAGGGGATCCGCGACGACCTCCAGCGCGAGCAGGAGGACGCGACCTCCGACACCGCCGGCGAGCTGTCCAGCTTCGACCAGCACCCCGGCGACACCGGCACCGAGACCTTCGAGATGGAGCGGAACCTCTCGCTGAGGGAGCAGGTGGAGGAGGAGCTGGTCGAGATCGAGGCCGCCTTCCAGCGCCTGGAGCGCGGCGACTACGGCAAGTGCCAGGCCTGCGGCCGCCCCATCGGGGACGCGCGGCTGGAGGCGATGCCGGCCACCCGCTTCTGCGTGGAGGACCAGGCGAAGGCCGAACGCGAGTCCGGGTTCCCCGGCTCGCGCGGTTGACCATTTACGCGGCTGGTTCCTGAGCAATTCCTCGTCGCGCGGAGGTGGCAGGGCCGCGTCGTGCTCGACCGGGTGGTCGACTCGACGAGGAGGACGAGGAGGCCGTCGGCCAGGTCCGGGGCCTGCCGCCCAGGTAGGGCTCAGCCTGGATCCGCCCCTCGGCTGCGCGCTCGCGCCGGGCAGCGTGTCGATTCCGGCCTGTGCGGTTCGTGTAGGGGTGAGAGGCCGGAATCTCCCGGGTCTCCAGAAATCCCCAGGCGGCGCCGTGGCTGGCGCTGCTGCGACCGAAAGGACAGCAGATGGGCAAGGTCATCGTGATGAATCAGCTGACCCTTGACGGCGTGATGCAGGGACCTGGCCGCCCGGACGAGGACACGCGGGACGGGTTTGAGCGCGGCGGCTGGGCGGTCCCGCACGGCGACGAGGCGATGGTCACCAGGATGGGCGAACGGATGGGCGGGGACCGGGCGTTTCTGTTCGGCCGGCGCACCTACGAGGACCTGCTGGCCTCCTGGAACGCCCAGGGCGGCCCGTTCAAGGACGCGCTGAACAACGCTCGCAAGTACGTCGCCTCGAGCAACCCCACGGCGAGGCTCGCGTGGCCGAACTCGACGCTGCTGCACGGCGACGTTCCGGCCGCCGTGGCCGACCTCAAGCAGCGCTCGGGCACGAAGCTGGTGATCATGGGGAGCGGCGTGCTGATCGGCTCGCTGATGGCCGCGAACCTGATCGACGAGTACCTGCTGATGATCCACCCGCTGGTGCTCGGCACCGGACGGCGCCTGTTCCCCGAGGGCGTGCAGGTGCCACTTCGACTTGCCGACAGCCTCATCACCTCCACCGGCGTGGTGATCGCCAGCTACGAGCTGACAGGGGACTAAGGCGGTTGCCCGTCGCCGCGTCGGGCCCTTACTGGGATGCAGTGCAGGCGGGCCAGCGCCATGGTGAACCAGCGCGCCCACGCCCAGTCTCGGGGCAGCTGCACCTCCACCTACGCGCCGAGCGGGTCAGCCGGCCCGGCATCGAGAAGGTGCCCTCCGCCCAGGATGAATGGTCGTCTCAGCAGCGCCATTCTCCCAGCTCAGAGGGCCCTCTTCATGTCCGGTCACCCGATCAACAGATCCTCATCGGTGAATCCAAGCTCAGAACTCCCGCATGCGGGTGTTGAGCGGCGAGCCGACCCGCTGGCGCTGCTTGAGGACCTTCTGCCAGTCGTTGGGGCGGGCCTCGACGTGGAAGGAGGCGCCGGGCTGGGAGCCGCCGATGCGCAGCAGGCGCAGCTCGACCCCGAAGAAGCGCACGTCGTCGTCGCCGTGCTGGTTGAGCCAGTCCAGCACCGCCCGGTGCTCCTCGCCGATGCGGGTGGCGATCCAGACCACGGCCGAGACGTCCAGGCCGGCGGCGAAGGTGATCATCTGACCGAGGTGCAGGTGGTCGCTCGGTTCCAGGTGGCTCATGATCGCGACCCGCCGCCCGCGGTCGGTCTGGGCGAGCAGGTCGGCGGTGAACGAGCCGACCCCGACATCACGCCCGACCTCGCGCAGGCCGCTGACTCCCAGCTCCTTGGCCAGCCGGTCCAGGTTGGCCGACAGCCAGTCCGGGAAGCCGGCCCCGTCGCGCTGGAAGATGGTGGACGGGTCGACCTCCTCGACCTCGGCCAGCTGGATGGCCGAGGCCGGGTTGGCCGCGAAGCCGCCCCTGGAACGGTCGAGGTCGGCGGCCGCGGCCGCGTTGCGCTCGGCCCGGCTGGAGCGTGGGGGGGTGGCCGTCTCCGACCCGCCGGTGGACGCGGTGACGTCTGACTGGGTCACGCCGAGATCCTTTCCCTCGAGCCGCATGACCGGGACAGCCTGGTGCAGCAGCGCAGCGCGGGTCAAATCGCCTAGCGGGGGCGGCGGGGGAGGGTGATGATGCCGCGTTCCAGGGCGGCGACCACGGCGGCGATGTCGGCGTTGCCTGGTCAGCCGTTCGGCTGATGGCGGGCGCCGACGGCCGCGGGCTCGGGCCCGGACAGGTCGTCGACCGGTACGGGGGCGACCGTGGGGATCGTCACCGTGAAGGTGACCAGGTCGTCCACCGAGTCCACCTCGACCGCCCCCCCGTAGGACTCGACCAGCCGCCGGACGATGTGCAGGCCCAGACCGACCCCGGACACGCTGCGGGTCAGGGAGGAGTCGAGCTGCACGAACGGCTCGAAGATGCGCTGGCGGTCGGCGGGGGTGATGGGCGGGCCGGCGTTGGTGACCGACACGGCCAGCAGGGACGGACCGGCCAGCCGGGCCGCCACCCGGACGGTGGTCAGCGGGGTGGCGTACTTGAGGGCGTTGCCGAGCAGGTTGACCATGACCAGGCGCAGGGCCTCGGCCGGCATGGCCACCTCGCCGGCCACCCGGAGGTCGACCTCCAGGTCGAGGCGCTCGCGTCCCGGCACGTCCTCCAGGTCCTCGACGACCGCGCTGACGACCCCGCGCAGGTCGGCGGCGGCGCTGCCGTCCCGCTGGATGACCTTGGAGGAGTAGACGAGGTTGTCGACCACCCGCTTGAGCCGGTTGGCCTCGCGCAGGATCCGGCCCAGGTGCTCCTTGCGCTGGGCCGGGGTCAGCCGGTCGTCGCGGGTCAGCAGCAGCTCGCCGAACCCGAGGATGCCGGTGAGGGGGGTGCGCAGCTCGTGGGAGACGACGTTGTAGAGCTCGTCCTTGAGCCGCTGGGACTGCTGGAGCTCGCGGACCACGGCCTTCTGGCCCTCGTAGAGCTGGCGGAAGGAGCGCTCGGCCTCGGCCCGGCTGTCCTCGTTCAGGCGCCAGTTGGCCAGGTTGGCGGTTGCCGTGGCCAGGATCAGCAGCTCGCCGATGGCCGCCCGCAGCCAGGGGCTTGAGCGGGTGTCGGCCGGGGGCAGCGCGCCCAGCGACTCCAGGCCCGCCGACACCAGCGCGTAGACGGCCACGAAGCCGACCGCGATCAGGAACGGGAAGCCGTCCTGGTACAGCATGACCAGGGCGATGGTGACGAAGAAGTGGAAGCCCAGCTCGACCGTGCCCCCGCCGATGCCGACCAGCACGCAGGAGGCCGACAGCAGCCCGACGGTGGCCAGGGCCGAGCGCCAGCGCCGGCCGCCCCAGGAGGTGGTTGCCCACCCGGCCCCGGTGGCCACCACCACCACGCCTACGGCGACGTCGGGACCCTCGCCGTAGCGCACGGCCAGGACGGCCAGGGCGGGGACGTGCAGCCACAGGATGAGCAGGATGGCGCGATGGCGACTCCGCCAGACCTCGTCGGGAAGGGAGCGGCCCTGGGGGAGGGTGCCGCGTACCCGGCTGAGCAACCGCAACGCCACCACGAACCCTCTCCTCGCCAGGGCGACGCCAAGCCCGGCGGAGCCTACGTGGCGGCGCGTACCCGTATCACGCGCAGTCCTTTGCAGCTTCCCTACGCAAATGTACCCGGACGGTGCCGGCGGACCGTACCGAACCGGCGATTGGCACGTACCGGGAAATTTCAACTACATTTCCCGCGGCGTCGAGGCGGAGCGGAACGTGATCCTGAAAACGGCAGTGGTACGGAAATTCCGGAGCATCGAGAATTCGGGAACCGTCCGTTTCGAGCCGGACGTGACGTGTCTGGTGGGCAAGAACGAGAGCGGCAAGACCGCCTTCCTGGAGGCCCTGCATCAGGCCAACCCGTTCGGCGGGCCGGTCCGGGGGTTCGACGAGCTGCGCGACTACCCGCGCCGCCTGCGAGGGCGGGACCGGGCCCAGATCGCCGGCACCACCGCCGTCTCGGCCACCTTCGAGCTGGGCGACGCCGACCTGGAGGCGGTGACCCAGCGGCTCGGGCCCGAGGCGCTGGAGGCCAAGGAGGTCACCGTCGAGCGGGACTACTCGGGCGACCGGCGCCTGCTGGTCGGCGACCAGCCGGCCGCCGGCGAGCTGGCCAGCCTGCTCGCCGCCCGGCTGCCCCGGCTGCTCTACTTCGACGGCTACAGCGTCCTCCCGGGCCGGGTGTCGATCCCGCGGCTCCAGGCCACCGCCTCCGACGACCTCCAGCCGGGGGAGCGGACCGCGCTGGCCCTGCTGCGGCTGGCCGGGGTGGCCGCCGACGAGTTCGCCGAGTCCGAGTACGAGGTCCGCAAGGCGGCCCTGGAGAGCGCCGCCACCACGGTCAGCGAGGAGGTCTTCCGGTACTGGAGCCAGAACCCGGAGCTGACCGTCGAGCTGGACCTGGACTTCCGCGAGGCCGGCCAGAACGGCCAGGGCGGGCCCCCGTTCCTGGACGTCCGCATCCGCAATGACCGCCACCGGGTGACGACCAACTTCGGCGAACGCTCGGGCGGGCTCGTCTGGTTCTTCTCGTTCGTGGCCGCCTTCTCGGAGCTGCGCGACGCCGAGGACCTCATCCTGCTGCTGGACGAGCCCGGCCTCGGCCTGCACGCCGCCGGCCAGGCCGACCTGCTCCGCTACCTGGACGAGCAGCTGGCCGTCGGCCACCAGGTCGTCTACACCACCCACTCGCCCTACATGGTCGACGCGAACCGTCCCCACCGGGTCCGCACCGTCGAGGACGTGAAGGGGGAGGGGACGCGGGTCGGCGAGGGCGCCGGGGCGACCAGCCGCGACACCGTCCTGCCTCTGACGGGGGCGCTGGCCACCTCCCTGCTGGAGGGGATCGGCGCCGGCCCGCGCACCCTGCTCGTCGGCGGCGTCCCCGACCTGATCTACCTGGAGGTGATGAGCGGCTTCCTGCGCGAGGGGGGTCGCAGCGGCCTCGACCCGGCCTGGCGGGTCCTGCCGACCGGCGGGCTGGGCGGCCTGCCCGTGGCGGCCACCCTGCTGGGGGCGCCGCTGGAGGGGGCCGTGCTGCTGGAGGTCGGGGCCGGCCACCCCAGCGTGCGGGCCCTGGCCGAGCAGGGTGTGGTGCTGCCCGAGCGGCTGCTCGCCCTGACCGAGCTGACCGGCCAGGCCGAGGCCGGCCTCGAGGACCTGTTCGACGACGCCTTCTACCTGCACCTGGTGGGCGCCACCGGGGTCGAGGAGCTGGACCCGGAGGAGCTGGCCGGCGAGGGGTCGATCGTCCGGCGGGTCGAGCGGGCCACCGGGACGACCCTTGACCGCTACCGCCCGGCCAGGTACCTGCTGCACCAGCAGCAACGGCTGCTGCCGGCCATCGGTCGCGAGCCCCTGCACCGCTTCGCCAGGCTGTTCGCCACCCTGGACGAGCTGTAGCCTGGGCGGGTGCCGCCCACCCACGAGGTGCTGAACCAGCCGCCGCCGCTGGCCGGCTACGACCTCTACGACGCCGACCCGGTGCTGGCGGAGGCGCTGGGCCGGGAGGGGGCTGGCTGGGCCGAGGAGCCGGTACGGGCCCTGGGTGTCCTGGCCGGCGGCCCGGAGGCGATCGCCTGGGGCGGGGCCGCCGACGCCAACCCGCCGGTGCTGCGCACCCATGACCGCTACGGCCGCCGGGTCGACGAGGTCGAGTACCACCCGGCCTGGCACCGGCTGCTGGGCACGGCCGTCGAGCACGGCCTGCACGCCGCCCCCTGGCGCGACCCCCGGCCCGGCGCCCAGGTGGCGCGGGCAGCCGGGTTCTACCTCTGGACCCAGGTCGAGGCCGGCCACGGCTGCCCGGTCAGCATGACCTTCGCGGCCGTGCCCGCCCTGCGGGCCGCCGCCCCCGAGCTGGCCGAGACCTGGGAGCCAAGGCTGACCGCCTTCGCCTACGACCCGGGCCCGGCCCCGGTCGCGGCCAAGGCGGGGGCGCTGTGCGGCATGGCCATGACCGAGAAGCAGGGCGGCAGCGACGTGCGGGCCAACACCACCACCGCCGCGCCGGGCGGGCCGGGCGGGCTGTGGCTGCTCACCGGGCACAAGTGGTTCTGCTCGGCCCCGATGAGCGACGCCTTCCTGGTCCTGGCCCAGGCGCCGGCTGGCCTCAGCTGCTTCCTGGTCCCGCGGGTGCTGCCCGACGGCGCCCGCAACCGCTTCCACCTCCAGCGGCTCAAGAACAAGCTCGGCAACCGGGCCAACGCCTCGGCCGAGGTCGAGCTGGACGGCGCCGCCGGCTGGCTG
>JBJMHP010000063.1:0-11111 GCA_045807325.1 Actinomycetes bacterium | reverse complement strand
ACCCACCCCGAGGTGGCCAGTGTCGGGCTGACCGAGGCCGCGGCCAGGGAGGCCGGCCACGACGTGGTCGTCGGCCGCTTCCCGTTCACCGCCCTGGGCCGGGCCCAGACCTATGGGTCCACCGAGGGGCTGGTCAAGGTCGTCGCCGAGGCCAGGTACCGGGAGGTGCTCGGGGTCCACATCATCGGGCCCAGCGCCAGCGACCTGATCCCCGAGGGCGTGGTGGCCATGCACCTGGAGGCCACCCTGGACGACATCGCCGACATCATCCATGCCCACCCGACCCTGGGCGAGAGCACCATGGAGGCGGCCATGGTCGCCCTCGGCCTCCCCGTCCATACCGCCCCACCCCGCAAGGCCCGCCCCGGCCGCCGCTAGGGAGGACGGCCATGCCCCCACCCGCCCAGCCCCCACCCCCGCCCGCCGCCCGGCCGCTGACCACCCCCCTGGCCCGTGCCATGGCCAGAGACCTCGGTGTCGACCTGGCCACCATCCGCGGCACCGGCCGCGGCGGCCGCATCCGCCGCGCCGACGTCGAGGCCGCCGCCGCGGCTCCGGCGGCCGCGGCGGCGGCGCCTGCCGAGGATGTGGAAGAGGTGCCGCTGTCGGCCATGCGGCGGACGGTGGCCCGGCGGCTGGTCGAGTCGATGCGGTCGACCCCGCACTTCCACCTGACCATCGCCGTGGACGCCGAGGCCCTGCTCGACCTGCGGGCCGAGCTCAACCCGGAGCTGGCCGGCCGCGGTGACGACCTGAAGGTGAGTGTCAACGACCTGATCGTGAAGGCGTGTGCGGGGCTGCTGCGGACCAACCCCGACCTGAACGTGTCCTTCGGCGGGGACAAGCTGCTGGTGCACAGGCGGGTCCATGTCGGGATCGCCGTGGCCGTCGAGGGCGGGCTGGTGGTGCCGGTCATCCGCGACGCCGACCGCAAGACCCTGACCCAGGTCGCCAGGGAGGCCAAGGAGCTGGCGGAGAAGGCGCGGGCCGGGAAGCTGGGCGCCGGTGAGGTGGGCGGGGGGACGTTCACGGTGTCGAACCTGGGGATGTTCGGGACCGACCGGTTCACGGCGGTGATCAACCCGCCGGAGGCGGCCATCCTGGCCGTTGGGGCGGCGGTGGCCGAGCCGGTGGCCACCGAGGACGGGGGAGTCGAGGTCCACCGGCGGATGCGGCTCACCTTGTCGATCGACCACCGGGCCCTCGACGGCGCCACCGGAGCCCGGTTCCTGGCCCAGCTCAAGGCCGTCCTGGAGCAGCCCCTCCGGATCCTCGCCTAGAGCCGCGCTCGGGCACGCTCTAGCGGCGGCCGTACAGGACGCGCAGCTCGGCCTCCATCTTGGCCGGCTTGACCAGCAGGGCTCCGGGCAGGTCCAGGGCGAAGGCCACCGGGTGGCGGATGACGCGGCGTAGCATCCGCCGTGGCTTGGTCCGGACGCGATGCTCGACGTCGGCGAGGTAGGCGCGGCGCAGGCCGGCCAGGTCCTTGGCGATCCGGTGGCCGCAGTTGGAGCAGACGGTCGAGGCGAGCAGCCGGCCGGCGTAGGTCACCTCGTGCAGATGCTCACCGTGGCAGTGGGAACAGGCCAGCACGACGTTGTGGACGTGGTCCATGCCTCACCTCACAGCTCGTACCCGGAGGTCGCCAGGATCAGCTCGGCGGTGAACAGGTCGTCGGCGTAGGTCACCTTGATGTTGCGCGGGTCACCGGAGACGACCTGCACGGGGACGCCCTCGAAGCGCTCGACGCAGGCGGCGGTGTCGGTCCCGGTGAAGCCGTCGGCGGCCGCGGCCTGGTAGGCGGCCAGCAGCGGGCCGCTTCTGAACGCCTGGGGGGTCTGGACGCGGACCATGTCGCCGTGTCCCGCGTGCGACATCCGCCCGGCCTCGTCCACCCCGACCGCGTCCTCCAGGGGCAGGGCCGGGATGGCGCTCCCGGTCCGCATGGCGGTCCCCAGCACCTCCTCCACGATCTCCACCGGGGCCAGAGGGCGGGCCGCGTCATGGACGAGGACGACGTCGATCTCTCCACCGCGGATCTCGTCGGCCAGGTGGAGGAGCGCCCGGTACTCGGACTCGTGGCGGGTCTCACCGCCGGTGACCAGGTCGACCGGCACGCCGGGGAGCTCCCGGTCCAGGATCTCGGTGGCCAGCTCGCGGTCCTCGTCCCGGACCACCAGGACCAGCCGGCCGATGCCGGGGAGCTTGCGGAACACCTCGAGGGACCACGTGACGATGCGCCGGCCGGCCAGGGGCAGGTACACCTTGTTCCGGCTGTTGCCGACCCTGGTGCCGGATCCTGCCGCCAGGACGATGCCGGCGTGCGTCGTGCCAGCTTGCCTCGTCACACGGCCATGATAGCCGACGCCCGCCCGTCGTCCTCGGCCGCCGGGCCGCCCCGGTGGCCGTTGATCCCGGCCGCCTTGGCCAGCTCGTCGAGGACCTCGAGGAACCAGCGCAGGGAGTTCGAGGCGGCATCCTGGCGCCAGGCCACGCCCAGCCGGGACAGGGGAGCGGGCGGCGCCAGCGGGCGGTAGACGACGCCCGGCATGGCGAAGATGCGGGCCAGCGGCTCGCCCACGAAGGCGACGCCGAGCCCGGCCGCGACCGCGCTGCAGGCGCTCTCCAGGGTGGTCGCCTCGAGCACCACCGAGGGGGCGACCCGGGAGCGGCCGAGCACGTCGCTGACCAGGTAGCGGTAGAGCAGGGGCTCCAGCGCGGGCGGGAACAGGACGATCGGCTCGCGGGCCAGGCATTCGACCGGCACGACGGGCAGCCGGGCCAGGGTGTGACCCTCGGGGACGGCCAGGAGCAGCGGCTCGAGCTGCAACGGCTTGAACTGCATGAGCTCGCGGTCCAGGACACCGACGCGCACGAAGGCCACGTCGAGCCGCTCGGCCTCCAGGGCGTCGAGGTGGGCCCCGGTCGAGGCCACCACCGTCTCGACGCCCACGTTCGGGAACCGCTCCTGGAACGTCCGGAGCGCGAGGGGGGGCAGCTCGAAGACGCCGGCGGCCGGGTAGCCGACCCGCAGCCGGCCGTTGATGAGCAGGCCGGCCTGCTGGGCGGCGCGGGCCGCGGCGTCGGCGGCCTCGATGGTCTCGCGGGCCTTGGCCAGCAGGGCCCGGCCGGCCTCGGTCAGCTCGACGCGCCGGCCACGGATGAAGAGCTGCACGCCCAGCTCCCGCTCCAGGGCCTGGATCTGGAAGCTGAGCGGCGGCTGGGTGATGCGCAGCCGCTCGGCCGCCCTGCCGAAGTGCAGCTCCTCGGCGACGGCGATGAAGTAGCGCAGGTGGCGAAGCTCCATGGACTACCTGCCACCGACGCGGGCGGCCACCGGAGCGCCGTCCGTGTCGTGGGCCAGGACCGTCCGGGCCGCCGCCTGGTCGCAGATCAGCACGTCGACGATCCGGCCGTGCAGGGCGCCGAGGATGCCCATGGCCTTCTCCGGCCCGGCCGCGACCCCAGCCACGGTCGGGATGGCGCGCACGGCGTCGAGGCTGACGGCCAGGACCCGCTCGGCGACGACGCTGCGCACCTCCCACCCGGACAGGTCGTAGAACCGGGCGCAGATGTCGCCGACGGGCCCGCAGGCGTCGAACGTCGCCCGCTGGGCCGGGCTGAGGTTGAGCGCGTCCAGCAGCGCTCCCGAGGACCCGATGCCGGCCGCGCCGATGCCGACCACGGCGATGTCGGCCGCCTTGGCGGCGTCCAGGGCGTCGGCGATGGCCCGCTCGTGGACCATCACGGTGAGCGCCTCGGCCGAGCTGAAGAGGGCCGGGGCGTGCAGGTAGCGGTGGCGTGCTCCGATGCGCTCGGAGAGCTCGCGCACCAGCTCCTGGCCGGTGAGGGCGGAGTCGAGGGCCGACAGGCCGCCGACGAGCTGGACCACCTCGACGTCGCGCCGGGAGAGGCCGTCGACGGCCCGCACCATCGCCTGCAGGGTGTGGCCCCAGGACAGCGCCACCACCTGGCCGTCGCGCACCGTCTCCTCCAGCCAGCGCGCGGCCAGGCGGCCCACACCCGACAGCACGTCGGTCTCGGTGGCGGGCTCGAGCACGCGGGCGTCGGCCAGCCCGAACCGGTCCCGCAGGGCCAGCTCGAGCTCCCGGTCCCGGCCGGCCGGGTCCAGGATGCGGATCTCGACGATGCCCAGGTCCCGTGCCTGCTTGAGCATGCGCGAGACGTTGGACCGGGTGGTCCCCAGGATGGCGGCGACGTCGTCCTGGGAGCGGTCGTCGACGAAGTACAGCCGGGCCGCCTTGGCCAGCAGCGCGGGGTCTCTCGGGGAAGGCATGGTCACATCCGTGATGAAGTAATCACAAAGTTACGTACTTATACGCGACGGGGCGGATGGAGTCAACCCCGCGGTCCTGGTCGATTCCGCGTGATCGCGTTCATGTATGGGTCGCGTGTCTTTTTGTATTGGACGACCGCTCCGTTCCGGCACGAGCATGAAGCCGTCCGGCGCCTGCTCGGACGCTAGGTCGCCGACCCTCGGCAGCGCCAGCGCCGGGACAAGGAGCGGGCATGGCTATCGGTTGGCTCTTCCTCCTGCTGGCTGTTCTCTGGGCGCTCCAGCTGGGGCTCGCCTACCAGCAGGCACAGGCGTTCATGGCCAGGGCCAGGGCCCTACGCAGGCTCGGCCGGGTGTCGATCGGCGCCTCGCCCCGCCGGATCCGGGGACGGGCCTATGTGGTCGTCGCGGTGGGACCGGACGACCGGGTCACCGCCGCCGAGGCCCTCCGCGGGGTGACGGTGTTCGCCAACGCCCGGCCGGTGCCCGCCCTCGTCGGGCTTGCCGCGGCCGAGCTGGCGGCCGGCGTCCAGGTCCCGGACCTCCACCCTCTAGTCCAGGTCGCGGCCCAGAGCGCGGCGGCCACGCTACATCCCGAGCTGGCCGGTGCGCCCAAGCCCACCGGCCAGGGACAGCAGCGCCCCCGGCGTCCGAGAGGAGGTATGGCGACGTCGTAGGCGTGTCCCGTCGGCGTCAACGGGCAGCGGCCTCCTCTGTCCGGGAAGGAGTGGGAAACAGTGGTCGATCTCTCGCTGATCCACCACCTGCCGGTAGCAGGCGTCAACGACACGCTCGGCCAGTGGGCCGAGGACTTCATCGGCGTCTTCCGAAAGGGTGGCGAGACCTTCGTCGGCCTGGTCGTCGGGATCATCCCCCTGCTGATCGTGCTGCTGACGGCGGTCCACGCCCTGATCAAGCTGATCGGCCCGGAGCGGATCGACCGGATCGGCGAGATGGCCGGACGGCCGGGCCTCCGGTACTACCCGATCCGCTACCTGGTCCTGCCCGTGCTGGCCGTGTTCTTCCTGACCAACCCCATGTGCTACACCATGGGCCGGTTCCTGCCCGAGCGCGACAAGCCGGCGTTCTACGACTCCGCGGTCAGCTTCGTGCACCCTCCGCTGGGGCTGTTCCCCCACGTCAACGCCGGTGAGCTGTTCGTCTATGCCGGCATCGCGGCCGGCATCACCAAGCTCGGCCTACCCCTCGGCGACCTGGCCGTCCGCTACTTCTACGTCGGCCTGATCGTGATCTTCATGCGGGGCATCACCACCGAGACGATCAGCAGGATCATGTTCGCCCGCCGGGCCCGCGACGCCGAGGAGCCCGAGGTCGCGACCACGGCCGGCGAGACCCCGGCTCCCGAGGGGGCGTGAGCATGGAAACCATCAACGGCCTCCTGAACCGCATCGGTCGGGCCGTGGGCGGGATCGTCGGTGCCCTCTACCAGTCGGGGCGCGAAGCCATCGACATGGTCATCCGCAACGTCCTGCCCTTCATGGCCTTCATCTCGCTGATCATCGGTTTCATCCTGGCCACCGGGATCGGCAAGTTCATCGCCGACCACCTGACGCCGCTCGCCTCCAGCCTGCCCGGCCTGCTCCTGATGAGCATCATCTGCGCCCTGCCGGTGCTCTCGCCGCTGCTCGGGCCGGGGGCGGTCATCGCCCAGATCGTGGGCACCCTGATCGGCGTGCAGATCGGAGAGGGCAAGATCCCGCCCCAGTACTCGCTGCCGGCCCTGTTCGCCATCAACCCCCAGGTCGGCTGCGACTTCATCCCGGTCGGGCTGGCCCTCGGCGAGGCCGAGCCGGAGACGGTCGAGGTCGGGGTCCCGGCGGTGCTGTTCTCGCGGATGATCACCGGCCCGGCGGCGGTGATCATCGCCTACCTGTTCAGCTTCGGTCTCTACAGTTAGGGGTATGTGCAGGTAGAGGCACCTGCAGGCGATCGCGGAACAAGGAGGTCCACGATGGCGGAGTACAAGGCGGTTCGGGTCGAGGCCGGTCGCGGGGGCTGGGGCGGCCCGCTGACGATCAAGCCGACCGCGGAGCGCAAGCTCGTCTACTCGGTGACCGGTGGGGGCATCCACCCGGTGGCCCAGAAGATCGCCGAGATGACCGGCGGCGAAGCCTTCGACGGCTTCAAGAGCTCGGCCCCCTTCGACCAGATCGCCGTGGCGGTGATCGACTGCGGCGGCACGGCCCGGGTCGGGGTCTACCCGATGAAGAAGGTGCCGACGGTCGACGTGCACGCGACCAGCCCGGCCGGTCCCCTGGCCATGTTCATCAAGGAGGACATCTTCGTCTCCGGCGTCGGGCCGGACAACGTCAAGGAGGCCTGATGGCCACCGCGGAGACCCGCTATGCGGCCACGGTCACCGCGGTGGGGGAGCAGGTCCCGGAGTTCATCGGCCAGGGCCTGCTGATCTGGTTCGCTGAGGGCGCCCCCGAGGAGCTGCACTTCTTCACCGTGCTCCACCGGCCGACCGTCACGACCGGCGGGGTGCGCCCCGGTGACCTGGTCCGCATCGACGACAAGGCGTTCCGGGTCACCGCCGTCGGCGAGGTCGCCAACGACAACATGGTCAACCTCGGCCACATCGACATGAAGGCGAACGGCGCCTCCGAGGCGCCGCTCCCCGGCGACCTCTGCCTGGAGGAGCTGCCGCTCCCCGAGCCCGGGCCGGGCACCACACTCGTGATCGAAGGGGAGGCCCCTGAGGCCTGATCCGCCCAGGAAGGTGATGCGCATGAGTCTGTCCTCCCGCCTGCGGGCTCGTGAACGGGAACTCGGCCGGCCGGTCCGGATCGGCCTGGCCGGCGCCGGCCAGATGGGCATGGGCTTCGTCGCCCAGGTGCAGCGGATCCCCGGCATGGAGACGGCGGCGATCGCCGACGTCCTCCCCGGGCGGCCTCAGCAGGCCTTCGCCCAGGCCGGCATCAACGGCGTGGTCGAGGGCGACGACCCCGACAAGCTCGCCCAGGCGGTCGCCGACGGGCGGCCGGTCGGGCTGCCGGACGCCCGGATGCTGATCGACCTGCCGGTCGACGTGGTCGTCGACGCCACCGGGGTGCCGGACGTCGGCGCCTTCCTGTCCTACAGCGCGCTGCTGGGCGGCAAGGACGTGGCCTCCCTCAACGCCGAGGCCGACGTCACCATCGGCCTGCTGCTGTCCAGGGTCGCCCACTCGAGCGGCCAGGTCTACGCCCTCTGCAAGGGCGACGAGCCGGTCGAGGTCAAGGAGCTGTTCGACTACGTCACCGACATCGGCTTCGAGGTCGTGTGCGCCGGCAAGGGCAAGAACAACCCACTCCAGCCCCACGCCACCCCCGACTCGGTGGCCGACGAGGCCAAGGCCAAGCACATGAACCCCAAGATGCTGGCCAGCTTCGTCGACGGCTCCAAGACGATGATCGAGTGCGCCTCGATGGCGAACGCCACCGGCCTGGAGCTGAGCCGGCGGGGCATGTACGGGCCCGACACCACCGTGCCCGAGCTGGCCAACGTGTTCCGCCCGGCGGCCGACGGCGGGGTCCTGGACCGGCCGGGGGTGGTCGACTACGCCACCGGGCCGGTGGCCCCGGGCGTGTTCATCGTCGGCCGCACCGACCACCCGACGGTGGTCGAGGAGATGGCGTATCTGTCGATGGGCCCGGGCCCCTACTACGCCTTCTACCGGCCCTACCACCTGGCCAGCCTGGAGGCACCCCTCACGGTGGCCAGGGCCGCCCTGGACCGCGTCTCGACGCTGGAGCCGGTGGCCTGGAACGCCGAGGTCGTGGCCACCGCCAAGCGGGACCTGCGCCCCGGCGACCAGATCGACGGCATCGGCGGGGCCACCGTCTACGGGGTCGCCGACTCGGCGGAGGCCGTGGCCGGCGGCGGGCTGCTCCCCCTGGGCCTGGCGGCCCGGGCGACCGTGGTCCGCGACGTCGCCGTCGACCAGCCGCTGCGCCACGACGACGTGGAGCTGGACGAGGGCTCGACCATCCTCCAGCTGCGCCGACTTCAGGACCAGCTCCTCCGCCGCTGACCAGAGCTCGAAAGGGGCGGCCATGGCGACCAAGCTCGCTGAGTCCAAGGACGATGCCGGGCGGGTGCTGGCCACGATGTGGACGATCCGCCGGTTCGAGGAGGCCGTGGACGAGATGTTCGCCCGCGGCCTGCTGTACGGCACGATGCACCTGTCCATCGGCCAGGAGGCGTCGGCCACCGGCGCCTGCCTGGCCCTGCGCGACGACGACGTCATCACCTCGACCCACCGCGGGCACGGCCACTGCATCGCCAAGGGCGCCGACCTGGGCCGGATGATGGCCGAGCTGCTGGCCCGGGACACCGGGTACTGCCGGGGCCGGGGCGGGTCCATGCACATCGCCGACGTCTCCAAGGGCAACCTGGGGGCCAACGGGATCGTCGCCGGGGGCATCCCGATCGCCGTCGGCGCCGCCCTGGCCCTCAAGCTGCAGGGCAGCGACAAGGTGGCCCTGTCGTTCTTCGGCGACGGGGCGACCAGCGAGGGCGCCTTCCACGAGAGCGTCAACCTGGCCGCCATCTGGGACCTCCCGGTGGTGTTCGTCTGCGAGAACAACCACTACGGGATGTCGATGTCGGTGGAGGAGGTGTCCCGGCTGGAGCGGGTCGCCGACCGGGCCGCCGGCTACGCCATCCCCGGGGGGACGGTCGACGGCAACGACGTCCAGGAGGTGTACGAGGCCGTCGCCCAGGCCGTGGCCCACGCCCGGGCCGGTCAGGGGCCGACCCTCATCGAGGCGGTCACCTACCGCTGGAAGGGGCACTCCAAGAGCGACCAGAACCTGTACCGGACCCGCGAGGAGATCGAGTCCTGGCGCCAGCGCGACCCGATCGACCGTTTCGAGCAGACCGTGCTCGAGGCCGGGACCCTCGACCAGGGCGAGGTCCAGAAGCTCCGGGACCAGGCCCGCGACGCCGTGCGGGACGCCGTCCGGACCGGCCAGGCCGGCCCGCCGTCCTCATCCGACCTGCTCGGCGCCGTGTACGCGCCCAGCGAGGTGGACGCGGTCAGCCCGGCCTCCGAGGGCGCGCCGGCCGAGCCCTTGCCGGACGGGGCCGGCCCGACGCCGGTGGCGGCCGCCGCGGGGGCCAGAGGGGAGGCCGAGGCGCCGTGACCACGACCGAGACCCAGGCCGAGACCATGACCTTCGCCGAGGCGATCCGGGCCGCCCTGACCGAGGCGATGGAGGCCGACGAGCGGGTCTTCGTGCTCGGTGAGGACATCGGCGTCTACGGCGGCGCCTTCGGCGTGACCACCGGGATGCTGGACCGCTTCGGACCGGAGCGGATCCGCGACACCCCGATCGCCGAGGAGGCCATCATGGGGGCGGCCGTCGGGGCCGCCCTGTGCGGGATGCGGCCGGTCGCCGAGATGCAGTTCTCGGACTTCACCGCCCACGCCATGGACCAGCTGGTCAACCAGGCGGCCAAGGTCTACTTCATGCTCGGCGGGGCGGTGAGCGTCCCGCTGGTGCTGCGGCTGCCGTTCGGTTCCGGCACCGGCGCCGCCGCCCAGCACTCCCAGAGCCAGGAGGCCTGGTACGCCCACACACCCGGGCTCAAGGTGGTGATGCCGTCCAACCCGGCCGACGCCAAGGGGCTGCTGCACGCGGCCATCCGCGACCCCAACCCGGTCGTGTTCTGGAGCACAAGGTGCTGTACCGGACGGCGTCGGGTCCGGTGCCCGACGGGAGCGAGCCCATCCCGCTGGGGGTGGCGGCCGTGCCCCGCGAGGGTGGCGACCTGACCGTCGTGGCCACCGGGATCATGGTGTCGCGGGCCCTGGCCGCCGCCGAGGAGCTGGCCACCCAGGGGATCGAGGCGACCGTGGTCGACCCGCGGACCCTCAAGCCGCTGGACGAGGCCACCATCCTGGAGCGGGTGCGGGCCACCGGCCGGGTCCTGCTGGTCCAGGAGGCCCCCCGCAGCGGCGGGTTCACGGCCGAGATCGCGGCCCGCATCACCGAGTCCGACACCCTCTACTACCTGCTGGCCCCGATCCGGCGCCTCAGCGGGCTCGACGCCCCCATCCCCTACAACCCCGATCTCGAGAAGGCCTCGGTCCCCCAGGTCCCCGACATCGTGCAGGCCGGGCGGACGCTGGTGAAGGAGTCCTGATGCGCGAGATCGAGGTGCCGATGCCCAAGCTCTCCATGACCATGGAGGAGGGCGAGCTGATCGCCTGGGTCAAGCAGGAGGGCGAGCAGGTCCGGGCGGGCGACGTCATCGCCGAGGTCAACTCCGACAAGGTCGAGATGGAGGTCGAGTCGCCGGCCGACGGCACCCTGGTCCGCCACACCGCCACCGAGGGCGACGTCGTCCCGGTCGGCGCGCCCATCGCCACCCTCGCCACCGAGGCCGAGGACCTCCTGGGCGGGCTGTTCGGCCCGGCCGACGGGGACGGGTCGGCCGCCTCGGGCGACGGGGTCACCACCGCCGAGGCGGCGGCCGACGAGGAGAAGACCGCGGCCGAGACGGAGACGGCCGGGGCGGTCGGGGCGACCCCGGCGGCGCCGGCCGCCGAGCGGACCCCGGTGGTCCCGGCGGCCCGCCGCCGGGCCGCCGAGTTGGGAGTCGACCTGGCCACCGTCACCGGCACGGGAGGCGACGGCCTGGTCCGGGTCGACGACGTGGAAGCGGCCGCCGCCCCCGAGTCGGCCGAGGCCCCGGTCGCCGAGCCGGCGCCGGCCGCGGCGGCGCCGGCGGCGGCTCCGGTGGTGGCGGACGCGGACTCCGAGGAGGTGCCGCTGTCGGCCATGCGGCGGACGGTGGCCCGGCG
>JBJMHP010000062.1:0-7654 GCA_045807325.1 Actinomycetes bacterium | reverse complement strand
GGCCTGGCGCCAAGGCGATGGGCGGGCCTCGACGAAGGCCACATCGATCAGCAGCATGCGCCCCTGGCGGACCAGCAGGTTGGCCGGCTTGATGTCGCGGTGGGCGAGCCCGGCGTTCCACAGCTTCCGGATGATGCCGAGGCCGTCGTCGATCACCTGGTCGTCGACCTGCGCCTCGCCCAGCTCGGTGGCGCCCTCGAAGAACTCGGCGACCAGCAGATACTCCCGCTCCGGGGTCAGCTCGACGAACCCGAACGGCGCTGGGCTAGGCAGCCCGACGGCGTGCAGCTTGTACAGGGCGTAGTCCTCCTGCTGGACCAGCCGGCGCACGGTGTTGAACGGCTTCTCGTCCTCCAGCCGCCCATACAGCAGCTCCCGGCCCAACTTGTACCAGCGGTCCGAGCGCAGGTGGCTCTGGGCATACAGCTTGCCGAACAACTGCCGGGGCGGATCCCCCTTGACCTTGATCCGCAGCGGGGTGGAGCCGGCCGACCCCGACAGGCCGAACGGCTTGATCTCGGCCACCTGGAGGCCCAGCTGGTCCTCGAGGGCCCGGTGGATGGCCTGGCCGCGGCGGCCGCCCACGTCCAGGTGGGCCGAGCTGCCACGGTGGTAGGTGACCGGGAACACCTCGTTGGGGGTGAGCATGCGGAAGGCCACCAGGGGGATGGTGACCCCGACGACGGCGGCGATGATCACGTCGCTGGGCGAGTTCACGGCCAGGTACATCAGCGACAGCGACAGGGCCGAGACCAGCCCGGCGAGGACCGGCTTGCCGACCCGGCGCAGCCGCCCGGCCGGGGCCATGGAGTACAGCATGCCCATCAGGATCGCGGCCAGGGCGGCCACCGGGCGGGACGGGTTGGCGTAGCCGCTCCAGTCGCCGATGATCTCCACGCCGAGGGGCCGGGGCCAGGCGAAGGCGTAGGCCAGGAACCCGGTGAAGGCGGTCACGGCCAGGGTGGCGCCGAGGAACACGAACAGGTGCCGGAAGCGGCGCAGGAGGACCAGCGCGATCACCGTCGCCCAGAACAGGGCCCGGATCGTCCACCGCGAGCCGAGGGCGTGCACCGTCTGCATGACCTCGGTGAGCACCGCGGTCCGCAGCCCGGCGATCCACTCCACCACGGCGTGGTCGGCCTCCAGCACCCACACGGCGGTGCGCTGGTTGGACACGACCCCGGCCCACAGCAGCAGCACCGCCGCGCCGGCGATCAGCCAGATCCGGCCGCTGCGGTTCAGGGTCCGCGGCAGCGGCGGGGCCTCGCCCGAGGGTCGCCGGCGCTGGCCCGCACGTGAGACCCGCTGGGGCCGGCTGGTGGACACCGGACCCCCAACCTCGAGAGGCGGCCGCCCCGCCATCGGTTCCATGGAGACGAGGGTAACCTGAGGAAACGGCTCATGACAGGAGAACGCGACGTGGGTGGCGGCCGCCGGAAGCTTACAGTCGGGCTTCTCATGGCCCTGCTCCTGCTCGCCGCCGGCTGCGACCGGGACCGGCCGCCGCCGGGGCCGCCCGAGGACCCGCGGCGGCCGACCATCCGGCTCGCCTCCTTCGACTTCCCCGAGAGCGAGCTCCTGGCCCAGCTGTACGGCCAGGCCCTCGGCCAGCACGGCTTCCCGGTGGAGCAGGTGGTCCAGCTGGGCGCCCGCGAGGTGGTGGCCCCCGCCCTGGAGCAGGGCAAGGTTGACATGGCGCCCGAGTACCAGGGCTCGGCGCTCAACTTCCTCAACGACCGCGACCGGGTCGCCACCGCCGACCCGGCCCTGACTCACGCCCGGCTCGAGCAGGCCTTCGCCCCCCGAGGGGTGAGCGTGCTCGCCTACGCCCCGGCCCAGGACCGCAACGGCTTCGTGGTCTCCGGCGACCTGGCCCGCCGCCACGGCCTGGAGAAGCTCAGCGACCTGACCCCCATGGCCCGCCGGCTGTCACTCGGCGGGCCGCCCGAGTGCGCCCAGCGGCCCCTGTGCCTCAAGGGCCTGGAGGACGTCTACAAGCTCCAGTTCGCCCGCTTCGAGCCGATGCCGTCGCGGGACGTGACCGCGGCCGCCCTTGGCACCGGCGAGATCGACGTCGGCATGATCGACACCACCGACCCCAACCTGCTCAGGCCAGGGGCCGACCTGGTCCAGCTGGCCGACGACAAGCGGCTGCAGCCGGCCGACAACGTCGTCCCGGTGGTCCGCCGCGAGATCGTCGACGCCTACGGCCCGCCGCTGGTGCGGCTGGTCAACGCGGTCTCGGCCAAGCTCTCGACCGCCGACCTGACCAGCCTCAACCGGCAGGTGGCCGACGGCCAGCCGGCCGCCCAGGTGGCCACGGCCTGGCTGCGGGCCCACACGATCATCTCGTGAGGGCGGCGGCGATCGCCGGCTGGAACGGGGGGCGCAGCACCCCGGCGTCGGTGACGAAGGCGGTGATGAGGGCGGCCGGGGTCACGTCGAAGGCCGGGTTCCAGACGGCGGCCGCCTCGGGGGCCACCCGGGCGCCGGCCAGGGTGCTGACCTCGGCGGCCGGGCGCTGCTCGATCTCGATGTGGGCGCCGTCGGCGGCCTCGGGGTCGAAGGACGACAGCGGCCCGACCACATAGAAGGGGATGCGGTTGGCCGCGGCCAGCACGGCCAGGCTGTAGGTGCCGACCTTGTTGGCGGTGTCGCCGTTGGCGGCCACCCGGTCGCAGCCGACCAGCACGGCGTCGACCAGCCCGCCGGCCATGGCCGCCCCGGCGGCGGTGTCGGCCACCACCGTGACCGGGATGCCGGCCGTGACCAGCTCCCAGGCCGTCAGGCGGGCGCCCTGGAGCAGCGGCCGGGTCTCGGAGGCCAGCACCTGGACGGGCTCCCCCGCCGCCGCCTTGGCGTAGACGACCCCCAGGGCGGTGCCCAGCCCGGCGGTGGCCAGCCGCCCGGTGTTGCAGTGGGTGAGCAGCCGGTGGCGGGAGGCCAGCTCGGCCCGGCCGGCCTCGGCGATCCGGGCGCAGGCGGCCCGGTCCTCCTCGAGGATGCGCTCGGCCTCCTCGAGGGCGAGGCGGCGCAGCTCGGCGGCGTCGCCGGCCCCGGCGGCGGCCGCGACCACCCGCCGCACCGCCCAGCGCAGGTTGACCGCGGTCGGGCGGGCCACCTCCAGGGTGTCGGCGGCCCGCCGCAGGTGGGCCAGGGCGGCGGCCAGGCCCTCGGGGCCGGGGCGGGGCGGGCCGGCCTCGGCCAGCCCGAGCACCACCCCGAACGCCCCGGCGACCCCGATGGCCGGGGCCCCGCGCACGACCAGGCGTCCCAGCGCGTCCACCACCTCGGCCACGGTCGTCGGCCGGAGCACGACCAGCCGTTCCGGGAGCCGGGTCTGGTCGACGAGCTCCAGCCGGCCGTCGCGCCAGTCGACGGCGCTGCGCAGCTGGTCCAGTTCCATCCGGCGATGCTACCGCCCAGGTTCGCGACTCTGCGCCCATGGTGGGATCATGCCTGCAACCACCAGTTGCCCCCGACTGGGAGGGACGGTTGACCATGCCGGTGCGGTCGAGCTGGGCCCGATTGCTGCTGGCCGCCCTGGCCATGCTGGCGGTGGCGTGCTCCGAGCGGGGCGCCACCCTGCCCAACCCGCCCGGGACCACGGTCGGCTCCACGGCCGCCGGGGCGCTCCCGGACGGCTGCGCCGACTCCACCCCGTCGCCCACCAGCGCCCCGGTGGCGTTCGTGGCCGGGGGCAGGGCCTGGGCGACGACCGCGGACGGCCGCCGCCTGTGGTGCCTGTTCGAGGTGCACCGGCCGGGCCCGTTCCTGTGGGGGCCGCGGGGCGACCGGGTGGTGCTGGACGGGCTGGAGGTGCGCGGGGTCGGCGCCCCGGTGTGGCGGCCGCCCCGCGGCATCGAGACCGTGTCGCTGACCTGGCTCGGCCCCAGCGGCGACGCCCTCGCCTTCGTCACCCCGGGCCGGCTCAACCTGGCCTCGGCCGCCCTCGGCTCGATCGACCTGCGCGAGCTCACCCCGTTCCGGGGCGGCTCCACCTACCAGGCGGTGGCAAGCCACCCGTCGGGGGAGGCGCTGGCCTTCGTGGTCCGGCGCGACGGCGCCTCCGAGGTCTGGATGGCCAGCAACACCGGCGGCGGCGCGGTCCGGGTGGTCGCCCCGACCCAGGCCCGGCTGGGGCCGCTGGCCTTCTCGGCCAGCGGCAAGGCCCTCTACTACGGCAGCCGGCAGGCCGACGGCACCCGCCGGCTGGAGGTGTTCTCGCTGGCCGAGCGCCGGAGCCTGGCCCCGGCCTGGACGGGCAAGCGCGACGTGCTGGCCATTGTCGGCCGGCGCGACCCGTCCGCGACCCAGATCGCCATCGACACCGGCAGCGGCTGCGGCGACCGCCGGGCCGACCTGTCGGGGCTGGACGGCGGGCCGGGCCGGCCCCTGCTGCCGGCGGCGACCCGGCCGACCAGCGCCGTGGGCTGGCTCGACACCCGCCGGGTGCTGGTGGTCGAGGGCGGCTGCGACGGGCCGTCCGACCTGTGGCTGGTGGACGTCACCGGCCGCGGGCCCCAGCCGGTGGCCCGCGGGATCGACCGGGCGGCGCTGCGCTGGCCCGAGCCCCGGCCGGCCCCGGCCCCGCCCGACCTGGCCGCCCTGGCCGGCGGGTAGAAATCCCCCTGGCGAGGGAGGCCACCGGGCCGCCGCCGCGGCATGCTGACGCCATGGTGGAGCATGCGACCAAGGTGGTGGCCTGGCTGCGGGCGCGGCCGGTGGTGGCCGACGGGCTGCTGGCCGTCCTGCTGGCCGGGTTCTCGCTGGTCGCGCTGTGGTACGGCAACCGCGACTGCGAGGGCGCCTGCCGGCCCGGTGGCGCCGTCGCGGCCGCGCTGGTGCTGGTCCAGACGCTGCCGCTGGCCTGGCGGCGGCGGCACCCGCTGGCCGTCAGCCTGGTCACCGGCCTGGCCACCGCCACCTACGGGTTCGCGCCCTGGCCCGATCTGGCCATGCCGATCCCGGTCGGCGGGCTGGTCGGCATGTACTCGGTGGCCGCCTGGGGCGGGCGGCGGGCGGCCCGGGTCGCCGGCGTGATCGCGGCCGTGGTGGCGGTGCTCTCCCTGAGCCTGCCCCGGACCGACGCCGACCTGGTCGACGCCGCCTTCGTCTCGCTCGCCCTGGCCGGAGCCTGGCTGCTGGGCGACCGGGCCCGGGTGCAGCGGGCCCTGGCCGCCGAGGCCCAGGAGCGGGCGGCGCGGCTGGAACGGGAGCGGGAGGGCGAGGCCCGCCGCGCGGTGGCCTCCGAGCGGGCCCGGATCGCCCGCGAGCTGCACGACGTGGTCGCCCACCACGTCAGCATGATGGTGGTACAGGCCGAGGCCGGCCCGGTGGCGGTCGAGCACGACCCGGCCCGGGCGGCCGGGGCCTTCGAGGCCATCGCCGCCACCGGCCGCCAGGCCCTGGTCGAGATGCGCCGGCTGCTGGGGATGCTGCGCGGCGGGGAGGAGCCGGCGCCCAGCCTGGCCCCCCAGCCCAGCCTGGCCGAGGTGCCGTCCCTGGTCGAGCAGGTCGGGCGGGCCGGGCTCCGGGTCGAGCTGGTGGTCGAAGGCACGGAGGCGGCTCTGCCGCCGGGGATCGACCTGTCCGCGTACCGGATCATCCAGGAGGCCCTGACGAACGCGGTGAAGCACGGCGGGTCGGGCCGGGCCCGGGTCCTGGTCCGCTACGGCCCCGACGACCTCCGGCTGCAGATCCGCGACGAGGGCCGGCCGGCCGGAGGCAACGGGGCGCCGGTCGAGCGCCGACCCGACGCCGCCCAGGGCCGCGGCCTGCTGGGCATGCGGGAGCGGGTGGCCCTCTTCGGGGGCGAGCTTCACGTCGGGCCCGGGCCAGACGGCGGGTTCAGCGTCGACGCCCGTCTGCCCATCGGGACGGCGGGCCGGTGAGCGGGCCGATCCGGGTCCTGGTGGTGGACGACCAGGGGCTGGTGCGGGCCGGGTTCCGGATGATCCTGGAGGCCCAGCCGGACATCGAGGTGGTCGGCGAGGCCGCCGACGGGCTGGACGCGGTCGAGGCGGCCGGGCGGCTACGGCCCGACGTGGTCCTGATGGACATCCGCATGCCCCGGCTGGACGGGCTGGCGGCGACCCGCCGGCTGGCCGGCCCCGGGGCCGCCGACCCGGTCCGGGTGCTGATCCTGACCACCTTCGACCTGGACGAGTACGTGTTCGAGGCCCTGCGGGCCGGGGCCAGCGGGTTCCTGCTCAAGGACCTGCCCCGCGAGGACCTGGTGGCGGCCGTTCGGGTGGTGGCGGCCGGCGAGGCGCTGCTCGCCCCGCGGGTCACCCGCCGCCTCATCGAGGAGTTCGCCCGCCGCCCGGCCGGGGCCGACCCCGACCCGGACGCCCTGGCCGCCCTCACCGCCCGCGAGCGCGAGGCCCTGGAGCTGATGGCCAGGGGGCTGTCCAACGCCGAGATGGCCGCGTCGCTGTACGTCAGCGAGCACACCGTCAAGACCCACGTCGGCAACGTGCTGGCCAAGCTGGGCCTGCGCGACCGGATCCAGGCGGTGATCCTGGCCTACGAGGTCGGCCTGGTGCAGCCCGGCCGCGGCTGAGCGGTCACTCCGAGGCCGGGCCGGTGAAGGTGGGCGGGCGCTTGTCCCGGAAAGCCGCAATCCCCTCGCGCACGTCCGGGCCGCCGAAGCCGAGGAACTCCAGGGCCAGGGAGGTGTCGAAGGTCGGGCCGGCCATGCGCAGCCAGTTGTTGAGGGCGTACTTGGTCCAGCGGATGGCGCTCTGGGACCCGCCGGCCAGCCTGACCGCCACCTCGAGGGCGACCTCGTGCAGCTCGGCGTCGTCGACACAGCGCGACACCAGCCCGATCCGCTCGGCCTCCTCCCCCGACACCGGCTCGCACAGCAGCAGGTGGTACTTGGCCTTGGCCATCCCGCAGAGCAGCGGCCAGACGATCGCCGCGTGGTCCCCGGCCGCCACCCCCAGGCGGGTGTGGCCGTCGATGATCCGGGCGGAGCGGGCGGCGATCGAGATGTCGGCCAGCAGGCCTATGACCAGCCCGGCCCCGCCGGCCGGGCCGGCCATGGCCGAGACTACCGGCTTGGAGCAGTTGAGCAGGTTGTAGACCAGGTCGCGGGCCTCGCGCAGGACCCGCAGGCGGACCTCGAAGTCGTCGGCCATCTCGGCCACCAGGTCCAGGTCGCCGCCGGCCGAGAAGGCGTCCCCGGCACCGCGGACGACCACCGCCCGGACCTCGGGGTCGCGGTCGATCTCGGTCCAGAGGCCGGCCAGGGCGCGGTGCATCTGGGGGCCGGCCGCGTTCAGGCGCCCGGGGGCGCTCATCACCACCCGCAGCACCCCGTCGGCGGGCCGTTCCAGCTGCAGGCTCGGGTAGTCGGCGTAGCGGTCGGGCATCGGCGCTCCTCGGGCTCGTCGGCGTGCCGGGCCAATGGTGGCAGGCGGGCCGGTCGAACGGCGGATTACCAGCGGGTAACAACTTGGCGGGGCGGCTGGACGGCCGCTCGGGGCGGCCCGATACTCGCGCTGACGCATCGGAATCGCTGGCAGGGATGACCAGCGCGCTGGCGGGGATGACCAGCGGAGCGGCCAGGAGGTCGCCATGGACACATGGGGCATCAGCGGTCCCGAGTTCCTCGTTCTATACCTGGTCCTGCTCGCCGTCACGGTGG
>JBJMHP010000061.1:0-4793 GCA_045807325.1 Actinomycetes bacterium | reverse complement strand
AGGCGTTCCAGCAGGGGCAGGTCGTCGGCATGGACGTACCAGGGACCGGGCCACTCGGCGCCCTCGGCGGCCACGCGGAGCCGCTCGACCCGGCCCGACCGCTCCAGGCCGGCCAGCACGGCCGGCAGGCCCGGGTAGCGGCTGGCGGTGAAGTGCCGGTCGATGTCGCGGGCCGTGGCCACCCCGAGGGCGCGCAGGCTGCGCTGGGCGGCCAGGCGCCGACCTCGCGTTCGGGCGGGCGGCGGGTCGGCGCCCACGCCGGGAGCCACCGCTCGGCCATCGCGGTCACGCCCACACTGGAACTAGAGCTTGATGGGCGTGATATGGGCAAGTTGGCCCAGTAAGGAACAACGCGAGCCGGCATCGGTCACGCGAACGTACCCAACGCCGCCCCGACCAGTGGTGGCTTGGTAGCACTGTTTGTGACGATGGCGGTAGTTTGTATCGAACGTGAGTTCGTAATAGCCTTTCCCTTATGGAGCTGAGCGAGTGGGCGGGATGGCAGGTAGCGAAGGGGTGGCCGGGTAATGCGTCGGCTCGCCGCCCCTTTCGTGGTCGCCCCACCGACTGGCGCCCGCATCCGCACCCGCTTGCGACCCACTGTCGCTGACGAGCGGGTGTTATGCATGGTCGGCGAGCACCTTGGCCGGCTGGCCGGCTACGACCTGGCAGTGCGGTGCCGGCTCGGCGTCGGCGACGACCAGCGCACTGACCGGAAGCGCACCCTGACCGCGGCAGCGTCGTCGCGTTGGGCAGGGGCGATCACCCGGACCTCCAACGATCAGTGGCAGCGCGCTCAGCGCAACCTGCTCGACGTTCGGGTCGGTCTGCGCCGTGCGTGCCGGACGATCCGATCGCGGCTGGCCGTGCCGGTCGGCGGTCGCCATGGCCGCGTGCGTGGCTATGCGTCGCAAGCGGAGCGGTTCCAAAAGCAGGGCCGCCTGCAGCACCTTGAGGCCCAGCTCGCAGCGGTGGAGCAGCGGCTTGCGGCTGGGCGGGTGTCGGTGTGCCGGGGGGGTCGGCGGCTCGTCAAGCTCCGCCACGCCCTTGGCCGCGACGACGTGCCGTTCACCGAGGCCGGATGGCGGGAACGCTGGCAGGCGGCGCGGTGGTTCCTCATCGCCGACGGGGAGGCCGACGCGTCCTGGGGCAACCAGACGATCAGAGTCCACCCTGGCGAGCACTGGCTGGAGCTGCGGTTGCCCACCCCCCTGGCGCGCCTGTCCAATACGCCCGACCGGGCGGCGACCTACCGGCTGTCGTGTCCGGTCGGCTTCAGCTATCGGCACGAGGAGTGGGTAGCGCAGGCCATCACCGGCGCGGTCGCCTACACCATCTGGCTCGACCCGGGACGAGGCCGCTGGTACCTGGACAGCTCCTGGCAGCTGCCGGTCCGCCCGGTGCCCTCTCTGGAGGCGCTTCGGCAGTACCCAGCGTTCGCCGTGGACCTCAACGCCGACCATCTGGACGGCTGGGCGCTCGATGCAGCCGGCAACCCCGTTGGTCTGCCCCGCACCATCCTCTTGGACCTGGACGAGCAGCCGACGAGCGCCCGAGACGGCAGGTTACGGGCGGCGGTCGCCGAGGTGGTCCACCTGGCTCGGCAGCACGGCTGCCGCTCGATTGTGGTCGAGGACCTTAACTTCGCTGACGCCCGTCAGGCCGGGCGGGAGAGGTTTGGCCGGGGTGCCCGCGGCAGGCGCTTCCGTCGGGTCGTGGCGGGCATGCCGACCCGACGGTTCCGCCGCCTACTGGCGGGGATGGCCGTCAACGCTGGGCTGTGGGTGGTGGCCGTGGACTCGGCGTGGACGTCGGTGTGGGGTGGGCGCCACTGGCAGGCCCCACTCGACCAGCAGACGAAGGCGTCAGTCACCGTGTCACGCCATCATGCGGCGGCACTGGTGATCGGTAGGCGTGGGCTTGGGTACCGAGCCCGGCGACGGGGAGGGTGTGCCCGGGTGCGACCGGAGGATCGCATCGGGAGAGCTGCCGACTCCGCCGGGCAGGGCACGGCCCCCGGTGCGGCGTCCGTCGCGCCCGGGGTCGTCGTACCCGAGCCGACGGCACAGGGACCCGGCGGTCCGGGAGGACAGCGGGCAGGGCCACAGGCTCACAAGACCCGCCCGCCCCAGCGGGGTGCCGTCGGAGACCAGGGGGCACACGACCGTTCGGTGCCGCCGGAGGGTGCGGGTTAACCACCCACTACCTCTCTGAGGAACGGTAGCGGCGCATCAGCAGCGGGGGGCGGCCGCATGCGTCCAGTATTCGAACAGGCGCCGCTTCTCCCAGCGCAGCACCTCCGCTCCCGCCGGGTCGAACCGGCCGAGGCACGGCACCAGCAGGTGGCTGGGGGCGACCACGCCGATCGGGTCCAGCTGGAGGCCGGCCAGGTCGGAGGCCGTGGCCATGATCGCCTCCCGGCCGTCGCCCTCCGACCCGGCCGGAGCCGCCGGGAGCGGCCCGGCCAGGCGCTGCCGCCGGCGAAGGATCAGCCGGCGGGCCAGGACCGGGTCAAGCGTCCGCAGGGCCCGCGGCATCACCGGGGCTATGGGCAACCGCATCCCCGGTTCTCGGCGTTCGGCTACGCTCCCCCACCGGGGGCCCTGGCATCGGACCGGGTGGCTGCGGGGTGCCTGGAGCAGCGGCGGTGGCGCTGTGGCCGGTGGCGCCGATGGGTTGGCGTTGGCCGGGGATCCGGCCCAGGACCTCATCGACGTCGGTGCCGTCCACCGTCTCGCGCTCCAACAGCAGCTCGGTCAGGCGGTCCAGGGCGTGGCGGTGGTCGGTGAGCATGGCCGTGGCCCGCTGTTCGGCCTCCCGGAGCAGCTTGGCGACCTCCTCGTCGACGACCCGTTGGGTGGCCTCGGCGTAGGGGCGGCTGCGGACCTCCTCGGTGCCCAGGTACATGGGGCTGCCGGTGGCGAACCCGACCGGGCCCAGGGCCGGGCTCATGCCGAACTCGCGCACCATCTTTGTGGCCAGGTCGGTCGCCCCGGCCAGGTCGTTGGCGGCCCCGGTCGAGGTCTCCCCGAAGATGAGGAGTTCAGCGACCCGCCCGCCCATGCGGATGGTCAGGCTGTCCTTCAGGTAGCCCTCGGTGTAGAGGTGGCGTTCGTCGATGGGGAGCTGTTCGGTCACCCCCAACGCCTGCCCGGCCGGGAGGATGGTCACCTTGGCCACCGGATCGCCGTGCTCGCTGATGGCCGCGACCAGGGCGTGGCCGGACTCGTGGACGGCCACGGCCCGCTTCTCATCGGGCAGCAGGGCATTGCTGGAATCGCGGCGGCCCAGCAGGACCCGGTCCCGGGCCTCGGAGAAGTCGACCGCCATGATGACGTCGCGGCCGGCCCGGACGGCGAAGATGGCCGCCTCGTTGACCAGGTTGGCCAGATCCGCCCCGGAGAATCCCGGCGTCCCCCTGGCCACCACATTGAGGTCGACGTCGGGGCCGAGCTGCTTGCCCTTGGCATGGACCTCCAGGATGGCCCGGCGTTCGGACTGGGTGGGGAGGGGGATGACCACCTGGCGGTCGAACCGTCCGGGTCGGAGCAGGGCCGGGTCCAGGGTCTCGGGGCGGTTGGTGGCCGCCATGACCACCACCCCGGTGGCCATATCGAAGCCGTCCATCTCGGCCAGCAGCTGGTTCAGGGTCTGGTCGCGCTCGTCGTTGGAGACGAACTGGCCGCCGCGGCGTTGGCCGATGGCGTCGATCTCATCGATGAACACGATCGAGGGGGCCCGCTTTCTCGCCTCCTGGAACAGGTCCCGCACCCTGGCCGCCCCCACCCCGACGAACAGCTCCACGAAGCTGGACCCGGTGACCGAGATGAAGGGGACGTGGGCCTCGCCGGCCACCGCCCGGGCCAGCAGCGTCTTGCCGGTGCCGGGCGGACCGGCCATCAGCACCCCGCGCGGGGCGATCGCGCCGGCCGCGGCGTACTTGTCCGCCGACCGCAGGAAGTCCACGACCTCGCTGATGTCGCGCTTGACCCCCTCGTAGCCGGCGACGTCGGCGAAGGTGGTCGTCGGCCGGTCGGCGTCGATGACCTTCGCCCTCGACCGGCCCACGCCCATCGCGCCCAGCCCGCCGCCGAGCGCGCCCTTGCGGGCCATCCGGCCGATGTAGACGAAGTAGCCGACGAACAGCAGGATCGGCAGGAAGGACAGCAGCGTGCCGAGCAGCGACCCGGTCGCACCGGTGGCGGTGAAGTGCGGCACGAAGGCCGGGTCCCGGACCTGGGTCAGGAACGTCTCGTCGACGCCCTGGACGCCGGTCGGGTAGTGCGAGGTGAAGTCCTCGCCGCCGCGGTAGTCCGACCGGTAGGTGCCGGTGATGCCGCCGTCGGCGGTGAGGGTCAGCTCCTCCACGTGCTTCGCCGCGACCTGGTCCGACAGATGCCCGTACTCCACCTCGGCCGGCGCGCTGCCCATCCGTGGGGCGAACAGCAGCACCGCGGTGAGCGCGATCCCGATGGGGATGAGCCAGCGGCGCCAGCCCGGCGGCGGTGGCGGTGCCGGGGCCGCCGGGCGGTCGGCGGGTGGGCCGGAGCGTGCCTGGGCGGTCATCGGCGGTCCTCAGCTCGGCGACGGGACACCACGACGGTAGTCAGCGGAGCGGCTGGTGGAGGCGTTCCCGGCGGGTCAGCCGACGGTCTCCAGCGCGGGGTCGGTCACCCCTGCGGCGGGGGTGCGCTGCAACCGGAGCCAGGCGGCGAAGCCCCACACGCAGAAGGCGCCGTAGACGACGTACAGCAGGGCCGAGGGGTAGTAGCCGGCGCGCAGCAGCAGCGGCA
>JBJMHP010000060.1:0-23912 GCA_045807325.1 Actinomycetes bacterium | reverse complement strand
GCTGCACCTCAGCGTCGTCCGCGGCGGAGACGCGGTGCATGCCGCGGAGGATGCCGTCCCGGGCACCGTCGGGCATCGGGGGCTGGCGGTAGTTCTCGTTCATCACGGTGACGTAGTAGAAGACGTCCTCCTGCTCGGCGTACATCCGCCGCAGGCCGTCCTGGACGATGACCGCGACCTCGTAGGCGAAGGTCGGGTCGTAGGAGATGCAGTTGGGGATCAGCGAGGACTGCACGTGGCTGTGGCCGTCCTCGTGCTGGAGGCCCTCGCCGTTGAGGGTGGTGCGGCCGGCGGTGCCGCCGACCAGGAACCCCCGGGCCCGGCTGTCCCCGGCGGCCCAGGCCAGGTCGCCGACCCGCTGGAAGCCGAACATCGAGTAGTAGATGTAGAAGGGGATGATCGGGCAGTCGTTGCTGCTGTAGGAGGTCGCGGCCGCGATCCAGGACGCCATCGCCCCCGGCTCGGTGATGCCCTCCTGGAGCAACTGCCCGCTCTGGTCCTCCTTGTAGAACATCAGCTGGTTGGCGTCCTCGGGCTGGTAGAGCTGCCCCAGCTGGGACCAGATCCCGAACTGGCGGAACATGCCCTCCATGCCGAAGGTGCGCGACTCGTCGGGTACGATCGGGACCACCCGCTTGCCGATCTGCTTGTCCCGCAGCAGGGTGTTGAGGACCCGCACAAACGCCATCGTGGTCGAGATCTCCCGGTCCCCGGTGCCGGTCAGCTGGGCGCCGAACGCCGACAACTCGGGCACCTGAAGCGACTCCGACCGCTGGCGGCGGACCGGCAGCGGGCCGCCGAGGGCCTGGCGCCGCTCCTTCAGATACCTGGCCTCGGGGCTGTCGTCGGCCGGCTTCTGGTAGGGGTAGTCGAGCAGCTGGTCGTCGGGGATCGACAGGCCAAAGCGGTCCCGGAAGACCCGCAGGGAGTTCTCGGCCATCTTTTTCTGCTGGTGGGTGATGTTCTGGCCCTCGCCGGCCTCGCCCATGCCGTAGCCCTTGACCGTCTTGGCCAGGATCACGGTCGGCTGGCCGGTGTGGTTCACGGCGGCCTGGTAGGCGGCGTACACCTTGACCGGGTCGTGCCCGCCCCGGTTGAGGTTCCAGATCTCCTCGTCGCTCATGTCGGCGACCAGCTGGAGCAGCTCGGGGTAGGCGCCGAAGAAGCGCTCGCGCACATAGGCCCCGTTCTTGGACTTGAAGTCCTGGTACTGGCCGTCGACGCACTCCTCCATGCGCTGCAGCAGCAGCCCGGTGGTGTCCCGGGCCAGCAGCTCGTCCCAGCGGCTGCCCCAGATGACCTTGATGACGTTCCAGCCGGCGCCGCGGAAGACGCCCTCGAGCTCCTGGATGATCTTGCCGTTGCCCCGGACCGGGCCGTCCAGGCGCTGGAGGTTGCAGTTGACCACGAAGATCAGGTTGTCCAGCCGCTCCCGGCCGGCGAGCGAGATCGCCCCCAGCGACTCCGGCTCGTCGGTCTCCCCGTCCCCTAGGAACGCCCACACATGCCGGTTGACCGTGTCGGCCAGGCCGCGGGTCCCCAAGTACTTGAGGAACCGGGCCTGGTAGATCGCCATCAGCGGCCCCAGGCCCATCGACACCGTCGGGAACTGCCAGTAGTCCGGCATCAGCCACGGGTGCGGGTAGGACGACAGCCCGCCCCCGTCGACCTCCTGGCGGAACTTGTCCAGCTGCTCCTCGGAGAACCGCCCCTCCAGGTACGACCGGGCATAGATGCCGGGCGAGATGTGGCCCTGGAAGTAGACCAGGTCGCCGCCGTGGCCGTCGGAGGGGGCGTGCCAGAAGTGGTTGAAGCCGGTGTCGTACAGGGTCGCCGACGACTGGAAGCTGGCGATGTGGCCGCCCAGCTCCGAGGACTCCTTGTTGGCCCGCAGCACCATGGCCAGGGCGTTCCAGCGGTTCAGGGAGCGGATCTCGTGCTCGACGGCCAGGTCGCCCGGGTAGGCGGGCTGCTGGTCGACCGGGATGGTGTTGAGATAGGGCGTGGTCGCCGAGTACGGCGCCGGCGCCCCCCGGCGGCGGCCGACGGCCGCCAGCTCACCGAGCAGGAACCGCGCCCGGTCGCTCCCCTCGAACGCCAGCACCGAGTCCAGCGCGTCCAGCCACTCTCTGGTCTCGACCGGGTCTACATCGTTCAGCATGGCCATCCGTCCATCTACTCAGGCTGGAGCCCCAGCGCCTCCGGCGACCTTCCGGCCGATCTTAGGTCCTAGATCGTTCCATCAACCGCGCCCGCGAACCAGTCTTGATCTACCCACGTTGCACCCTGGCGAACGTGGCGAACGCGCATCGGTATGCTTGGCTTCCTTGCCCGGATCCTGATCTCCGGCACAGTGGAGGACCCACCACGCCCCGGACCATCGAGCTGACGTCGCCGCCCCGCCGGCGCCGAAGGGACCTGGGATGACCGAGGACCGAACGCCTGCCGCCAGGCCGGAGCGCGAGCACGGCACCGTCGCGGTCATCGCCGCCCTCCTGGCCAACCTGGGCATCGCCGCCGCCAAGTTCATCGGGTTCCTGATCACCGGGGCGTCCTCGATCCTGGCCGAGGCGTTCCACTCGGTGGCCGACTCCGGCAACCAGGCGATGCTGCTGCTCGGCTCCCGGGTGGCCCGGCGGGAGCCCGACCGCAAGCACCCGTTCGGGCACGGCCGGGTCCGCTACTTCGCCGCCTTCCTGGTCGCGGTCGTGCTGTTCACCCTCGGGTCGCTGTTCTCGCTGTACGAGGGCTACGACAAGCTGCGCCACCCCCACGAGCTGGAGTCGCCCGCGGTCGCCCTGGCCATCCTGGTCGTGGCCCTGGTCCTGGAGGGGCTGTCGCTGCGCACGGCGGTCCGGGAGGCCAGCCCCATGCGGGGCCGGCAGAGCTGGTGGTCGTTCATCCGCACCACCAAGCAGCCCGAGCTCGCGGTGGTGCTGCTGGAGGACACGGCCGCCGAGCTCGGCCTGAGCTTCGCTCTCCTGGGGGTCGGGCTGGCCGCGATCACCGGCGACCCGCTGTACGACGCCCTCGGCACCCTGGCCATCGGTGCCCTGCTGGCCGTGGTCGCGGTCGTGCTCGGCTTCGAGATGTACAGCCTGCTGCTCGGCGAGGCCGCCTCCCCCGAGGAGCAGACCACCATCCGCGACACCCTGGCCGCCACCCCAGGGATCGCCCGCCTGGTCCAGCTCCGCACCATGCACCTGGCCCCCGAGGAGGTCCTGGTCGCGGCCCGGGTCGAGCTCGACCACAACCTGTCGAGCGACGACGCCGCCCGCGTCATCGACGAGGCCCAGGCCCGGCTCCGCGAGGCCGCCCCCAGCGCCCGCATCATCTACCTCGAGCCCGAGCTCCCCACCGCCGCCGACGCCGCCCAGCCGGGTAGGGTGGACCGGCCATGACCTACGCCACCGACCCGCGGGTCGACGCCTGGATCGACGCCCTGCCGGACTGGCAGCAGGCCATCTGCCGGGAGGTCCGGGAGCTGGTGCACGCCGCCGACCCGGAGGTGGCCGAGACCATCAAGCGCACCACCCAGCCGTACTTCGTGCTCCAGGGCAACGTCTGCGCCCTGCTGGCGGCCAAGGACCACGTCAACGTCTTCCTCTACGACGGGGCGATCGTCCCCGACCCCGAGGGGATCATCACCGGCGGCCGCGACAACAAGACCGCCCGCACCGTGGGCATCCGCCAGGGCGAGACGATCAACGCGCCCGCCCTCGCCGCCATGCTCAGGCAGATCATCGCCAACAACCGCGCCGGCGGCTGGCGCAGGCTGAAGCGGGAAGGCTGAGCCGGGCGACGACCCTGGGGCGGGGTGCGTTCTTCCACCACAGGTCGTAGGCGGCCTTGTCGCCCATGCCTCACTCCCCTACCGGTTCGGGCGCGGCCCGCCGCGTAGTAAGCGCCGGGATGACCTTGGACCCGAAGGCGTCGATGAACGGCTGCTGATGGCTGCCCTGGCCGACCTCGTGGAGGTAGATGCGGTCGAAGCCGAGCTCGGCGTACTCGGCCAGCCAGGCGGTGTGGCGGCCAAGGTCGGCCGAGACGAGCACCGCCGAGCGGACGTCGTCGGGGGTGACGAACCGCGCCGCCGCCTCGAACTGCTCGGGCAGGGTGAGGTCCATGGCCAGCTGCGGGTCGAACACGTTGGTGCTCCACTGGTCGTGGGCCACGGCCAGGGCCTCGTCCTCGTCGGCCGCCCAGGACAGGTGGACCTGGAGGAACAGCGGCCGGCCCTCGCCGCCGCCGGCCCGGAAGGCGTCGACCACCGCCCGGAGCCGCTCGTGGGGCTGGTTGAGGGTGACCAGGCCGTCGGCCCAGCCGCCCACCCAGGCGGCCGTCTCGGGGCTGACGGCCGCCCCGATCAGCCTGGGCGGCCGCTCGGGCAGGGTCCACAGCCGGGCCTGGTCGACGGTGACCAGCCCGTCGTGGGTGACCGTCTCGCCGGCCAGCAGGGCCCGGATGACGGCCACCGCCTCGCCCAGGCGGGCCCGCCGCTCGGCCTTGGGGGGCCAGCGGCCGCCGGTGATGTGCTCGTTGGAGGCCTCGCCGCTGCCCAGGGCCAGCCAGAACCGTCCCGGGAACAGCTCGCTCAGGGTCGCCGCCGCCTGGGCAATGATCGCCGGGTGGTAGCGCTGCCCGGGGGCGTTGACCACCCCGAAGTCGAGCCCGGTGGCCTGCAGGGCCGCGCCCAGCCAGGACCAGGCGAAGCCGCTGTGGCCCTGGCGGCTGCTCCAGGGGGCGAAGTGGTCCGAGCACATGGCCGCCTGGAACCCGGCCGACTCGGCCGCGACCACGCAGCCCAGCAGCTCGCTCGGGGGCAGCTGCTCATGCGAGGCGTGGTAGCCGATCAGGGGGCCCGGGTCCGGCTGGCCGCTCATCCGCGCTCCTGGAGATAGGGGTCCGCCCTAGCCTCTAACCACCGGAGGCCCCGCCCAAGCCTGCATCCCAGGCGACCAGGCCGTCCTCCAGCACCGCCGCCCCGTTGGACGCCAGCAGGGCCAGCAGGCTCCTCCAGCGGGGCCAGGAAGCCGGCGGCGGTGAACTCCGGCACCCATCGGGCGCGATCACCCGCAGCTCAGGGCCGCCCCGGTGCCCGTGCAGCCAGTGCGGGTTCACGAACGTCCCCCGCCGCCGGTGCCGGATGACCACCCCCTCGGCGGCGAGCTCCGACAGCGCCCAGGTCACCGGCTTCCGACTGATCCCGTGCCCCTCGCACAGCTGGTGCTCGGTGGGAAGCCGCCCGTCCGGCACGCGGCGGCCGTCCGGGATCTCCGCCTGGCCGGCGGCCGGCGGCCCGCGCTCAGTCGCGGCCGCGGAGGAACCCGAGCTGGTAGGGGCGCAGCTCGGCCCGGGCGAAGCCGCCGCGGGCCACGGGATCGTCGGCGATGATGCGCCGGGCCGTCTCCTCGTCGCGTGCCTCGAAGATGCCGATGCCGGTGTTGACCGTCCCCAGAGTCGGCCCGGCCAGGATCAGCACCCCGTCGGCCAGCAGCCGCCCCAGCCAGGCGGCGTGGGCGGCGAACGCCGCCCGCTCCTCGTCGGTCATGGTGGCGGCGAAGTCGTCCCGCGGGGGGTGCAGGAAGTAGATCCACTCGGCCATGTGCCAAGGATGGTGGCCGCCCCGACAAGGGTCAAACGCAGCCGGCGCCTACCAGTCGGTCCTGGCGCCCGGGATCGCGGCCACCCGGCCCTGGCCACCTCGAGGTCCTTCTCGCCCGAGCCGGAGCTCACGCCAACCGCCCCCAGGACCTGGCCGTCGACGACGGCGACGCACCGGGGGGTGTCCAGGGCGGCGGCGCGGTCCACCGCGGACTGGAGGACGCGCAGCGCCCCTTGGTGGGTCGAATGAGCTCTTGCCCATGCCCCGGAGGGCGTCGACCAGCTCGCGGTCGGCGCCGTTGCGCTCGGCGTGGTCGGCGAGCTCGTCCTTGCCGGCCGGATAGTCGACGCCCTTCAGCGCCTTCTGCACCTCGGTGATCTGGAAGGCCATGGCCTCCCCGGTTGCTGGTCGAGGTGGTGCGGACCTCGAACCTGTCGTCGGCGCCACCGCTCCCAGGGCGACGCCCGGTTCCGCTACCTCGAAACGGACCCGGCTAACGCGTTCGCAGCGCCTGGTACAGGGCCAGGGGCCTGGCCACGCCCTTCAGCTCGACCGGCCCGAGCGGCTCCAGCCGCAGCTCGTCGGCGCCGGACCGCCGGGCGGTGTCCTCGCTCACCACCACCTGCCCGGCCCGGGCGTAGCCGGCGATCCTGGCCGCCAGGTTCACGGTCCTCCCGTAGACGTCCCCGTCCTGGAATACCACCGGACCGGTGTGGATGCCCACATGGGCGGGCGGCAGGTCGGCGGCCGGGGCGCGCTCGACCAGGTCCAGTCCGGCGAGCACGGCCGTCCGGGGCTCCGGGAAGTGGAACATCCCTCCGTCTCCCAGCCACCGGACCGGCCGGCCCCCTCGGCTGCGTGAGATGTCGTTGACCAGCGCGGCCAGCCTGCCGGCGACGTGCGCGGCGACCTCGTCTCCACGCTCCTCGGTCAGCTGGGTGTAGCCGGTCAGGTCGACAACGCAGATCGCCGGCGGCCGCGGCACCCGCTCCTCCAGCCCCGAGCCCTCGAGCGCCTCCTCGACATGGTTGATGGCGTGCTCGGTCCAGATGTGCTCACGATGGCGCCGGTAGACCGTGACCAGCACCTCCTCCAGCAGTCCGATGACACGGTCGCCGAACCGCGTGCCGAACTCGATCAGCTGGGGCTCGCCCAGCCCGCCGGCGCGCAGGCGTCGCTCGATGTTGGCCTCGTAGAACTCCGCTTCGGCCTTGGCGATCCGGCGCAGGCTGTCGGCGTAGACGGCCAGCAGCCGCAGGGTGGCGTCGTCGCCGACCCCCGCCCCGCGGAACAGGTCGGTGACCTCCAGCATCGTGACGTCGTCCTCCCCAGCCCGGTCACCGGGCTCCGGCGGGGCGAACCCGAGCGCCTGGTGGAAGGCCCGCAGGAGCGCCAGCGGCACCCCGCGGTCGGCGGCGAGCTGCTGGTAGGAGCGGTCAAGGCGCTCGGGGGTGGCCATCACCGGGGCGTCCAGGAACATCAGCGACAGCGCCCCCCGGTCCACCAGCTCGACAACGCTCTCGACCGAGAGCCCCGCCGCCGCCCAGGAGTACAGCAGCCGCGCCCGCCGCACCTCCCGAGGCCCAAGCCCCTGCTCCTCAGGGGGCTGCGCCCCGACCGCCACCAGCCGCCGCACGAAGCTCTCGGGGACGTTGGCTCGCTCGGCGACCTCACGAATGCGGTACGACACCCGGGCGCTTCATCTCCTCTGCTCTCTCGGGACCTTCAGCTCACCGTGCTCCCACCCGACCGGCATGGGATCGGACAGCTCACCCACGAACTGCCGGGCCTGGTCGTAATAGCGGAACGCCAGCAGGACCGCCTGCCCGGAGCGGTCGTGGACGACCCGCCCGCAATAGAAGGCGTCGCCGGTCAGTGGGCGGGCGGCGGCGATGTCGAAGGACCCGGTCGGCGAGTCGATCGGCACGTACAGGATGCCCCCGGTCGCCCCGGCGGCCCGCCGGGCGGCCGAGAACTGAGGATCAAGGCAGCTGAACAGCAGAACCTGACGGCCGTCGACCAAGGCGACCTGCGGGCATTCGATGTGGCCGAACCCAGACCCTGGTTTGCTGAGCGGCGGCCCCACCTCCCACCGGCGCAGGTCCGGGGAGTGGGCGTGCCCGAGGACCCCGCGGTCGTCATCTGGCCCCTGGTTGGCGCGGGCGGTGATGAGCATCTGCCAGCCGTCGCCTGCCGGGTCGGCGAAGACCCAGGGATCGCGCCAGGCCTCCTCGTGCCAGGCGCCCCCGCCCAGCCGCTCGTACCAGCGGCCGTCGGCGGTGACGAGCGGGGAGGCCGGGTCCTTGTGCCACACCTCCAGATCGATCGACGTGGCCGCGCCGATGGCCTGGCGGATCCGCTCGTCGACCAGCGTGACCCCGGTGTAGAACAGCCACCACTGGCCGTCATGGCCGCGAACCACGCTGCCCGTCCAGGTCGCCAGGTCGTCAAACGCCGGCGCCGGCGAGGCGGCGACCACATCGCCCGTCTGGACCCAGCTCCGCAGATCGTCGGAGACGGCATGGCCGATCGCGGCCCGGCGATGGCGTCGATGCTCGTCCCGCAACGCCCGGGAGGCGAACAGGAAGAACAGGTGGTACCGGTCGCCGTCATCGGCCAGCCAGAAGTCCCAGATCCATGAGCCGGGGAGCCGGAGCATTGGTCAACCTTCAAGCCGCGGAGGGGATGTCGAAGCTGAACTGTCGCCGACGGCCAGGACCATGACAAGCACCGGGATCCGGCGTCGCCGTCTGATGCTGGACGCGGTCGTCGCTTGGAAGACATGGTCGACCCACACGGCCGGGGATCATCAAGGAACTGATCTACCGGGGCGGGCTCAACGCGGACATCCTCAACGACGGTCGGATCTCGGTTGGCGACGCTGTCGTCGTCCACGGGCCGCCCTGAGCAGGCCGCGACCAGACAGCGGATGGGACGCTGGCGCCTTGTCAGACGGCGGCGCCTTGGCCAACATACCGGGCATCCGTGTCTGAGCTGGACAGATACCAGGTGAACCCGCAGGCCGTTGGTGCATCGACCGGCGGCCTGGTCGATGCGGCCGATGAGGGTGTGGTGTCGGCGTTCGTCCTGGGATGGCACATGGCCGAGCTGTTCCACAGCAGGGTCCCCGGTTCGGTGCGCCGCCGCCAGGTCAGCCTGGACAAGCTGGCCGGCATCGGGGAGCTCGACCCGCTCTCCCAGGCCAGGCTGCTGCTGGCCCAGGTCCGGGTGGACCTGCGGCGGGTCTGGCGATTCATCGACCTGGATCAGCAGCAACCGGATACCGGTCCCGTCCGGTCGCTGCTGGAGGCCGACGCCCGGGCGCCTGGGGAGTTCCAGGCGGCCATGGCTTCGCTGCACGGCGAGCTGCTGGTCGCGCTGACCGCCGCGGACTTCCGCCTGGGCAAGGCCTACGGGCTCGGCCGAGCCCTGGCCGAGACGGCCCTGGTGCCCGATGCCAGAAACCCGCAGACCTTCCAGCGGCTGTTCGCCCGCTACCGGCTGGCCAACCTGCTGGAATGGCTGGCCGACCTGAAGTCGGTCTTCCCGCCCCACGCCGCCGAGGCGGTCCGTGGGTCACTGCCATTGTGGGCGGCCTGGAGCCAAGCCCCGGTCCTGCGGCCGCCGCTCGACGATCGGCAGCCCGCCGATTGGGAGGCGGAGGATCCCGCCCCCGCGACCGTGCCGGCGCCGCCGACCGGCCGGGCCCTCCCCAGGTGGATGCGTGGCGTGCGTCCGGAGCTGCCGCAGGGTCGCCCGGTCGACTGGGACTCGGCGGCGGACCGCGAGGGCGTGACCCGGGCGCTGCACCGCCAAGGCCAGCTCTGGCGCGCCGTCCTCTCCGGCGAGAAGGACGGCGTGGACCTGCTGTCCGGTGACGACTACGTCCGGGCGGCCGACCGGCTGCTGGGCCGTCTCCGCGGCCTGTTGCTGAGGTTCCTCCGCCGCTTCTGGATCACGACCACGGCGCTGGCCGCGCTCGGCCTGGCCATCATCGCCACGCTGGTCTTTGTCCACACCGCGTCCAGGGTGGCGGCCGTGGTCCTCACCGCCGCCGGGGCGATCGGCCTCACCTGGAAGAGCGCCGCCTCCGGCCTGGGAAGGGTGCTCGGGCATGTCCAGCGACCCTTGTGGGAGAGTGAGCTGGACACCGCCGTGGCCAACGCGATCACCCGACTGCCACGGGAGCGGCGGACCACCGATCGATCCCGTGCCCCAGCGAGCTCACGCGAGGAGCCGGAAGACACCACCCCATGACAGGAGCTTCGGCACTCCAACGAGGCCGCCAGGCCTTCGAGCGGCAGGCCGACCCCGAGGGGCTGCCCCGGACGCGTTGCAGGCCCTGATGGGCGGAGACACCGAGCGCGCCCACGTGACCTTCAGCGAGCAGCGCGAGATCGGCAGGCGGTTCGCCGACCTCGATCTCCTCACCCTGACCGGCCTGACGCGATGCAGGGCCGGGCGGCGGCTGATCATGTGTGTCACCACCAAGAACGAGCGTGAGCGGGGCTACTGGGCGGAGCGGGTCGAGCCGCTGTTGGGCGACGACGTCGAGGTCCGCGACGAGGTCTCACAGCAGGAGAAGGCCGAGCTGTCGGCCGGGGCGGCGGCGTTGTTGTTCCCGATCCAGTGGCCGGAGCCGTTCGGGCTGGTCATGACCGAGGCCATGGCCTGTGGGACCCCGGTGATCGCCTGGCGCAACGGCTCGGTGCCCGAGGTGGTGGCCGACGGCCAGACCGGCGTTGTCGTGTCCTCGGTGAGGAGATGGCGGCCGCCGTGGACCGGGCGGGTGAGCTGGACCCCCGGGTCCTGCGCCAGCGGGTCCAGGAGCGGTTCTCGGCCGAGGCCATGGTCACCAGCTACGAGCGCATCTACCAGCGGGTGCTCGCCGGTGGCCATGAGGCCGGACGGGTCGCTCACATCTGAGAAGCCGCGGGGCTCGACAACGGCAGGCAGGCCGCGGCACCACGGGCGCTATCTGGATGCGGCCAGCAGCACGACGGTCAGCCACATGGTCGTGACCAGGACAACCAGCATGGCGATCAGGATGTAGGCGGGGAGCCGGAGCCTGCCGCGGTGGTCCTTGAGCTTCACCTCCCCGGTGTGGTCGTCTGGGTCACTGGGAGGCGGCGGATGGGGCTCCTCCTCGGCCGTCCTGAAGACGTTGTCGGGGTTGGTGTCCCAGAGGTCAGGCATGGACCGGCTCCTTCATCTGAGGTCGAGGCCGGCGCCGGGGCGGGGGGCCGGGACCTCCACGCCGGCATCAAAGCGTGGAGGCTGCTCTGCGACCAGATGGTTGACGACCTGCCCTTGCCGTAGCCGCCATCCCCTCTTTGACGGGATTCGGGTTAAGGAGCCTGTTCGCGGCGTTCAACATCAACCACGGGACCGTCATCAGCCAGCTGCACCGCCAGCAGCGCCACCGAGTTCAAGGAGATCCTGGAGTCCCTCGCCCGATACTGCAGACGAATACAGGCGCAGGACACGAGTGGTGCTCTGTCAGGTCCGGTCCGCCCCATAGACCCACGACACGAATACGACCTCCCGCCCATCCGGATCTCGGTAGGTCATGCCGCCGTTCGCCTGCCAGTAGGGGTGCTGCGAAGCAGGCTCCAGGCCGGCGGTGGCCATCCTGGCGACCAGACGCTCCCGGGCCGCCGTGTCGGGCAGATAGAAGACCAGCGAATCGATGCGATCGACCGGGACAGTCGGCTCAGCGGACCGGACGATCTCCAGGTGCGAAGCGGTATCAGGGAGGCCGAAGATCGTGCCCTCCTCCCCGTAGCTTCCCTTGAAGCTCTCCAGCACCGGCAGCCCGACAAGGTCGCGGTAGAACTGGACGGTCTGATCGTAGTGCGCGCTTGTTCGGCCGACCCGCACCGCACCGACCGGAAGGTGCTCGGGCCAGCGGCTGACTGCGTCGGATGGGGTGGACATCGCACCAGTCTAGGCGGCGCGGAGAGCGGACAAAGCTGACGACCCTGACGATCCCGGCCGCGCCCTGCGCATCGGGCCGGTCCCCGACCTGACAGAGCACTACTAGCGCAGTGTCCGGAACGCGGCCCGGATCTCCTCGGAGAACAGCTGCGGTTCTTCCCAGGCGGCGAAGTGGCCGCCCCGCTCGGCCTCGTTGAAGTAGGCGAAGATCTCGTCGGGGAAGGTGGTGAAGCCGACCGGCGGCGAGCGCTTGGGCTCGTCCGCTCTCCCAGTGGGACCGGGCCGCCGAGGCCCCGGTGCCGGTCAGCCAGTACAGGCTGAGGTTGTCCAGGATGTGGTCGCGGGTGAGACCCCGGTGGGCTGGCCGTCGACGAAGGCGCCGAAGCCGCTGGCCCTGAATGCAAGCACCCTGGGTGGCGTTGACCTCACCATCGACCCGCAAGGGAAGGGAGATGAAGGAAATGAGCCAACAGGCTCAGATGACGTCCCGTGACGCGGTCCTCGTCGAGGACGCGGCGCTGATCCGGATGATGGGGCTGCCGGTGCTGGAGGCGGTCCCCTCCCCAAGGCACCCTATGGGCTGACCGACCCGTTCATCCTCGTGCACGAGGGCCGGTTCCGTCCCTCCGAGATGGCCGGCAAGGACACCAGGCACCCCCACCGCGGCTTCGACAACCTGTGGTACGTGCTCCAGGGGTCGGGGACGCTCGACCGAGCGGGCACAGCTCGCGGAGGGTTCGCTGCTCTGGCTCAGGACGGGCCAGGGCGCGTGGCACGCCGAGGCCCGTGGTGCTGCACCGGGACCGGATCCCGGTGCACAGGCAGGGCGACGCCACCCTCCGGGTCCTGGTCGGCGAGGGCTCGCCCGTGCGGCTGGGCACGCCGGCGCTGATCCTGGACGTCGAGCTGCCCGACGGCGGGCAACTCGTGACGCCGGTGCCGCCGGAGTTCCAGGGCTTCGCCTACCTCCTGGACGGCGAAGCGGTCCTCGGGGCCAACAAGCGCAAGGCGAGACCTCCCCAGCTGGTGCTGCTCGGCCCGGACGGGGAGCTCACCGTGACCGACGCCACGCCCGGCACGCGGTTCATGCTCATGGCGGGCAAGCCCTACCGGGAGGCCCCTCTGTTCAACGGCCGTTTGTGGACAAGAGCTGCTGGACCCAGCTCCGCCTGCTGGTGCGGGCCCGGCGGCCGGTCGGTCCGGTGGTGAGCCCCTCCAGGAGCCAGCCCCGGAAGCCTGTGGTTGAGATCACCGCTGGGACTGCTCGGTGGCCGCGACGGCCACCTCGTTGGCCATGGCGGCGACGGCGAGCCGGATCGTGCGGTCGGCCGGCACGTCACGGCCGGGTATGACGACCAGGTAGCCGACCGGCTGCTGGCGAGCGACCAGGTCCAGGGCGACCCCCTCAAGCGGCAGGACCATGACGCCCTCCAGGACACGGTGATGGCCCGGAGGGATGCGGCCTTCACGGTCCAGGTGGGTCAACGCCTCCAGGTCGAGCGGTGGCCGGGTCTCCCCGACGTCCACGGTGACCGCGAAGCCGGCCGGGCTGCGGCGGAGGATACTGACGCGGCGGGCGCCCAGCAGCCGTTGGAGGCCCTCGGCGGTGACCCGGTCGACGGCGCCACCGGCCGCGGCGGCCTCGGAGACCCGGTGCAGGAGACGGATCGCGTCGGCGTGCGCCTGGGCAGTTGCTGCCGACCGGCGGCGGACCCGGCCGCCGATGCTGACCACGATGCCGGTGACGACCAGCAGGGCCACGGTGATGACCTGGGCGAGGGAGTCAATGACCAGGGTGTGGTAGGGGGTGGTCAGGAAGTAGTCATAGGCCAGGGCGGCCGAGACCGCGGCGACCACACCGGCGGCGCGGCCGCCGATCGCGGCTGCGGCCACGACCACGAGCAGGTAGAGGATGACGACGTTCTCCAGGCCGATGGTGCCCCGAAAGGGTTCGATGAGCAGGCCGATGAGCAGGCTGGCGACGAAGGCCCCCACGGCCCACGCGGCACCTTCTCCGTCGAGGTTCGTTCGCCTGCGCGGCTGGGAGGTCATGGGGAGGTTCGCCGGCCGGACGATCGGGTCGAGGCAGTCTCGGTGCCGTTGGATGGGACGGGCCTGAGGCCACCGCGTCGGCGAAGCCGGTAGGGCACCAAGGTCACGTTGACGTTCTCCAGGTCGCCGAGCACCTTGGTCAGCTCGGCCGAGGTCTGGTCGTGGAGCACGCGGCGCCAGAAGCCGACATAGCGCCGTCTGGGCACGAGCACGGTGACCTCGGTGTCGGGCCGCGCCATCTCGGCCACGGTCTCCTCCACGGTGGCCGGCAGGTTGCGGTCCGGGGCATCGACGATCTCCAGCGGGATCGGGATGTTCACCTTGGACCAGAGGTGGGCCAGCTCCCGGGCGTGGTCGGGGTCGACCGCGACGTGCAGGGCGGTGATCGACAGCGGGTTGAGCTGGCGGGCGTACTGCAGGGCGCCAAGGGCCGCCTGGTCGAGGTCCTCCAGCAGCACCACCAGCTCGTGGCGCGGCTTGGGCGGGGCCAGGCGCTGGGACGCCTCCACCTTGAGCTGGGTGACCTCGGCGCGGTAGGTCCGCTGGACCCGCTGGAGCAGCAGCACCAGGGCCGGGATGGCGATACAGACCATCCAGGCGCCGTCGACAAACTTGGTGACGGCGATCACGACCAGGACGACCAGGGTGATAAGGGCCCCGGCGCCGTTGATCAGCAGGCCCTTGCGCCAGCCGGGCTCGCGCAGGCGCAGATGGCGGCGGGCCATGCCCGACTGGGACAGGGTGAACGAGGTCACCACGCCGATGGCGTACAGCGGGATCAGGTGGTGGGTGTCGGCTCGGAAGGCGATCACCAGGAAGACGGCCGCGGCCGACAGCACCAGGATGCCGTTGGAGTAGACGAGGCGGTGCCCGCGCTTGCGCAGCTGGCGGGGCAGGATGGCGTCGTCAGCGGCAAAGGAGGCCAGCAGCGGGAAGCTGGAGAACGAGGTGTTGGCCGCCAGGACCAGGATCAGCAGGGTGGCCACCTGGATGGCGATAAAGGCGGCCGGGTTGCCGAGCACGTGGCGGGCCAGCTGGGCGACCAGGGTGGGGTTGCCGTCGGCGAAGGGGCGGGCGTCGAAGCGGGTGGCCAGGAAGGTGATGCCGATGAACAGGAAGGCCATGATGGCGGCCATGCCGACCAGGGTGGTGCGGGCGTTGCGGGCCTGGGGCTCCCTGAAGGCCGACACCCCGTTGGAGATCGCCTCCACCCCGGTCAGGGCGGTCACCCCGGCCGAGAAGGCGTGCAGGATGAGGAACAGCGAGACCGGGACCAGCGCGGCGCCGAAGCCTTCCAGCTGCGCCTGCTCGGCCGGACCATACCGGATGGGCCCGAGGTCGCCGAAGGCCCAGCGCCAGATCCCGAGCAGGACCACCACGGCCATGCCGACCACGTACAGGTAGGTGGGGATGGCGAAGATCCGCCCCGACTCGCGCAGGCCGCGCAGGTTGCCCCAGGCCAGCAGGACCACGAACCCGACCGCGATCACCACCCGCCACGGCTCCAGCACATGGAAGGCCGAGGTGAGCGCGGCCGTGCCCGCCGACACGCTGACCGCCACGGTCAGGATGTAGTCGATGATCAGGGCCGATCCGGCGACCGAGGCGACCAGGCCGCCGAAGTTGTCCCGGCTGACCACATAGGCCCCACCAGAGGAGCTGTAGGCCTTGATGATCTGCCGGTAGGACAGCACCAGGATGCCGAGCAGCCCGGAGATGGCGATCGAGATCGGCAGGGCCAGCCCGATGGCCGCCGACCCGGCGAACACCAGCACCAGCAGGATCTCCTCGGTGGCATAGGCCGTGGAGGAGATGGGGTCGGAGGAGAACACCGCCAGCGCGACCCGCTTGGTGATGCGCTCGTGGACCAGCTGGTTGGTCCGCAGCGCCGGACCGAGCAGGACCCGCTTGGCCCGGTAGCCGAGCGACTCGTAGCGCCGCGACCGTTTTGGAGAGGACGGCAGCGGATGGAGCGGGGCCTTGGGCTGAACGGACAACGGTGGCGCTCCTGGTGACGACTGGCTCCCTGGCCGGCCACGCCCGGGCGTGGGACTCGGCCTCTGCCCACTGTCTCCACCGGATGCAAAGGAACCGTTAAGGACCGGCCGCGGCCCGCAAAGAAGCCGTCAAGAAGCCCGTCTCGCGCGGGCGTCATACCGGGACGACCCTATGCTCACGGTATGGGTGACCGGGTCCTGGTGGTCGACGACGAGCCCTCCATCCTGCGCGTCGTCGCCGCCAACCTGCGCGCACGCGGCTACGAGGCGCTCACCGCCGCCTCGGGCAATGCCGCCCTGACGGTGATCGAGACCCATCAGCCCGACTGCGTCGTGCTCGACCTGGGTCTGCCCGACCTCGGCGGTCTCGAGGTGCTGCGCCGCCTCCGTGCCTGGACGACGACGCCGGTCGTGATCCTCACCGCCGTCGGTGACGAGGCCGACAAGGCCACCGCCTTCGACCTTGGTGCCGATGACTACGTCACCAAGCCGTTCACCATGAGGGAGCTGCTGGCCAGGGTCCGGGGGGCGCTACGGCACGGCCGGTCCCAGGGCCTCGATCGGCCGCGAACCATTGAGGTCGGCCCGGTCTGTATCGACCTTGATGCCGGCCTGGTCACCCGATGGGGAGAGCCGGTGGCCCTGACCCGCACCGAGTACCGACTCCTCGAGATCCTGGCCACCAGCGGGGGCCGGCTCTGCACCAGCCGCCTTCTGTCCGAACTTCTCTGGGGAGCCGGGTCCGACCACAAGACCCGATCGCTGCGGGACCATGTGGCCAGCCTGCGCCGCAAGCTCGACGACCCGTCCGTGCCCGAGCTGCTGGTCACCGAACCGGGTATGGGCTACCGCTTCGTCGTGCCGAGCTGAGGTCGAGCCTGCCTACTGGTCGTGGCTGACGGCCGGCCCTGACCGGCGGGATCACCACCGGGCCCGGCGCTGTTGCGTTGCGTCAATCCAGGGCAGGCTGACGGCCAACCTCCGCTGGATCAGATCGCCAAGACCAGTTCGTCGAATGCGACCGCGACTCGCCGGTTGGTGGGCTCTTGAACCGCCAGCTCGTCGTGTCCGCGGCGGAGGTTCTGCACGAAGGCGTGTCCGGCGATGACCACCCTGGCACTGCGGCCCTGGTTGAGGCCGCGCATCGGACCCAGCCGCGCCTTCAGCCTCCCGTGATCGGCACTCGACCCGGTTGTTGGCGTACCGGTCGGTGCGGTGCCAGGCCGCCGGCAGCAGGTCCTCCAGCACGGCCCGGTCCACCGGCGCCTGATCGGTGGTGACCTCAGCCGGCGCGATCTTCGTCGTACCGATCGCCCGTTCGAAGCAGCGGCGGGCCGCCGTCGCGTCGCCCCGCGGGGAGACGAAGATGTCGATGACCTGCCCGAACTGGTCGATGGCCCGGTAGAGGTAGCGCCACTGGCCGGCGACCTTCACAGACGGCTCGTCGACCTGCCAGCGATCTCCAACTAGATGCCGGCACGGCCGGGCGGCGTCGGCCAGCAGCGGCGTGAACCGCTGGACCCACCGATAAATGGTGACGTGGTCGACCTGAACGCCGCGTTCGGTGAGGAGCTGGAGCGTGGAGGGATAGACCGGTGGGGGCGGTGAGTGGTTCTCATGGCCGGAGTGTCAGCGCCCCGACCACCTCACGGCCAACGCAACAGAGCCCCTGAGCCGCCCGACCGGAGGAGGCCCGAGCTATGGCGTGCCAGCCTCCCTGTGGGTCACGCCGGATCGCGCGAGCGGGGCAAGTGTCGGCTCCCTCACCGGTAGGTCGCCCAGCGCCTCCTCGATGGCCGCCAGCGTGTCCGGCGTGAGCTGCATGCCCGAGGCCCTGGCGTTGGCGTGGACCTGCTCGGGGCGCGTGGCACCGATGATCGCCGATGCGAGCTCGGGGCGGCGGAGCACCCACGCCAGCGCGAGCTCGGCCATCGACAGACCGGCCTGGTCGGCGATCGGCCGCAGGCGGTCCACGGCCTCCAGGACGGCGTCGTTCAGCAGACGATCCATGGCGACGTTCATGTCGCTGTTGGCCGCCCGCGAGTCGGACGGCGGCGCCTGCCCAGGGCGGTACTTGCCGGTCAGCACGCCCTGGGCCAGGGGCGACCAGACGATCTGGGAGATGCCGTTGGCCGCACAGAGCGGGAACAGCTCAGCCTCGGGCGCCTGCCAGAGCATCGAGTACTGGGGCTGTGAGGAGACAAACAGGTCCGGCCCGGCGATGCCGATCGCCGCCTGGATCTGCTCGGTCGTCCACTCGCTGAAGCCCAGGTATCGGGCCTTGCCCGAGGCGGCGACCTGCTGGAACGCCTCGATCGTCTCCTCGATCGGGACGTCCGGGTCAAAGCGATGCGCCTGGTAGAGGTCGACATAGTCGGTCCGCAGGCGAGCCAGCGAGGCGTCGATCTGCTTGCCAATCTGGGCGGCCGACAGGCCTTGGTCGGCCGGGTCGTCCGACATCTGGCCCCACACCTTGGTCGCCAGCACATAGGCGTCGCGCGGGCGGCCAGCCAGGATCTCGCCCCATGCCGACTCGGCCGCGCCGCGGCCATAGACGTTGGCGGTGTCGAAGAAGTTGATGCCGGCCTCGAACGCGGCGTCGGTGCACGCGCGGGTCTGCTCGAATCCCACCCCGCCCGCGAAGGTCAACCACGAGCCGAGCGAGATCTCCGAGATCTCCAGGTCCGAAGAGCCGAGCTTGCGATATCTCATGATGCTCCTTGCCGCCGGCGCGCGGCCGGCTGGAGGGCTGGGTTGTCGAAGGAGTTGTCGGCCGGGCTCACGGTCGTGCCGGGTTCCGTCATTGCTGGGCTGGGACCTCGACTCGGAGGACGGTGCCGCGTCCGGGCGTGCTCGTGACCTGCAGCCGGCCCCCGAGGTCGGTGACGCGGCCTCGCATCGATCGCAGGCCGAAATGGTCGGCCCCCACGGCGGCCGGGTCGAAGCCGCGGCCATCGTCGGACACCTCGATCGACACGGCGCCGTCCGCTGTGGCGATGCGGACCGTGGCCCTGCTCGCCCGAGCGTGCCTGACCACGTTGGCCAGGGCTTCCTGGCCAACACGGTACAGCTGATCTTCGACCCCCGGCCCGAGCGGCAGGCGTTCGTCGGGCCCGTCAACCTGGATCATCAGCCCTTCCCGGGCGCTGAGCGCCGACGCCTGCTTGGTGACTGCGGCGACCAGCCCCTCCTCGGCGAGCGCCCCCGGCCGCAGCTCGAGGATGAGCGCGCGCATCTCGGCCAGTGCGCCCCGGGTCAGCTGGCCGATCTCGCTCAGCTCCTCCCCCACCGGCCCGGCGGAATCGAGCTCCTCAAGCTCCAGTGCCCGCTGGGCGGTTCGGACATGCAGCGTGGTCGAGAACAGCGACTGGGAGACCGAGTCGTGCAGGTCGCGAGCGATGCGCTGTCGTTCAAGGGCGGCACGCTCACCTTCGCGGCGTTGCGACTCGGCCAGTTCCAGCGCGGCGCGCCGGCGCTCGCTGACGATCGCCGCCAAGCACAACGTCGTCAGCGCCGCGAAGACAATGTAGAGCTGGAGATTCAGCGCGCTGTCGGTCGGCGAGAGCTCGACGAAGGCGCCATGCTCGTGCGAGGTGACCGACACCGCGATCACCGCTCCGACGGCGACCGCCAGGGTCGCCCCCTGCGGGCCGAACCGCAGCGCGGCCCAGATGAAGGCCGGAAACACCATGTAGGTGAGCGGCTGCTCAGCGGACAGGGCGATCACGCTCAGACCGGCCACGGCGGCCAGCATCAGCGCCCCCTCACCCGCACGGCGGCCCCGCCACACCAGCGCACGGGGGGGCGCCCAGGCCAGGGCGAGCGGGACGACCACCAACCCACCCGCGACCCCGCCCAGCCACCAACTCCGGAAGAAGACGCCCATCTCCGCCACGTCAATGACACCGCCCGCCCACCGGGCGAGGATCGCCACGGTCGCGGCAAGCGCCTCACCGACCGCAACAGCGACCACCACGGCGCCTACCTGGGCGAGCCGGTCCATCGCCGCCCGCCGGCCGACCAGCCGCTGCAGGATGACCACCGCCACAACCGCCCTGGCCACATGGCCCGCCGTGTCGGCGAGCGCGATCGCCAGCGGCTGGCGTCCACCCGGGAGGTCCACCATGGTGCCGAGCAGGTCCCCGAGCAGGACCGCCGGCCACCAGCGCAACCCCCCGAGATACAGCAACGCAATTCCCACGCCGGTGGCCGGCCAGAAGGCACCCACCCCGCCCGTCAGCAACAGCGTCTCGCCGCTCTGGGCAGCGACGTAATAGCCGCCGGCGATCAGCAGCACCCCGACCGCATAGCGCACCGACCGTCCCGAAACCAGCAAGCCCCACCAGGTTGGCTGCGCGGCAAGAAGCGATTCGTCGGTGTTCGTCAGGCCTCCCATGTCTGCGCAGGGCAGCTACAGCACGGTACCGCCGTGCGCCACCCCAGTCGAACGACCGGCCGCGCGGGCATCGCCCTCAGCCACCTGGTGGCCAGGGATCGTGGTGGTGGGCAGCGCGGATCATGTCGAGCAGGTCGTCCACATCCCGGCCGTGCTTCTCCAGGAAGGCGTGCGCGCCCGCCCCCATCGCCTGGGGCCCCAGCTCACCCATGTGGCTGATGGCGACCACCGGGCGGCCCCGGCCCCGAAGCTCCCGGAGGACCTGTAGGCCATCTGACACCTGCGGCAGCAGGAGATCCAGGAGAACCACGTCGGGGCCCAGCTCCAGGTCCAGGCGCCTGGCGCCCCGGGTGGATCCGGTCTCGCCGACCACGGTCAGGTCCGGTGAGCACTCGATCAGGCAGCGGAGCGCCCGCCGGACCCGAGCGTCGTCGTCGACGATCAGGATCCTGAGCTTGGGCGCCATACCCAGGTCTTCGGGCACAATCTCCTGCACACCGGTTCCTTGTCTCCGGCTGGTCGCGGTGTCGTCGACGGTACGGCAGTGCGCTCGCGGGAGCCTCGGACAAATGACCCGCCTCCGGGCCCACGAATGTCCTCATCGGGCGAGTGTCGCGCCAGGTGGCTAGGTCGCCGGGGGAGCCGGCGCGACGCCTTCCCGGATCGCCAACAGGGCGGCCTGAGTCCGGGACGCCACGCCGAGCTTGCTGAGGATGTTGCTCACATGGGTTCGGGCGGTGCGTTCGCTGATCACCAGCGCATCCGCGATCTGCTGGTTGGAGAGACCCTGGGCCACCAGGACCAGGACCTCGCGCTCCCGGTCGGTCAGGGCCTGCAGCGGCTGTGGCTCGGGGGCCACCAGCGACCGCGTCAGCTGCTTGGCGATGGCCGAGTCCAGATGGACCTCGCCGCGGCGGGCGGCCCGGATCGCCGCGGCGACCTCGTCGGCTTCGGCGTCCTTGAGCAGGTACCCGGCCGCGCCGGCCTGCAGGGCACCGTGGACCAGCTCGGCCTGGGTGAAACTGGTCATCGCCACCACCGCCAGCTCGGGATGGCGGTCGGTGATGGCCGCGGTCGCGGTGACCCCGTCCATGCCCGGCATCAGCAGGTCCATCAGCACCACATCCGGCGGGCGACCGGCCGCGACCAGCGCCGCGATGTCCTCCAGGGCCTCCCGCCCGTCGGCTGCCTCGCCGACCACCTCCATGTCGTCCACCGACTCAAGATAGGCACGCAGGCCGCGGCGGACCACGGCGTGGTCGTCAACGACGAACACCCTCACTGGCCCCTGTTGCATGGTCTTCGCCCCACGGCAGATCGGTCGCGGTTGACTGTAGAGCGGACCTAGGTCATCTGTCGCGTGGAGCTTGCGTCGCTCGACCGATGTACTCGCACCTCCCACCCCTGATCATGCGGTTCGCCCGCAGCTTCAGGGGCGTCCGCGGACGCCAGGAGGGCCAGTCATGACCTCGCAGAATCCACCAGCAAGTCCCGCCCCAAGCCACCGTGGAGCCGTCGTGCTCAACCGCCGTAGCCGGCCGCTCTACGACGCCGCCCGGGACACCAGGCGGTCGGTCCCCACCGTGGAGCCGTTGCCGGGTGTCAATCCGCTGGGTGTTCCGTTGAACCGGCACCGCGAGTGGTATCAGTATCACCACCTGTTCCGCGACCTGCTCGGTGCGGAACGCGGCCGGCGCGAGCCCGAGCTGATCCAGCAGCTTCAAGCTCGGGCGGCGGCCTGGTGCGAGATCAACGGTCTGCCGGAGCTGGCCATCGACCACGCCCAAGCCGCTGGGGACGCCGATCGGGTCGCCAGACTGGTCGAAAGCCTCGCCTTCCCCGCCTACGCCAGCGGACGCGCTCAGACCGCCCGCCGGTGGTTTCAATGGTTCGAGGAGCGGGAGCTGGTCGAGCGGTATCCACTCATCGCCCTGCAGGGAGCCTTCCTGCAGGTGCTGGCCGGCCCGCCGGAAGACATCGGACGCTGGGCCGACGCCGCCGAGCGTGGGCTGGCGGCGAGGACGCTCGCGCAATCCAGCACGCTGGAGCCCTGGATGGCGCTGCTGCGCGCGCTGCTGTGCCGCGACGGTGTGGACCAGATGCGCGCCGACGCAGAGGCCGCGGTGGCCGGACTCGCCCCGGGCAGCCCGTGGTCGGCGACGGCCCTGCTCCTGAAGGGTGTCGCCGATGTCCTGGCCGGCGAGACCGACCGCGCCGACCCGATCCTGGCCCACGCGGCCGAGGTCGCCACCCACATTGGTGCCCTGCCCGCCGCCTCAGACGCCCTGGCCCAACGCGCCCTCGTCGCGATCGCCCGCCACGACTGGATCGAGGCCGAGCTCCTCGCCGAGCGCGCTCTCGAGATCGCCCGGGCCGGGCAGCTCAACGACTACGAGATGAGCCCGCTCATCCATGCCGTGGCAGCCCGCACAGCGCTGCACCGCGGGGACGTCCCCCGAGCCCAGGACCACCTCACCCGGGCCGATCGTCTGCGGCCACGGCTCACCGCCGCCCTGCCTCATCGCGCCGTCCAGACCCTCCTGGAGCTCGCACGCGCCCGCGTCGCGCTCACCGATGTGGCCGGCGCCAGGATCCTGCTCCGGGAGACCCGGTACATCCTCCAGCAACGACCGCACCTTGGCACCCTTCCGGCCCAGGCCGCCCAGCTACAATCCAAACTCGACACGTTCCGCGGGACAACCACCAGCGCCGCGACCCTGACCACGGCCGAGCTGCGGCTCCTGCCCCTGCTCTCGACCCACCTGACCTTCCGGGAGATGGGCGACCGGCTCCACGTCTCCCAGAACACGGTCAAGAGCCAGGCGCTCTCGGTCTACCGCAAACTCGGCGTCTCCTCCCGCAGCGAGGCCATCCGGCGCATCCAGCAGACCGGCCTGCCGGGCACCTCGGTGCCGGGAGACCAGCTGCCAGCCGCTCCAGTCAGCGCTGCCGGCCAGTAGGTCATCCCCAAGCATCACCCTGGTCGAGGGGAACGAGGTAGAGCAGCGAGCCGGCCTCTCCCGGGGCTGCGCCCTCCATGGGGACGAACAAGGTCGCCATGAGCGCGTCGCGGCCCTCCGGGTCCCGCAGCATGGTCGCCGTGGGGTTGGCGAAGGCGGTGCTGCCCCCGTGGGTCACGACCTCCAGCCGTTCGGCGGTCCCGGCCGCCCGGTCATAGAGGTAGACCCGCCAGCTGGCGAAGTCGCCTCGGCGCCCCTGAGCCTCGACGAAGTCATAGTCCCGGCCGAGGTAGCGCAGGTGGTCACGGTCGCCGATGTTGCCCCGGACCTGCTCGCCGACCGCGGCGGCGGCGCGCTCGATGGCGGCGTCCAGCTCCGGATGTCGGGCCGCGGACCAGGCCCGGAAGCCGGCCAGGGTGCCGAGAGCCTGCCGGTCGACCCGGCAGTCGCGGTGGTAGTGGAAGCCCAGCTCGATCCATGAGCTGTCCAGGTCGGCGTCGAGGCTGACCCGGCGGATGCTGGGGGTGCCCTCGTTGCAGGCGCTCAGGGTCCGGGGGGCGAGGAACTCGCGGGCCGGGCGACCCGCCAGCAACGCGTCCAGGCTGGTCCAGTGGCGGATGCGGAGGCGCCCGCCGTGGCCGTCGTTGAACTCGGCCGCCGTCAGCAGGCCGCCGTCGCCTGTGGCGGCAATCGTCGGCTGGGTCGCCGGCTCGTCGACGACCGCCCGATGGGTCCACTCCATCAGGTTGGTCGAGGCGGCCAGGTGGCAGACCTCGCCGTCGTGGTAGACGGCCAGGTAGCCGCCGGTCGGGCTCGTGATGACCTTGGCGGTGTCCATGCGGTTCCCGGCCGAGTCGCGGGCGTCATAGCGCAAGGCGCTGGCCGCCCGCACGTCACCGAGCAGCCCAGCGAGCCGCGTCATCACGATGGCCATCTCCTTTGGCCTAGGTTCCCTGGATCCTGCC
>JBJMHP010000059.1:0-3942 GCA_045807325.1 Actinomycetes bacterium | reverse complement strand
GTGGCGCCGGCGAAGAACTCGGTGACCAGCAGGTACTCCCGCTCCGGGGTGAGCTCGACAAAGCCGTGCGGGGTGGGGCTGGGCAGCCCGGCCCGCGCCATCAGCGACAGCGCGTAGTCCTCCTGCTGGACCAGCCGCCGGACGGTGTTGAACGGCTTCTCGTCCTCCAGGCGCCCGTACGGCAGCTCGCGGCCGAGCTTGTACCAGCGGTCCGAGCGCAGGTGGCTGCGGGCGTACAGCTTGCCGAACAGGATGGTCGGTGGGTCGCCGGCGACGGTGATGCGCAGCGGGGTGGAGCCGGCCGAGCCCGCCAGGCCGAACGGCTCGACCTCGGTGACCACCAGCCCCAGCTGGTCATGGAGGGCCTGGCGGATGGCCTGGCCGCGGGCCCCGCCCACGTCCAGGTGGGCGGACCGGCCCCGCCGGTAGGTGATCGGGAAGACCTGGCTGGGGGCGAACCAGCGGAAACCGAGCAGCGGCACGGCGACGCCGATGGCCACCCCGACCAGGATATCGGTGGGCGCGGCCACCCCCAGGTACAGCTGGGCGACAGCGACCAGGGCGACCACGGCGGTGGCCACGCGCTTGCCGACCTGGCGCCAGCGGCCCTCCGGCACCAGGCCGTACAGGACCCCGACCAGCAGCATGGCCAGGGACGCCAGCTGCTGGGCGGGCAGCGCCCAGGCGTACCAGTCGGCCCGGAACGCCACCCCGAACGGCCGCGGCCGCTGGACCAGCGGGGCCAGCAGGTACTGCATGATGAAGCCCAGCACCATCCAGGCGCCCAGCACCACCAGCAGCTGCCGCAGGCGCCGCAGCACCAGCAGGGCCGCCAGCAGCCCCCACAGCAGGACGGTGATGGCGGTCCAGGAGCCGAGGGCGGCCAGGGCCTGCATCGCCCCGGTCAGGCCGGGGCCACGCAGCCCGGCCAGCCAGCCGACCACCGCGGTGTCCACGGCGGTGACGGCCAGGCCGGGGCCGCGCCAGCCGTCGACGAAGACCACCACCGACGCCACCGCCAGGACCACGGCCGCGATCAGCCAGCCGAACCCGCTGGTCTGGAGGTGGTGGGGCAGCGGTGGCGGCTCGCCGGAGGGGCGCCGTCGCGGCGTGCGCGGGAGCCCGGGAGGGCGGAGCGGGCCTCCCGGGGTCGCCGGCTGGTTTGCGGACACGTCCACGTCTGCCCCCTGGCCGAGCCGATCCCGCACCAGAGGATGGTAGTCGGCCTCACGGCTCGGCGACCGCCGGGTGCGCCGCCGCCGTCCCCTGCCGGGGCCGGCGGAGCCGGCCGAGGGCCAGGCGGGTCATGGCCCGGGGGCCGAGGAGCCGCAGCAGGTTCCTGGGCGACTGGAAGTCGGCCAGCGGCACCGTCCCGGTGAGCACGCCCAGGAACCGGTCGATCTCGGCCTGCCGGCCGGCCAGGGCGCCGAACAGGGCCTGCTGCTCGGCGGTGGGCGGGGCGAAGGAGGCCAGCTCGGTGGTGAACTCGTACATCGGCAGGGTGGCGGCGTCCCGGGCCCGCTCGTAGCCGGCCAGGGCGGCCTGGAGCGGCTGGCGGCCGCCCAGGCTGGCGGCCGCCTCGGCCAGCAGCTCGGCGTCGCGCAGGGCGTCGCCGATGCCCTGCCCGGTGATCGGGTCCATCACCAGCCCGGCGTCCCCGACCAGGGCCCAGCCCGGCCCCAGGGCCGGCGGAAGAAGCTGGGCAGGTCGGGGCTGGCCCGGAACCGCTCGGCACGGCGGCCGGCGCGGACCCGCTGGCCGAGGTCGCCGGCCAGGTCCAGGGTGCGCAGGACGTTGCCCTCGACGTCGGCCCGGAAGGCCGGGAACTCCTCGACCGGCCAGGCCACATAGGTCATGGTCAGCTCGTCGTTGGTCGGCCAGGCGCCCACGGCCCGCCGCGGCCGGGCGTACAGCTCCCCGCCCTGGAGGGGCACGCCGTCCCAGTAGGTGTAGCAGGCCAGCGACAGCGGCGGCCGGTCGTGGTGGGTGGCGGCACCTGACCGAGGGCCGGCGCCGGCTGGAGGAGCTCCTGGCCCTGCCCTTGGGGCGGGAGCCGACGCCGGCGCGGGCCAAGGCCCTCGCCGGGGCCGGGGGGATCGCCTGGTGGCAGGAGGACATCGCGGCCGCCCGGAGGTTCTACGAGGAGGCCCTGGTCATCGAGCGCCGGCTCGGCGACCCCGCCCGGACCGCCGACGCGCTCTACAACCAGGCCTTCGTGGTGGCCGCCGAGGGCGACTTCGAGGGCGCCTTCCGGCTGTTCGAGGAGAGCCTGGAGCTGTTCCGGCGGGCCGGGGACGAGGCCGGGGCGGCCCGGGCCGACTGGATGATGGCGATCCGGGACCTGGTCGCCGGCAGGTGGGACGGCCCGGTGGCCAAGGCCGCACCTCGGGCGTGGCGCGGCCCCGGCCTCGACCTTCCTCGGCCCCGAGCCCGCCGGTTAGCCCGAGAGCATGCCGCTGACCAGCGCCCGCCAGGTGACGGGGCCGACGATGCCGTCGACGGTGACCGACGGGATGTCCTGGTGCAGGGCCTGCTGGAAGCCGCGGACGGCGGCGTCGGTCTTGGGGCCGAAGATGCCGTCGACCTGGAGGCCCTTGCTGGGGTCGCCGGACAGGTTGCGGAACTGGAACTCCTCCTGCACGCCGCGCACCGCGTCGCCCTGGCTGCCCTGCTTGACCGTGATGATCAGGGCCGACCAGGTGTTAGGGCCGACGATGCCGTCGACGGCAAGGCCCTTCTGCTGCTGGAAGGACCGGACGGCGGCGTCGGTGTTCGGGCCGAAGATCCCGTCGACGGTGACGGTGTGGCCGCGGGCCCGGAGCAGGCACTGGAGGGTCTTGACGGGGTGGTTCTGGTCGCCCTTGCGGACCAGTGGCCAGGGGCTGACGGTGGTCGCGGTCATCTGCGCCTCCTTTGGGTGGCAGCGGGCAGGTCCGAGGCTACGCGCGACCCTGCCGGCCCGCGGTGACGGCGGTCACAATCGGGGGGTGATGTCCGGCACGACGCCGGTCCCCCGTCGCGAGAGGAGCGAGATGCCCGAGAGCCCGGTTCGCGAGCTGCGGCTGGCCCTGACCGTCGAGCCCTACGACGAGGCGGTGACGTTCTACCGCGACGTCCTCGGCCTGCCGGTGATCGAGTCCTTCGAGGGGCCGGGGGGCGGCGGGGTCGTCCTGGACGCCGGCCGGGCCACCCTTGAGCTGCTCTCGACCGGGCAGGCCGAGCTGGTCGACGAGGTCGAGGTCGGCTCCCGCGTCGCCGGGCCGGTCCGGGTCGCGCTCGAGGTGGCCGACTCGGCCGCCCTGGCCCGGCGGCTGGTCGACGGCGGCGCCGAGGCGCTGGCCGAGCCGGTCGTCACCCCCTGGAGCCACCGCAACGTCAGGCTGCACGCCCCCGACGGGACCCAGCTCACCCTCTTCACCGTCCTGGAGGACGCCGGTCGATGACGCCGCCGGCGGACGCGATCGCCTGGAGGCAGGTGCGGCGGCTGACCTTCGTGCCGTTCCTGGCCGACGGTCGCTGCGCGCTGGTCCCGGCCGGCAACGGCCTCGCCCTGCCGTCGGGGGAGGTGCTGGCCGGCGAGGACCCGGTGCTCGACACCGGGCTGCGGGTGCCGCTGGTCACCGCCGGGTTCCGCCGCCAGGGACTCCACCCGTTCGTGGTCGAGGGCGACCACGTGTACGTGTGGTGCGAGGGTGACGACGGCTATCAGGGGGCGCGGCCCCATGCCGAGGTGGAGCTGTGGAAGGGGCCGGCCGCCGAGGCGGCCCGCCGCCTGGCGGCCGCCGGGGACGGGCACGCCGCCGCGATGGTCGAGGCGGCAGAGACCGCGCGGCGGTCCCTTTCCGAGAAGGCCTTCTACCGCGACAGCCAGCTGCTGCTGGAGACGGCGTACCTGCGTGACGGGACCCCGCGGGGCGGGTCGGGGTTCGGCGGCACGGCCGC
>JBJMHP010000058.1:0-8521 GCA_045807325.1 Actinomycetes bacterium | reverse complement strand
TGCTGCGGCGGGCCACCACCCTGCGGGCCAACCGGCTCCAGGCCGAGGCCGAGGCCGCCCGGGAGGCGGCCATGGCCGCGCCCCTGGCCCGCATCCAGATCGAGGCCATGCGCCGCCCCCGGCGCGGCGACACCGCCCTGGCCGCCGCCTCCACCACCGCCGCCCGGCCCGCCGGGGCCGAGCCCAAGGCGGGGGCGCTGCCCCGGCCCGAGCCGGCCGGCGAGCGCGATCGGCGGGCCCCGAACGACACCTTCCGCCAGGCCGTCGCGGCGGCCAAGGCCGACGACGACCCCCGGACGCGACCCCGCCAGGCCCCCTACATGGTCGCGGCGGCCATCCTGGACGAGCGGGCCGACGCCGACTCGCTCACCCCGGCCCAGCTGGTCGAGGCCATGGCCGACCGCGGGGTCACCATCGGCCAGTCGACCGCCCAGGCCCTGCTGCGCGAGCTGCGCTCCCCGCTGTCGGCCCGCATGTCTCCCCGCCGGCCGGCCAGGGTGGCCCGGCCGACCGGCACCGGCAACGGCGGCCGGCCCACCAGCCGCCCCCGCTAGGGTCGCCCGGACCTTCCGCCGACCTCCCGGTCCCGCCTGGATTGCCGAGGAGGTCCTGATCGGTCAAGCTGGCACGGACCTTGAAGGCTGCCGGGGGTCATGGGAGGTCGCGCCCGTGGTCTATCTCGTGCGCCATGCCCACGCCGGCAAGAAGTCGAACTGGCATGGCGACGACCTGGCCCGCCCCCTGTCGGCCCAGGGCCGCCGGGAGGCGCTCGGCCTGGCCGACCGGCTTGGCTCCCACCCACTGGGCCGCCTGCTCTCCAGCCCGGCCGAGCGCTGCCTCCAGACCGTCGAGCCCCTGGGCCGCCGGCTCGGCCGCCCGGTCGAGCCCAACAAGGCCCTCGGCGTCGACGGCACCGGCACCGGCGTGCTCGAGCTGCTGGCCACCCCGGCCCTGCACCGGGCCGTGCTCTGCACCCACGGCGAGGTCATCGGCGAGGTCTTCGACGAGCTCCAGCGGGCCGGCATCGAGCTGTCGGACCCTCCCCGGTGGCCCAAGGGATCCACGTGGGTATTCGAGCTCGACGGTGGGCATGGTTGGAGGGGGACCTATCTGGAGCCGCCGGCGGTCGAGCCGGCAGCCCACGGCCCGCCGACACGTTGACGCGGCGGCAAGGAGGTCGGTCGTCGATGAAGGAGCGAGAGGCCAAGCTGGCCGCCCCACCCGGCTTCGACCTTCCGAGGCTGGGCGGGCCCGAGGACGGGTTCCTGGCCGAGCCCCAGACCGCCAGGCGCCTGCGGACCACCTACTACGACACGGCCGACCTGCGCCTGGCCCGCTGGGGGGCCAGCCTGCGCTTCCGGCCCGGCGAGGGCTGGACGGTCAAGCTGCCCGAGGGCCAGGACGGGGCCCTGCTGGTCCGGGCCGAGCACGTCTTCCCCGGCGACGGGCGCAAGCCCCCGGCCGAGGCGGTCGCCCTGGTCCGTGCGTTCGTCCGCACCGGCCAGCTCGCCCCGGCGGTGCGCATGCGGACCCTGCGCCGCCCGGTCGAGCTGCGCGAGCCCGCCGGGTCGCGGCTGGCCGAGCTGGCCGACGACGACGTCCAGGTCCTGGACGGGCGGCGCATCGTCTCCCGCTTCCGCGAGCTCGAGGTCGAGCTGGACGAGGCGGCCGACGACGACCTGCTCGACCAGGTGGTGGAGCGGCTGGTCGAGGCCGGCGCCCAGCCCGATGACCCGACCCCCAAGTACCTGCGCGCCCTCGGCGGCCGCGAGCGGACCCTTGGGCCCGAGATCGTCCCGCCGGAGCTGGACGGCGGCGCCAGCGTCGACGCCCTGCTCCGACACGACCTTGCCACCGGCACGCTGCGGCTGTTCCGGCACGAGGCCGGGGTCCGGACCGGCGAGGACCCCGAGGCCGTGCACCAGGCCAGGGTGGCCACCCGACGGATCCGCTCCACCCTGCGGACCTTCTCCAGCCTCCTCGACCCGGAGTGGACCGACCGGCTCCGCGACGAGCTCAAGTGGCTGGCCGACCTGCTCGGGCAGGTCAGGGACACCGACGTGCTGCTGGAGCGGTTCTCCGAACACCTGGCCGCCCTGCCCGAGGCCGACGCCAAGGTCGCCCCCCGGCTGCTGGCCAGGCTGGTCGACCAGCGCGACAGCGCCCGCCGCCGCCTGCTCGCCGGCATGGCCACCGAGCGCTACGCCGTGCTGCTGGACGATCTGGTCGCCGCCACGGCCGCCCCGGCCCTGCTCCCGGGGGCCGACCGCCCGGCCGCCGAGGTCATGCCGCCGCTGGTCGCCCGGCCGTGGAGGAAGCTGCGCAAGGCGGTGCGCAGGGCCGGCGACGACCCCGACGACCACCAGCTCCACCAGATCCGCATCCGGGCCAAGCGGGCCCGCTACGCCGCCGAGGCGGTCGAGCCGGTGATCGGCAAGCCGGCCGAGGACTTCGCCGACGCCGTCTCCGACCTGCAGAGCGTCCTCGGCGACCACCAGGACGCGGTCGTGGGCGAGGCCTGGCTCCGGGAGGCGGCCGGCTCCGCCCGGCGCGACGTCGCCCTGGTCGCCGGCCAGCTGATCGCCGCCGAACGGGCCAGCGCGGCCGACACCCGCGCCCACTGGCCCAAGGTCTGGAAGGCGGCCAGCCGCAAGAGGCTCCGCGCCTGGCTGGGATAGCCGTGGTCGAATAGCGCGGTGGACGGCGACCAGCGCGAGCCCGACTACCGCTTCTCCCTGGCCAACGAGCGGACCTTGCTGGCCTGGGTGCGCACCGCCCTGGCCCTGGACGCCGCCGGGCTCGGGGCGGTGCGGTTCGCCCCCTCGCTCGGCTGGTCGGGCAGCCCCGAGGTCTTCGGCGGGCTCCTGGTCCTGCTCGGCGCCGTCACCGCCTGGAGCGGCTACCGCCGCTTCCTGGCCGCCGACCGGGCCATCCGCGCCGGCGCCCCCCTCCCGGCCCACGCCGCCCCCCGCATCCTGGCCGCCGCCCTGGCCGTGGTCTCCCTGGCCCTCCTGCTGCTGCTGCTCGTCGACCAGCTCAGGTAGCGGGGGGGCCGGCCACCGGCAGGGCGACGGTGAACGTCGACCCCCGGCCCAGCTCGGAGTCGACCCTGACCGTGCCCCCGTGGGCCTCGGCCACGTGGCGGACGATGGCCAGGCCCAGGCCGGTCCCGCCGGTCTGGCGGGCCCGCGCCTTGTCCACCCGGTAGAAGCGCTCGAACACCCGCGGCAGCTCCCTCGCCGGGATGCCCTCGCCGGTGTCGGCCACCTGGAGCAGGGCCCGGCTCTCGGCGGCGTCCAGGCGCACGCACACGGTCCCCTTGGCCGGGGTGTGGCGCAGCGCGTTGTCGAGCAGGTTCGACAGCAGCAGGCCGAGCTGGGCCCGGTCGCCGCGCATGGACACCTGCTGGAGCTCGCTGCGGAGCCGGACCCGTCGCTCGGTGGCCAGGTCCTCGTAGCCGCCAACGACCTCCTTGGCCAGCCCGACCAGGTCCACCGGCTCCACGTCCAGGGTCCCGCGCTCGACCCGCGACAGGTCGAGCAGGTCCCTGGCCAGGACGTCCAGGCGCTCGGCCTCTCGGGCGATCCGCTCGGCGAACTGGCGGCCGGCCTCGGGGTCGTCGGGCAGGGCGGTCAGCAGGGTCTCGGCCAGGGCCCGCACGGCCGCCACCGGCGTCCTCAGCTCATGGGAGGCGTTGGCCACGAAGTCGCGGCGCAGCACCTCCAGCCGGCGGCGCTGGGTGATGTCGGTCAAGGTGACCACGATCCGCCCGGTGGGCCCGCGGTCGGCCAGTGGGAAGGCCCGCATGGTCAGGGTGCGGGGCTCGGGGAAGACCACCGTGAGGTTGCCCACGACCGGCGCCCTGGCCTCGGCGGCCTGCTCGGCCAGCGTGCTCACCTGCGGCACCCCCAGCACCCGCTGGGCCGGCAGCCCGGGCCGCAGGTCGTCGGGCAGCCCGAACCAGGAGCGGGCGGCCGGGTTGGCCACCAGCAGCCGGCCGGCCCCGTCCAGCAGCAGCACCCCGTCGTCGAGGGCGTCCACGATCTGGCCGGCCCGGTCGCGCTCCTCGGTCAGCTCCTCCAGCCGGTCCCGCAGCCGGGTGGTGATCGCGCTCAGCTCGTTGGTCAGGCCCCGCAGGTCGTCGGGCTCGGTCCAGCGCCAGCCGGGCAGCGTCGTCTCGGCCAGCCGGTGGACGGTCCGCCGCAGGGCGGCGACCCGCCGGCCTGCGCTGAGAAAGGCCACGACCTAGCCGTCCTCCACCCCGGCCCGGACCGCCTTGGAGGGGACGAGCTCCTTGACCTCGCCGGTGACGATGAACACCACCTGCTCGCCAATGTCGACCGAGTGGTCGCCGAGGCGCTCCAGGTAGCGGGCGACCAGGACCATCCGGCTGGCCCACTCCAGGGTCCGCTCGTCGGCCGCGGCCCGCTCGATCTGCCGGAAGACCTCGGCGTTGAGCCGGTCCAGCGGCTGGTCGAGGATGGGCAGACGCTCAGCCAGGTCCAGGTCACGGCGGGCGAAGCAGGTCATGGCCGCGGCCACCATCCGCTGGGCGTGGCCGCCCATCTCGACCAGAGTGGACTGGATCTCGGGGACCGGCGGGTAGTCCTTGGTGATGCGGACGAACTTGGCCATGTTCACGCACAGGTCGCCCATCCGCTCGATGTGGGAGTTGATGTGGAGCACGCCGGCCACCAGGCGGAGGTCCTTGGCCACGGGCGCCTGCAGGGCCAGGGTGCGCAGGATCTCCTGCTCGACCTCGACGTAGGCCCGGTCGATCTGGTCGTCGCGGACGATGACCTCGTCGGCCAGGGTGGTGTCGAAGGAGGACAGCGCCTCCAGGGTCCGGTCGAGCTGGCTCTGGACCAGCTGGCCCATCTGGAGCAGCTTGGCCTCGAGCCCCTCGAGGCGTTGTTCGAAGGTCGTCCGCACGCTCAAACCCCCTGTTCGTCGTGGTCATCGTACGCGTGGGCCGCACGCCGGGAGGTCGCGGAGGTGGACGGCAGGGAAACGGACAGTGAAGGTTTCCCATCGCGCGTTGCCCGGCCGCCCGGCGGAGTGGAATGTTGGTCCCATGCCCAAGGTCATGGTCGTCGACGACGAGGAGTCGCTGCTCGAGGCGATCCGCTACGCCCTGTCGCGCGAGGGCTTCGAGGTCGTGACGGCCACCGACGGCGGCGAGGCCCTGCGCGACTTCGAGGCCGAGCGGCCCGACCTGGTCGTGCTCGACCTGATGCTCCCGACCCTCAACGGCTGGGACGTGTGCCGCCGGATCCGGGGCACCAGCCAGGTGCCGATCCTCATGCTCACCGCCCGTGACGCCGAGGTCGACCGGGTCGTCGGGCTGGAGATGGGCGCCGACGACTACGTGACCAAGCCGTTCTCCCTGCGCGAGCTCGTGGCCAGGGTCCGTGCCCTGCTCAGGCGGGCCGGCACGGCCACCGACGGCCCGCGCCCGGAGACGGCCGTGCTCGAGGTCGGCGGCATCCGCCTCGACCAGGAGCGCCACGAGGTCAGGGTGCGCGGGACCCAGGTCAACCTGCCTCTGAAGGAGTTCGAGCTGCTCGAGATCCTGATGGAGAACCGCAACCGGGTCCTGACCCGGCAGACCCTGATCGACCGGGTCTGGGGCTACGACTACGTCGGCGACACCAAGACCCTGGACGTGCACGTGAAGCGGCTGCGGGCCCGGGTCGAGGAGGACCGCCGCGACCCCAAGCTGATCGTGACCGTCCGCGGCGTCGGCTACCGCTTCGATGGCTAGGCCGGCCCCGGCCGTTCACCTTCGGCCGAAACGAAGGTTCCATCCCGTTCACCTCCCGTCCATCTCCGCAACCGGTACACGATTCGGTGGTGACCCGATGACCCAGGGACGGATGCAGGTGAGCCAGGACGAGGACCAGCGCGGGCACCGCATCACCGACGTGGTCAGGGCACGGGCCGGCAAGGAGCGTCCCGGCCCCGCCGAGGTGGTGTTCGGCCTCGACGACGTGCACGTCTACTACGGCAGCTTCCTCGCCCTGCGCGGCGTGAGCCTGGAGATCAACAAGAACGAGATCACCGCCTTCATCGGCCCCTCGGGCTGCGGCAAGAGCACCCTGATCCGCTGCCTGAACCGCATGAACGACCTGATCCCCGGGGCGAGGGTCGAGGGCAAGATCCTCTACAACGGTCAGGACCTGTACGGCGACGACGTCGACCCGGTCGAGGTGCGCCGACACATCGGCATGGTCTTCCAGAAGCCCAACCCGTTCCCCAAGTCGGTCTACGACAACATCGCCTTCGGGCCCAAGGCCATCGGCATGCGGCCCGAGAGCATGGACGAGCTGGTCGAGCGGTCCCTACGCCGCGCCGCCCTGTGGGACGAGGTCAAGGACAAGCTCAAGCAGAACGCCCTCGCCCTCTCCGGCGGCCAGCAGCAGCGGCTCTGTATCGCCAGGGCCATCGCCGTCTCCCCCGACGTGATCCTGATGGACGAGCCCGCCTCGGCCCTCGATCCGGTCTCCACCGGTCGCATCGAGGACCTCATGGAGCAGCTCAAGCAGGACTACACGATCGTGATCGTCACCCACAATATGCAGCAGGCGGCCCGGATCTCCGACCGCACGGCCTTCTTCAACGCCGAGGCGGCCGGGGGCACCGGCGTGCTGGTCGAGGTCGACCGCACCGACACGCTCTTCACCCACCCGGCCGACCGGCGGACCGAGGATTACGTCACCGGCCGCTTCGGCTAGGGCCCCGTCGGGTACTCTCTGCGTGCTCCCCAACAAGATGGGAGGACGCTTGAGGCTCCGCATCTTTCCCCGTGAGGAGTCGTACTTCGACCTGTTCGATGAGGTCGCGGCCAACCTCGCCACCGCGGCGCGGCTGCTGCTGGACATGGTCGAGGACTTCGTCGACCCCGAGATGAAGGCCAAGCGGCTGGTCGAGGCCGAGCACGAGGGCGACCGGCTCACCCATGCCATCTACTCCCGGCTCAACAGCACCTTCATCACCCCCTTCGACCGCGAGGACATCCACGCCCTGGCCGGCCAGCTGGACGACGTGCTCGACGCCATCGAGGCGGCGGCCGACATGCTGGTGCTGCACAAGGTCCTGGAGCCGCTGGACGCGGTGGTGGAGCAGGCCCGCCTCATCGACCGGGGGGCCAGGGCGACCGCCGACGGCCTGCGCAACCTGCGCGGGCTCAAGCAGGAGCCGCTGCGCACCTACCTGATCAACGTCAACGAGCTGGAGCACGAGGGCGACCAGCTCTACCGCCGGGCCCGGGCCGACCTGTACAACTTCGAGGGCGAGCATCCGGCCCGCTACGTGCTCATGTGGAAGGACATCGTCGAGCAGCTGGAGGAGGCCCTCGACCACTTCGAGCAGGTGGCCCACACCGTCGAGGCCGTCATCATCAAGCATGCCTGACCTGGCTCTCGTCTCGGTCGTCGCCATCGTCCTGCTGGCGCTGGTGTTCGACTTCACCAACGGCTTCCACGACGCCGCCAACTCGATCGCCACCGTGGTCTCGACCCGGGTCCTGACCCCGCGGATGGCGGTCGTCTGGGCGGCCTTCTTCAACTTCGCGGCCGTCCTGGTGTTCCACACCGGGGTGGCCAACACCGTCGGCAAGACCGTCGACTCCGAGGTGGTCTCCGAGGCGGTGGTCTTCGCCGGGCTTGCCGGGGCTGTCACCTGGAACTTCCTCACCTGGTGGCTCGGGCTGCCGACCTCCTCGTCGCACGCCCTCATCGGCGGCTTCGCCGGGGCCGGCGTGGCCAAGGCCGGCTTCAGCGTCCTGAACGCGGCCAGCCTGGAGAAGACCATCCTGTTCATCGCCGTGTCGCCGCTGCTCGGGATGGTCCTCGGGTTCCTGCTCATGCTGGCCAACCTGTGGCTGTTCCGGCGGGCCACCCCGGCCCGGGTCGACAGCCTGTTCCGGCGCCTGCAGCTGGTCTCGGCGGCCGCCTTCAGCCTGGGCCACGGCGGCAACGACGCCCAGAAGACCATGGGCATCATCAGCGCCCTGCTGGTCGGTGCCGGCTACCTCCACCTCGAGGCGGACGGCGACCTGCCGGTCCCGCCCTGGGTGGTGATCGCCGCCTACACGGCCATCTCCCTCGGCACCCTGTCCGGCGGCTGGCGGATCGTCAAGACCCTCGGCCAGCGCATCACCGCCCTCAAGCCGGTCGGCGGCTTCTCGGCCGAGACGGCCGCCGCCTGCTCGCTGTACCTGGCCACCTTCTTGGGGATTCCCGTCTCCACCCCCCACACCATCACCGGGGCGATCGTCGGGGTGGGGGCGACCCGGCGCCTGTCGGCGGTCCGCTGGGGCGTGGCCCGGCGGATCGTCTGGGCCTGGGTCCTCACCATCCCCGCCGCCGGGCTGATCGCGGCCGTCACCTATGCCATCACCGTCTCCCCATTCGCGGTGGCGGCCCTGGTCCTGGCCGCCGCTGCCGTCCTGGCCGCGGTCGTGGCCGCCGGTCGCCGGGCGGCCAAGCGTACGATCAAGCCCGCCGAGCCCGCGGAGCCG
>JBJMHP010000057.1:0-11823 GCA_045807325.1 Actinomycetes bacterium | reverse complement strand
CGGCGGCTGGTGGGCCGGTGAGGGACGGGTTGGCCCGGGGGCTGTGGACATCCGGATCCCCCGCAACCGGCGATGGGCTACGCTCCCCCACCGGGGGACCCGACGCCGACGGGTCCGGGTTCGGCACGCCCGGCGGTGGGTGCGGGGCACCCGGCCTGGGGGATCCCCGACACGGCGGCTCGGGCTGAGGGGCGCCTGCGCCTCGAACCCTCAGCCCGGGCGTAGGTGCTGGACGTCGCCGGCGAGGACCTCGACGCGGGCGCCGGAGGCGGTCTGGACGACCAGGCCGCCGGTGGCCGTCAGGTCGACGGCGGTGCCGACCACCGGGTCGGTGCCGAGGCGGTCGACCCGGACCTGCTGGCCGACGGTGACCAGGCGGCGACGGTAGGCGGCCAGCACCGGGCCGGGGCGGCTGGCGGACAGGTCGGCGTAGCCGTCCAGGAACCGGCCGGCCCAGGCGGCCAGCAGCTCGGCCCGGTCGACCGGGGTGCCGGCGGCCAGGCTGACGCTGGTCGCCCGGTCGGCCACCTCGGGTGGGAAGTCGCCCGCCCCCTGGCCGACGTTCACGCCCATGCCGAGCAGGACCGCGGCCAGCCGGTCCCCCTCCAGGTGGGCCTCGGCCAGCAGGCCGGCCGCCTTGCGGCCACCGAGCTCCAGGTCGTTGGGCCACTTGAGACCGGCCGGGGCCGCCCCCGGGGCGACCGCGTCGACCGCCTCGGCCAGGGCCACCCCGGCGGCCGCCACCGTCAGCCAGACCGCCTCCCGCTCGATCGGCGGCCGCAGCACCACCGACAGCAGCAGCGAGCTGCCCGGCGGCGCCACCCACGCCCGGCCCAGCCGCCCCCGGCCCTCGGTCTGCTCCTCGGCCACGACCGTGGCCCCCTCGGGCTCGCCGGCGGCGGCCAGCTCGGCCGCCCTGGCCATGGTGGTGGGCACGCTGGCCACCACCTCGAGCGGGGTGAAGAACCCGGGCAGGGCCCGCCGGACCCAGCCGCTCTCGTCGACATCCATGACCGCCGCAGCCTACCGCCTACAATGCCGGTCACCAGCGGCGGGCAGGAGAGGACGGGCCAGGTGGCGCCACAGCAGCCGAAGACCATGAAGGAACGGATCGAGGAGCTGCGCTCACGCAAGGAGCAGGCGCTGCACGCCGGCTCCCAGCAGGCGGTGGAGGTCCAGCACGACAAGGGCAAGCTCACGGCCAGGGAGCGGATCGACGGCCTGCTCGACCCGGGGTCGTTCGTCGAGACCGACATGCTGGCCACCCACCGGTCGACCGCCTTCGGCATGGACAGGCGGCGCCTCCCCGGCGACGGGGTGGTGACCGGCTACGGCACCATCGGCGGCCGCCGGGTCTGCCTGTTCTCCCAGGACTTCACCGTCTTCGGCGGCTCCCTGGGCGAGGTCATGGCCGAGAAGATCTGCAAGGTCATGGACCTGTCGATGAAGATGGGGGTGCCGTGCATCGGCATCAACGACTCCGGCGGGGCCCGCATCCAGGAGGGCGTGGTCGCCCTGTCCGGCTACGCCGAGATCTTCTGGCGCAACGTCCAGGCCTCCGGGGTGGTCCCCCAGCTGTCGCTGATCATGGGCCCCTCGGCCGGCGGCGCCGTCTACTCCCCGGCCATCACCGACTTCGTGCTGATGGTCAAGGAGACCTCCTACATGTTCATCACCGGCCCCGACGTGGTGAAGACGGTCACCGGCGAGGACGTGACCTTCGAGGAGCTGGGCGGGGCCATGACCCACGCCACCAAGTCGGGCACGGCCCACTTCGCCGCCGAGGACGAGGACGAGTGCTTCGACCTGGCCCGCGAGCTGATCGGGTTCCTGCCGCTCAACAACATGGAGGACCCGCCGCGGCGCCAGCCCACCGACGACCCCCGCCGCGAGGAGCAGGCCCTGGTCGACCTGGTCCCCGACCACCCCAACCAGCCCTATGACATCCGCGAGGTCGTCACCCGGGTGGTCGACGACGGCGAGTTCCTGGAGATCCTCCAGGCCCACGCCGAGTCGATCGTCATCGGCCTGGCCCGCCTCAACGGCCGGCCGGTGGGGATCGTCGGCAACCAGCCGCTGCACCTGGCCGGGGTCCTGGACATCAACGCCTCGGTCAAGGGCGCCCGGTTCGTGCGCTTCTGCGACGCCTTCAACATCCCCATCGTCAGCTTCGTCGACGTGCCCGGGTTCATGCCCGGGACCAGCCAGGAGTGGGGCGGCATCATCCGCCACGGGGCCAAGCTGCTGTACGCCTACGCCGAGGCCACCGTGCCCAAGATCACGGTGATCACCCGCAAGGCCTACGGCGGCGCCTACGACGTGATGGCGTCCAAGCCGCTGCGGGCCGACATCAATTTCGCCTGGCCGACGGCCGAGATCGCCGTCATGGGGCCGCAGGGGGCGGTCAACATCATCTTCCGCAAGGAGATCGAGACGGCCGCCGATCCGGCGGCCCGGCGCGACGAGCTGGTGGCCGACTACACCGAGCGGCTCGCCAACCCCTACATCGCCGCCGAGCGGGGCTACATCGACGAGGTGATCGAGCCCCAGGTGACCCGCCCGCGGCTCATCCAGGCCCTGGAGATGTGCGTGACCAAGCGGGAGGTCCGGCCGCCCCGCAAGCACGGGAACATCCCCCTGTGACCAGACCCCAACCGGGCGACATCCTGGTCCTGCACACCCCCGACGGGCTGCGGTTCCGGCTGGTCAAGGGCGTGCCCGAAGGCGACGAGGCCGAGGTCCTGGCCGCGGCCATCGACCGGGTCGAGGCCTGGGACAAGAGCCAGGAGCAGGGCCCCTGGGTGACCAACGTCCGCCCCGGCATCGGGGTCAGGGCGTACGAGGCCGGCACCCGCTGGGGAGCCAGCCTCCGCTCGACCTGGGGCCGCGACCCGTAGCCGACCGGCGAATCTGCCGGTCGGAATCAGTTGTCGTCGGCCGGAGGCCGACTCCACGCCTTTGTCTGCTCCCAGGCGGCCAGCGCCGTGCGGTAGCGCAGCTGGGCCAGGCGCGGGTCCATGTGGCGGAGCAGCTCGCGGCGGTCGTGCTCGGACAGGCCGCCCCAGGTGCCGTAGGGCTCCCGGGTGGCGATGGCGTAGGCCGCGCACAGCTCCACCACCCGGCACGACCCGCAGACCTGCTTGGCCGCGGCCTCGCGGCGCTCCTTGCGCGGCCCCCGCTCCCCCTCCGGCGAGAAGAACAGGTCCGTGTCCACCTGCCGGCAGGCGGCCTGCATGTGCCAGGACCAGAACTCCTCCAGGGTGGCCGGCCAGGCCTGGACGGGGATGGCAGTGGCTTCGCTCACCGTGCTCCGCTTCCTTCCGGGTCTTCGTCGGTCGTTCGTGTCCTTGGAACCTTCGCCCCCCACAGAATTGCGGTTGCACCCTAGAGCGTTGCGCAAACCTTATGCAGCCGGGGTTGTTACCTGCGCGGGTCACCGCTGGGCTACGCTTGTCGGCGACGCCCGGTCGGGCCCAATTTCTCGAGGAGGCAGCCGCGTGGAGAAGGTGCTGGTCGCCAACCGGGGCGAGATCGCCGTGCGCGTGCTGCGCGCCTGCCGCGAGCTCGGCCTGGTGGCGGTGGCGGTCTACTCCGACGCCGACCGCGACGCCCTCCACGTGGAGGTGGCCGACGAGGCCTGGCACATCGGCGAGGCCGCCCCGGCCAAGAGCTACCTGAACGTCGACGCCCTGGTCGAGGTGGCCCGCCGGGCCAAGGTCGACGCCGTCCACCCCGGCTACGGGTTCCTGGCCGAGAACGCCACCTTCGCCCAGGCGGTCATGGACGCCGGGCTGCGCTGGGTCGGGCCCAAGCCGGCCGCGATCGCGACCATGGGCGACAAGGTCGCCGCCCGCCGGGTGGCCGAGCAGGCCAAGGCGCCGCTGGTCCCGGGCACGGTCGAGCCGCTGGCCGGCCCGGAGGGGGCGGTGGCCTTCGGCGACCGCCACGGCTACCCGCTGGCCCTCAAGGCGGCCTTCGGCGGCGGCGGCCGGGGCATGAAGGTGGTCCGCTCGGCCGAGGAGGTGGCCGCCGGGCTGGAGTCGGCCCGGCGCGAGTCCAAGGCCGCCTTCGGCCGCGACGAGATCTACGTCGAGCGCTACCTGGACGCCCCCCGCCACATCGAGGCCCAGATCCTGGCCGACGGGCGCGGCGAGGTGGTGTTCCTGGGCGAGCGCGACTGCTCCCTTCAGCGCCGCCACCAGAAGCTGGTCGAGGAGGCCCCCGCCCCCGGCCTGCCGGAGGAGGTGCGGGTCGCCCTCGGCAAGGCCGCCTGCGACATCGCCAGGGCGGCCGACTACGAGAACGCCGGCACCATCGAGTTCCTCTACGAGCCGGCCACGGCCAAGTTCTACTTCCTGGAGATGAACACCCGCCTCCAGGTCGAGCACCCGGTGACCGAGCTGACGGCCGGCATCGACCTGGTCCACGCCCAGCTCCGGGTGGCCGCCGGCGAGGGCATCCCGGCCGCCTACGACACCGTGGTGGCCCGCGGGCATGCCATCGAGGTCCGGATCAACGCCGAGGACCCGGGGGCGAGGTTCATGCCGGCGCCCGGCCCCATCACCGGCTGGCGGGAGCCGGGCGGCCCCGGGGTGCGGGTCGACGCCGGCGTGCGGGCCGGCTTCACCGTCCCCCAGGACTACGACTCGCTGCTGGCCAAGCTGATCTGTTGGGGCGAGGACCGCGACCAGGCCCGGCGGCGGATGCTGCGGGCCCTCGACGAGTTCCAGATCGAGGGCGTGCCCACCACCATCCCCTTCCACCGCCTGGCCATGCTGGACCCGGCGTTCGTGGCCGGGGAGGTCTCCACCGTCCTGGTCGAGCAGGGCATGGACCTGTCGTCGCTGGAGCCGGCCATCCTGGACGGGGCCGGGCCGCGGACGGCCAAGGCCCCGCCCCGGCGCCTGGTCATCGAGCTGGAGGGCAAGCGCTTCGACGTCGACCTGTTCCCCCAGGAGCCGGTCAAGGTGCCGGACCGGACCCGCTCCCCCCGGTCCCCCAAGGCCCTGGAGCGGGCCCGGGCCGAGTCCGGCGGCCCCGGCAAGGAGGTCGTCAAGACCCCCATGCAGGGCACGATCGTCAAGGTGCTGGTGGCCGAGGGCGACGCCGTCAAGGCCGGCCAGACCCTGGTCGTCCTGGAGGCGATGAAGATGGAGAACCACGTCACCGCCCACCAGGCCGGGACCGTGTCCGGCCTGGAGGTGCACGAGGGCCAGTCCGTCCCCACCGGCGCCACCATCGCCGACATCGAGGCCGCGTGAGGATCCAGCCGGCAGACGGTGCGGTCCCTGGCCGCCGGGGCGCGAGGGGCTGGCCATCCTGAGTACGTCCCTGGCCGAGTGGGCGCGGGAGAACCCGGCGGGGCGGGACGCCCTGCTCGCCCTGGCCGAGCGGGCGGTCGCCCTCCAGCCGGCCGCCGAGGCCGGCATCCAGCGTTGCCATCCGGGCCCGGACCAGGCCGGCGGCCTCCAGGACGCGGCCGCGGCCCGCGACGCCTACCGGTCCCTGGCCGACCATCTGCGCACCCTCGGGGTCCAGGCGCAGGTCGCCGCCGACCTGGGCGAGCTGCTGGCCCGCCACCTGGACGCCATCGAGGACGCCCTCGCCGGCTCGGCCGCCGACGGGCTGGGGCCCCCCGCCGGGGGCCTGGTCGGCCTGCGCGACCTGCTCCGGCGGACGGTGGAGATCGGCGGCCGGCCGGTGTCGGACGTCACCCCTGGGGTGTAGCTACGGCCCGGCAGGAGGGGGACGTGGCATCTGGGCGCCGGATGTGGGCGACTCCCCGACCCGCTCCCGCAGCCGTTCCAGCTCCTCCCGGAGCCGTTCCAGCTCCTCGTCCAGGTAGTCGCGGGTCGGCATCTCGCCCAGGGCCAGGCGGATCGCGGCCAGCTCCCTGGCCAGGTACTCGGTGTCGGCCTGGGTGCGGGTGCTGGTGCGCCGGTCGCGCTCGACCTCCTGGCGGTCCCGCTCGGCCTGGCGGTTCTGGGCGAGCAGGATCAGCGGGGCCGCATAGGAGGCCTGCAGCGACAGGGCCAGGGTGAGCAGGATGAACGGGTACGGGTCGAAGGCGGCCTCGGTGTTGCGGAACAGCACGTTCCAGCTGACCCAGAGCGCCACCACCGCGGTCTGGAACACCAGGTAGCGGCCGGTGCCGAGGAACCGGGCGATGCCCTCGGAGAAGCGGCCGAACGCGTCCGGGTCGTAGTGGATGGGCTGGAGCTGGAGGCGGGCCGGCTGACGCGGCGCCCCCAGCGACCAGCTCCGCCGGCCCCGAGGCGGCCCGACCCTCACCGGCCGACCCCCGCCGCACCCCGCCGCCACGCCTCGGGCAGCAGGTGGTCGAGCACGTCGTCGATGGAGACGGCCCCCAGCAGGCGGCCCTGGGGGTCGCACACCGGGGCGGCGAGCAGGTCGTAGGCGGCCAGGTACTCGGCCACCCGGCGGGTCGGCTCCTCGGGGCCGAGGCAGTCCAGGTCGGTGTCGATGCAGGACCCCAGCTCCGCGCTGGGCGGCTCCCGCAGCAGCCGCTGGAGGTAGGCCACGCCCAGGTAGCGGCCGCTCGGGGTCTGGGTCGGGGGCCTGACCACGAACACCTGGGCGGCCAGGGCCGGCGGCAGGTCGGGGTCGCGGACCCGGGCCAGGGCCTCGGCCACGGTGTCGGCGGCCCGCATGATCACCGGCTCGGTGGTCATCAGCCCGCCCGCGGTCTCCTCGTCGTAGACCAGCAGCCGCCGCACCGGCTCGGCCTCGTCCGGCACCATCAGGGCCAGCAGGCGCGCCCGTTCGGCCTCGGGCAGCTCGCCCAGCAGGTCGGCGGCGTCGTCGGGGTCCATCGCCTCCAGCACGTCGGCCGCCCGCTCGTCCCCCAGCCCGGCCAGCAGGACCGCCTGGAGCTCCTCGGGCAGCTCCTCCATGGCCTCGGCCAGACGGTCGTCGTCCAGGCCGGCCACCACCTCCTGGCGGGCCTGGACGGGCAGGGCCTGGAGGGCGGCGGCCAGGTCGGCCGGGCGCAGGTTGGCCAGGGCGGCCACCCGGCGCTCGGCCGACTCGGCCGGCTCCAGCCCGGCCACCTGGTCCCAGGACAGCCGCAGGTGCTTGGCCCGCCGCCAGGGCCGCAGCCCCCCGCCGGGCTCGAGCACGTCCAAGGCGGTCACCACCCACTCCTCGCGGACCCGGCCGATGGCCACGTCGTTGAGGCGCAGCTGCTTGCCGGTCTCCCGGTGGCGGATGTGGGCGTCCAGCAGCTCCCCGATGACCAGCGTCTCCCCCTCCCGCTGCTGGAACGGTCGCAGGTTGACCGTGCCGGTGGAGAGGGTGGCCCCGCTCTCGTCCAGCTCACGGACCCGGCCGACCCCGACGAAGATGGGGCGGCGCTGCACCATCACGGTGAAGCCCAGCACCGGCGGCGGCGACCCCGGGTCGGTCCGGGCGATCACCACGTCCGAGATCCGCCCGATCGTCTCGCCGGTTGGCGCCCGCACCGGCAGCCGCGCCAGCCGCGAGACGAACAGCTGCTCGCTTCCTGCGGCCACGGCTCACCTCGCGTTGAAGTACTTGGCCTCCGGATGATGCACGATGATGGCCGAGGTCGACTGCTCGGGGTGGAGCTGGAACTCCTCCGACAGCTCGACCCCGATCCGCTCGGGGCGCAGCAGCTCGAACAGCTTGGTCTGCTCCTCCAGGTCCGGGCAGGCCGGGTAGCCGAAGGAGTAGCGCGAGCCCCGGTACCCCTGGTCGAACAGCTCCTCCATGTCGTCGGCGTCGTCCCCGGCGATGCCCAGCTCCTGGCGGACGCGCTGGTGCCAGTACTCGGCCAGGGCCTCGGCCATCTCGACGGTGACGCCGTGCAGCTCCAGGTACTCGCGGTAGCGGTTGTCGGCGAACAGCCTGGCCGTTGCTCCCGAGGCGGCCAGGCCCATGGTGACCACGTGCATGCCGATCACGTCGGGCTCGCCCGAGGAGATCGGCCGGAAGAAGTCGGCGATGCACAGCCGCCGGTCGCGGCGCTGGCGGGGGAAGGTGAAGCGGACCCGCTCGCGGCCGTCGTCGTCCCAGACGACCAGGTCGTTGCCGTCGCCGTTGCAGGGGAAGTAGCCGTAGACGACCGCCGGGCGCAGGATCTGGCCGGCGATGGCCTCGTCCAGCAGGGCCCGCAGGCGCGGCCGGGCCTCGGTCTCCAGGGTGTGGCGCCAGGCCTCCTTGCCGCCCACCGGGCGCAGCTGCCACTGGCCCCGGAACAGGGCCGACTCGTTCAGGTACGGCACCAGGTCGCGGACCGGGATGCCCTTGACCACCCGGGCCTCGCCGAGGAACGGCGCGGTCGGGACGGGCACGTCGGTGGCCACGTCGGAGCGGGCCAGCTCGTCGGTGCCGGGCGGCGCCGGCGCCGGGCCGCGGGGCCGGGCCGGGGCGACCCGGGGCGCCCGCACCGGCTCCTTGACCGCCTGCACGCCCTGCTCGCGCTCCTCGCGGAGCTGGTCCATGACCCGCAGGCCGGCGAAGGCGTCGCGGCAGTAGAACACCCGGCCCTTGTAGAGCTGGCGCAGGTCGCCCTCGACATAGGTGCGGTTCAGCGCCGCCCCGCCCAGCAGCACCGGGTAGCTGGCCAGGCCGCGGGCGTTCAGCTCCTCCAGGTTGTCGCGCATCACGATGGTCGACTTGACCAGCAGCCCGGACATGCCGATGGCGTTGGCCCCGACCTCCTCGGCCTTCTCGATGATGGTCGCGATGGGCTGCTTGATGCCGATGTTGTGGACCGTGTAGCCGTTGTTGGTGAGGATGATGTCGACCAGGTTCTTGCCGATGTCGTGGACGTCCCCCTTGACGGTGGCCAGCACCACCCGGCCCTTGCCGCCCTGGTCGGCCTTTTCCATGTGGGGTTCGAGGACCGCGACCGCGGCCTTCATGACCTCGGCCGACTGGAGCACGAACGGCAGCTGCATCTCCCCGGCCCCGAACAGGTCGCCGACCGTCTTCATCCCGGACAGCAGGACCTCGTTGATGATGGCCAGGGGGCTGCGGGACCGCATGGCCTCGGCCAGGTCGGCCTCCAGGCCCTCGCGGACCCCGTCGACGACGCGGCGCTGAAGGCGCTCGTCGATGGGCAGGGCGGCCAGGTCCTCGGCGCTGGCCGCCTTGGCCACCTCCTTGCCCTCGAACAGGGCCATGAACTTCTGCAGCGGGTCGTAGCCGCCGCGCCGCCGGTCGTAGATCAGGTCCAGGGCGACCTGGCGCTGCTCCTCGTCGATGCGGTGCATGGGCAGGATCCGGGCCGGGGCGACGATGGCCGCGTCCAGCCCGGCCTCGCGGGCCTCGTGCAGGAACACCGAGTTGAGCACCTGGCGGGCCGCAGGGGCGAGGCCGAAGGAGACGTTGGAGACGCCCAGGATGGTCCGGACCCCGGGCAGCTCGGCCTTGATCCGCCGGATCGCCTCCAGGGTGGCGATGGCGTCGCCGCGCAGGTCCTCCTGCCCGGACCCGAGCGGGAAGGTGAGGGCGTCGAACACCAGGTCCTCGGGGGCCAGGCCGTGCTTGGTGGTGGCCAGGTCGTGGATGCGGTGGGCGATGCGCAGCTTCCAGTCGACGTCGCGGGCCTGGCCCTCCTCGTCGATCAGCAGGGCGACCAGGGCGGCCCCGTACCGCCTGGCCATCGGGCAGACGGCGTCCATGCGGGCCTCGCCGTCCTCCAGGTTGATGGAGTTGATGATGGCCCGGCCGCCCAGGCGCTTGAGCCCGGCCTCGAGCACATCGGCCTGAGTCGAGTCGAGCATGACGGGCACGGTCGACTGCTGGGCCAGGACGGCGGTCAGGGCGTCCATGTCGGGGACGCCGTCGCGGCCGACGTAGTCGACGCAGACGTCCAGCACGTGGGCGCCCTCACGGATCTGCTCCTTGGCGATGCCGACCATGCCGTCCAGGTCGCCCTCGAGCATCAGGTCGCGGAACCTGCGGGACCCGTTGGCGTTGCAGCGCTCCCCCACCGTCAGGTAGGTGGTGTCCTGGTCGAGCGGGACCGACTGGTAGAGGCTGGACAGGCTGGGCTCGTGGTCCGGCTCCCGGCGGGCGGGGGCGTGGCCGCCAAGGGCCTCCACCACCTGGCGGATGTGCTCGGGGGTGGTGCCGCAGCAGCCGCCGACGACGCTGAGCCCGAACTCGGACACGAACCGGGTGTGGGCCTCGGCCAGCTCCTCGGGGGTGAGCGGATACCAGGGCTTGCCGTCGCGCAGCTCGGGCAGGCCGGCGTTGGGCAGGCACGACAGCGGCGTGCGGGCGTGCTGGGCCAGGTAGCGCAGGTGCTCGCCCATCTCGGCCGGCCCGGTGGCGCAGTTCATCCCGATCACGTCGACCCCGAGCGGCTCGATCGCGGTCAGGGCGGCGGCGATGTCGGACCCGAGCAGCATCTGGCCGGTGGTCTCCACCGTCACCTGGGTGATCAGCGGCACCCGCCTGCCGGCCCGCTGCATGCCCGCGAACGCCCCGGCCACGGCCGCCTTGACCTGGAGCAGGTCCTGGCAGGTCTCGATCAGGAGGAGATCCGCCCCGCCCTCCAGCAGCCCGAAGGCCTGGTCGGCGTAGGTCCCGGCCAGGACGTCGTAGCTGGTGTGCCCCAGGGTGGGCAGCTTGGTCCCGGGTCCGATCGACCCGGCCACCCACCGGGGCCGCCCGTCGGCCTGGAAGTCGTCGGCCACCTCCCGAGCCAGCCGGGCGGCCAGCCGGTTCAGCGGCACCACCTGGTCGGCGATGTCGTACTCGGCCAGCACGATCGCCGACGACCCGAACGAGTTGGTCTCCACCGCGTCCGCCCCGGCCTCGAAGTAGGCCGCATGGATCCCCTTGACCACGTCCGGCCGGGTCACGCACAGGATCTCGCTGCACCCCTCCTTGCCCTGGTAGTCGTCCAGCGACAACCCGGCGTTCTGCAGCATCGTTCCCATGGCGCCATCGAAGACGAGAACGCGCTCACGCAGCACGCCCAGGAAGTCTCGGTTCATAAAGTCAAGTGCCCCTTCAAGCAATGTGCGCCCTGGTAGAGGGCGCTGCTTGATCCTCGCCAGGCGCAGGGTACCGCCCCACGCCTGACGAGCGACAACCAGAAGACGCATTTGGCCTGTCTGGGAGGCCCGAGGCCAGGCAGGACCGACGTCGCTGGTCGTGGAGGTGGCGGCGTCGGTCACGCCGTGCCGGCACGATGCCAGCCCGACGGTGCTCGACGAGGACAGGAAAGCCTGCGCTCGTGGGTCCGCCGCCAGTCTTGGCGGCGATGTTGTGGGCACCCACCAGGTCACGGTGCCCGTGAAATTGGCAGTGCGGGCAGTAGAACAAACGTCCCTGCGGCTTCGGGACGCGCTGTTGGCAGGCCGGACACGTCGAGGATGTGCCGCGCTCGTCCACCAGCCAGAGCCGCATGCCGGCGCGCTCGGCCTTGTCGTGTAGCGCTCGCAGCAGATGGGTGCGTCGCCACTGCCGCAGTCGGAGATTGTGCACGCGACCGGCGTCCTTGTCGGTGATGCCCTTGGGGTCGCCAACCACCAAGGTGCCGACCCGATGGTGGACGGCGAATGCGATAACCTGCTTGGCTGCCTCATGCTGAGCTTGGTGGATGCGGCGGCGGTGGCGGACCTCGAAGCGGCGCTGTCGCAACCGGTAGCGGCGCCAGCGGCGTGAGCCACGCTGCCCGGGCTTGGGCGCTCGCCGTGCGGCCTTGGTCTGGCGGGCCTGCCGGTCGCGTAGGTGCAGATAGCTCTCGGCCCGCAGCGCTCTCCCCGACACCAGCAGTCCGGCATTCTTCGTCGCCACGACATAGGGATGGATGATGCCCAGGTC